>CAMCWU010000122.1 GCA_945882675.1 Klebsiella pneumoniae | reverse complement strand
CAGGTGTTCTCGCTCGACCGCATCGGTATGGCCGGCGCGACGCTGGACATCTTCCGCCGCCTCATCCAGCGGCCCCACGGGATCCTGCTGGTCACCGGGCCCACGGGCTCCGGCAAATCGACCACGTTGTACTCGGCGATCACCGAAATCAACAAGCCCGATATCAACATCCTCACGATCGAGGATCCGGTCGAGTACGAGGTCAACGGCATCGGCCAGGTGCAGGTGAACCCGAAGATCAACCTGAGCTTCGCGTCCGCATTGCGCGCGTTCCTCCGGCAGGATCCGGACGTCATCCTGGTCGGCGAGATCCGCGACAAGGAGACCGCAGAGAACGCCGTCCAGGCGTCGCTCACGGGTCACCTCGTGTTCAGCACCATGCACACGAACGACGCCGCCGGTGCGTTCGCGCGTATCGTGGACATGGGCGTCGAGCCCTTCCTAGTGGCGTCCTCGCTCCTCGGGGTCCTCGCCCAGCGGCTCGTCCGCAAGCTGTGCCCCACGTGCAAGGAGCCCTATGTCCCGTCGGACGAGGAGCTCAAGGATGTCGGCGTCTCCCGGGAGCGGGTGGCCGGTCCCATCTACCGGGCCAAGGGCTGCGACGAGTGCAACCAGCGCGGCTACCGCGGACGCCTCGGCATCTACGAGTTCCTCGTCGCTCACGACGAGATCAAGCCGCTCGTCATCGGCAACGCGGACGCCGGAACGATCAAGCGCAAGGCCATCGAGCTCGGCATGACGACGCTCCGCGACGACGGCATCGACAAGGTCCTCGCCGGCATCACGACGTTCGACGAAGTCATGCGTGTCACCACCGAAGACTCGGAGTAGCCGCCCATGTCGGTCTTCGAGTACAAGGGGCTCGATACCGCCGGGAAGGCGGTGAACGGCATCGTGGACGCGGACACGTCCAAGGTGGCGCGCACCCGCCTGCGCAAGATGGGGGTCTTCCCGACGGAGATCCGGGAGCAGGCCGACAAGAGCGTCCGCGGCACCGGCCTGAACATGGAGATCGACGTCTCGAAGTACTTCGAGTTCGTCACCACGCGCGACGTCTCCATGCTCACGACGCAGCTCTCCACGCTCGTCGGCGCGCATATTCCCATGGGCGAAGCCCTCTCCGCGCTCGTCGACCAGGCCGAGAAGCCCAAGCTCAAGAGCATCCTCTCCCGCATCCGCGAGCGCGTGAACGAAGGCGCGGGTCTCGGCGAGGCGATGTCGGATCACCCGTCCGTCTTCGACAATCTGTACGTGCAGATGGTGCGGGCCGGTGAGCGGTCGGGCGCCCTGAACGAGGTGCTCAAGCGCCTGTCCAAGTTCGTGGACGACCAGGTCAAGCTGCAGGGCCAGGTCGTGAGCGCGCTCGCCTACCCGGTGCTGATGGCGATTGTCGGCATCGTCCTCATCATGGGCCTGTTCCTCGGCGTCATCCCTCGGATCCGCGGTCTCATCGAGGGCATGGGCGGCGAGGAGAGCCTGCCGCTGCTGACGAAGGTGATCTTCTTCGCGGGCGACGTGCTGGTCGGCTGGTGGTGGTCGTTCCCGCTGGTGGTGGCGCTCATCGTATTCCTGTTTCGCCGCTGGGTTCGGACGAAGTCGGGGCGCGACCGGTGGGACGGCTTCAAGCTCAAGGTCCCGATCTTCGGAAAAGTGAACCGACTCGTCGCGATCGCACGGTTCTGCCGCACGCTTTCTACGCTGCTGATGTCGGGGGTGCCCATCATCTCCGCGCTCGGCATCGTCGAGAACATCGTCGGCAACGTCCACATCGCCCGCGCGATCGCGCAGGCTTCGCACAACATCACCGAGGGGCAGTCGATCGGCGCGCCGCTCAAGGCGTCCGGCCAGTTCCCGCCGATGGTGACGCACATGATCGCCATCGGGGAGCGGACCGGCGAGCTCGAGCGAATGCTGACCGTCGTGGCCGAGTCCTACGAGGACGAGGTCGAGCAGACCATCCAGGCGACGACTTCGCTGCTCGGTCCCGGCATGATCGTGATCATGGGCGGCGTCGTGTTCGTGACCGCGCTCGGGCTGCTCATGCCGATGATGAACCTCTCTTCCATGATCAAATAGAAACTCTGGAGGTCCTATGCTTCTCAACCCGAAGACCCGTCGCGCGCGCCGTTCGCGTCGCGGCATGACCCTGGTCGAGGTCATGGTCGTCATCGCGATCATCCTCACGCTGACCTCCGTGCTCGCCTACGGCATCTTCCAGGTGTTCGGCGAGTCGCAGGGCCAGACCACGCGCCTGACGATGGGCAAGCTCAGCCAGCGCATCGAGATCTACCAGCTCCGCAAGAAGAAGCCGCCCACCACGTCGGAGGGCCTGCAGGCGGTCGTCGGCAACGAGACGCTCCCGACGGATGGCTGGGGCAACCCCTTCATCTACGTGTCGCCGGGGCCGGACGGCAAGCCGTACGACCTCATCTCCTACGGTCCGGACGGCTCCGAGGGCGGCGGCGACGACATCCGCCTCTCCGAGCCCGACTAGTTGGCCCACTGCCGGGACATCCGCCGTTCCAGGCGAGGGATGACGCTCATCGAGGTGATGGTCGTCATCGTCATCCTCCTGAGTCTCGCCGCGATCCTGGCGGGCGGGCTGCGGGGCGTCCTCGGTCTGGAGAACCGGTCGAGCGTCGTGAAGCTCACGATGCTGCTGCAGCAGCTCCAGGAGGAAGCCATCATGAAGAATATGACCTTCCGCGTGAGCTACGACCTGCAGAAGGGGGCGATCTCGGTGGACGGCGCGAAGGGCTCCGCGGTCATCTTCAACGACCCGGAGGCCCGGGCGCGCTGGGACAAGGAGCGCGCGGACCGCGTGGCACTGATGGACGAGGAGGAGCTCGCCGAGTTCCGCTCGCACGAGCAGCCGTTCGAGCGGGCGGTCGCCCGGTACGACACGACGATCCAGCTCCCGGCCGGCCTGCGGATCGGCGGGCTGTACACGCCGCAGTACGGCCGCCTGATGACCGTCACGGACGTCGAAAAGCTGGCCGCCCAGCGCGAGGATCCGACGGCCGAGCCGTTCATGCTCTACTCGTACGTGTTCCCGAGCGGGCTGTCCGAGCACACGGTCCTGTGGCTGCGCGAAGGGGACGACGGCGACGGGTGGACGATCGAGGTCGAGCCGCTGTCCGGCAACGTGAAGATGCTCGCCGAGCTCCTGACCTGGGAGGAGGCCTTCTCGTGGGTGCCCGACGAAGGCCCGGCGCTGCCGCAATGAGACCTTCCGCCCACCATTCTCGTCGCGGTTTCTCCCTGCTGGAGGTGATGGTCGCGCTGGCGATCCTCGTCGTGTCGCTGGCGATCCTGCTCGAGACGCAGGCGAGCGCCGCGTTCCTGACGCGCGAAGCCGAGCGGATGGTGATCGCCACGGACCTGGCCCAGGTGAAGTTCGACGAGGCATCGCTGGCGTTGGAGGCCGACGGGTTCCAGCTCGGCGACCAGACGGAGTCCGGCGACTTCGACGATCTCGGGGACGAGGCCATGTCGCTCGAGTTCGGCGACGAGCTCGAGGACTACCACTGGGAGTACTGGATCTCCGAGATCGACGTGGCGCTCGCGGGCGACCTCGCGGGATCGGCGGCGGAGCTCGACCAGAGCGGCGTGATGGGCGGGTCGGCCGGGGCGGAGGACGCGGGAGCGGCGGCAGGCGGCGGGCTCGGCGCGCTCGGCTCGATGGCGTCGCCGGAGATGCTCACGCAGATGGTCGCCCCGTACATCCGCGAGATCCGCGTGCGGGTCTGGTGGGGCGCCGACAGCAAGGAGGCCGAGGAGGAGGGGACGGAGGTGGTCCTCGTCGGCCACGCGATCAACCCGAGCGGCCAGGTGCTCGCGACCGGGATGGCCGGCGGCACCGAAGCGCAGCCGACACCATGAGGATCCGCGGCGCAAGACGAGGGATGACCCTCATCGAGTCGATGGTCGCGATCAGCATCCTGCTGATCATGTCGGTCATGATCGCCCAGACGCTGGCGAACTCGATCGAGTTCAACCGCCTGCTCTCGCAGCGCGACGCGACCACGCGCGGGGCCCGCGTGGCGCTCGCCACGATTCATCGTGCCGTTCAGCTCGCGTACCTGACGCCGAACATCGGCGGGGTGGAGCGGTACGAGACGGTGTTCGCCGGCCTCGACCAGGATCCGGACCAGCTCTTCCTGGCGACCCTCGCGCACGACCGCCTGTACATGGACAGCCGCGAGTCCGATCAGGCAGAGATCTCGATCTTCACCGAGGACGCGCCGCCGGAGGTCGGGCAGGGCCAGGTGCTGTACATCCGCGAGTCGCAGCTCGTGGACGAGGAGCCGGCAGAGGGCGGGAAGGTCCTGCCGCTCGCGTACAACGTGCGGTCGTTCAACCTCCGGTACCTCGACCAGATCTCGGGAGAGTGGAGGGACGAGTGGGATACCCGCTCGGTGGACACGCAGTACCGGCTCCCGCGCGCGGTCGAGATCGCGCTCGTGCTCATGGCGCCCGACCCGGAGGACCCGGAGTCGACGGTGGACGTGCCGTTCCTGTCCACGGTGCAGCTCCACTACGCCGACAATATGCAGAACGCGCAGTCGATGCTGGCGAACCAGATGATCGACGCCGCGAACGCGGGGGTCGCGGGGCCGGGCACCGGCGGGATGGGCGCCAGCGGGGGCGTCGTGTCGAACCTCGGGACCGCCGTGAAGAACGGCTGCGTCGGGCGGAACGGGCTGTGCCAGGGGGGCTCGGTCGCGGGGGGAGCGGCGGTTGGGGGCGCTCCGATGGGCGTCGGCGGGACGCCCGGGGCGGGCAACAAGCCGGGACGGCCGGGCGGCCGGCGGGGTGGCGCCGGGACGGTCCCGCCGCCGATCATGCCACCGGGCGTGGGTGGTCCATGACGTACCTCGCACGCCGGCTCTGGCACGAGCTCACGCGCCCACGCGGCCCCGTCTCCCACCGTTTCTACCGCGTCGGGCGGAGCAGCCGGAGCGGCGTCGCGCTCCTCATGGTCCTCTCGGCGATCCTGCTGCTCACGATCCTCGTCGTCGAGATCGCGGACGGCGCGGTCAAGCGCGTGCAGATGGCCCAGCACCACCGCGACGAGATCAAGGCGGAGCAGATCGCGTATACCGGCATGCAGCTCTTCCGGCTCGTGCTGATGGCGAGCAAGCAGTTCGAGCAGATGCTCGCGCCGTATATGGAGATGCTCGGGCCGATGCTCGGGGTGAAGGCCGACAGTCTGTGGCGGCTGATCCCGACGATCAACACCCAGATCCTGCGCCTGCTCCTCGTCAGCGGCGGCGACGTGTCCGAGGACGAGATGGGCGAGGTCGTCGCCAACAAGGGCCTGACCGACGAGCAGGTCGACGAGTCGCGCGAAGACGAGGGGATCACCCGCAATTTCCTGGACTTCGACGGGGATTTCCACGCACACGTAGAGGACGAGAACCGCTACATCTACGTCGGCGCGTTCCCCGGCGTCACGACCTTCGGCGACCTGCTCGTGAACCCGACGACCGCGAAGGTCCAGGGCCTCGCCGCGCGCGAGGAGTACCGCCAGTGGTTCCTCGACAACAACCTCGACGTGGCGGAGCTGGTCGCGAACCTCGCGGACTGGACGGACCTCGACACCGTGCGCCTGTACCAGGGAGGCGACGAGGACGCGCTCTACCAGGGCCTGGACGTCCCGTATCGCTCGCGCAACGCCCCCTTCGACACGCTGGAGGAGCTGCGGCTCGTGGACGGCTGGAACCTCGACGGCGTCTGGCAGCGGATGGGCCAGCACCTGACGATCTACGGCGACGGCAAGGTGAACATCAACACGGCGGGGCGGCCGGTGATCCGCGCGCTCCTCGTCGCGCTGCACGAAGGCCCCCAGCCGAACGACGCGTACGTCGATCAGATCGTCGACGAGTACCAGCGGCTCCAGGCGCTCTCGATCCTCGAAGGCGGCGTGAACATCGGGGGCGCCGACCAGTTCGTCACCTTCGTCGAGGGGACGCTCGGCTACCCGCTGCGCGACGACGCCGCGAAGTTCGTGACCACGAAGTCGGGCGTCTTCCGCGTCACCTCGTCGGGCGAGGTGGGCGAGGCCCGCGTCGAGATCACGGCGGTCATGGACTTCCGTGCGGACCCGACGGGCCGCATCGTATATTACAAGATCCAGTAGGGACGGACTGATGCCTCGGCTGCTCGCGATCGATCTCGGCACGCACGCCGTCAAGGTGACCGCCTTCCGCGGCACCGGCCGGACGTGGACGTTCGACGAGCGGTACGACGTGCGCGTCCCGCAGGACGGCGCCCCGCCGACCCTCGAGTCGCGGCTCGTGGCGCTCGACGCGCTGTTCTCGGACCGCCCCAACCTGAAGCCGACCACGTCGGACGCCGTGGCGCTCGCGCTGCCCGGCGGCGTGTCGACCTTCCACCGGCTCACCATGCCGTTCACGGATCGCGGGAAGGTCGAGCAGACGCTCCCCTTCGCGATCGAGGCCGAGGTCCCGTTCGACCTCGACGACATGATCCTCGGCTGGCGGGTGTTGAGCCAGCGCGAGCAGACGGTGGTCCTCGCGGCCCTCGCGCGAAAAGACCAGCTGGAGGTCTGGATCGGCGCGCTCGCCCAGCGCGGGCTCGACCCGGCCGTGGTGTACGTGGACGGCGAGCTCATGGCGCCCTTCGCGGCAGGCGCGGACGGCGGTCGCGGGGGCCCGGGCGCTTCCGTAGCGGTCGTGGACATCGGCCACAGCCACACGTCGGTGTCGGTCGTGCGCGGCGGCCAGGTGGAGTGGACGCGGTCCGTGAACGTCGGCGGGTGGAGCTTCACCCGAGCGATCCAGCAGGCGCTCCAGTGCTCGTGGGCGGACGCGGAGGCCCGCAAGCACGGCCGCCTCATCGCCGCGGCCGCGCCCCCCGGCGCCGAGGACGAGACGACCGACACCATCGGGACGGCGCTGCAGATCTCGCCCTCCGAAGAGCAGGATCCCGCGGAGTCCGGCTACCGGATGCTCCCGCCGCAGGCCAGGGAGGCCATGGACGGCGCGATCGGCCTGTTGCTGGCCGAGATCCGCTCGACGCTCATCCAGGCGGAGGACATCCTCTCCACGAGCATCGACGAGGTCCGCGTCGTGGGCGGCGGATCGCGGATCCCGGAGCTGTGGGGGTACCTCCAGCAGGATCTCGGCGTGACCGTCTCGCGCCCCGGCCTCGAGGTCCCGGCCAGCTTCGCGCTTTCCCACGCGCTCGGGCTGCAGGCGGCGGGCCAGGCGGGGAGCCCGGCGATCGACCTGCGCCTCGGCCAGCTCGCGTACCGCGGCGGCACCGACTGGGTCCGCGCCGGCGTGGTGTACGGCGGGATGGGCCTCGGGATCTTCGTGCTCGCGTCCGTGGTTCTGTTCGGCTTCCGGTACTGGCAGCTCGACCGTGAGGGTGACGCTGCGGACGACCAGATCCGCACGATCGTCGGCACGACCTTCCCGGAGCTGCCGCCGGCTACCATCGAAGACACGACGACCGCGCTCTCTCTCATGGCAGAGGAGACGGAGGACGCCGTGAACCGCGCGGCGTCCCTGACCCAGACCGGCACCCCGCCGACCATCGACGCCTGGTACGCGCTGACGGAGGCGTTCCCGGCGCACCCGGGCGTCACGGTAGAGCTGAGCGAGCTGAGCATCAGCGCGGACGTCATCTCCTTCACGGCCGAGACCGACGGCTACGCGTCGTCTGCGGCGGTCGAGGAGTCGCTCCAGAAGGATCCGCGGTTCAAGAACGCGACCAAGGGGGACGAGACCAAGACGGCCACCGGCCGCGTGCGGTTCCCGATCTCCATCCCGCTCGGCGAAGTCGCGGCTCCGGCCGATCCAGACGCGCGAACCCCGAGCAAGACCGGCAAGGAGGCAGGCTGATGGCCAGCGCAGTGGAGGCGCAGCAGCGCACGGGCCTCGTCGCCCTGGTCGAGCGCCAGCTCGAGACCCTCTCGCCGCGAGATCGCAAGCTCGGAGGCGGGCTCGTGGCGTTCTTCGCGCTCCTGCTCGTGGGCGGCCTGTGGTGGACCCTCTCCGGCATCCTCGCGGATCAGGCCGAGCACGTGCGATCGAGCAACGACAAGCTCGCCCAGATCCAGGCGTTGCAAGCCGAGTACGCGGAAGCGGCCGAGACGCTGGCGTCCCAGGAGACACGGATCAAGCAGTTCGCCGATCAGCCGGTCGGCGCCTGGGTCGAGCGCCTGGCCCAGGAGAACGACGTCGCCACGCAGCTGCGGGCGGTGAACGAGACCAGCGCGGAGGTCGTCGGTTCCCTGCGTCAGACGCACTACAAGGTCGAGCTCAAGCAGGCGCCGTACGACGCCATGCTCGAGTTCCTGTACGCCCTCGAATCGGGGGGGTACCCCGCGCGCGTCGAGCAGGCGTCGATCCGCACCACGGTCGCGGGTCGGGAGCGCACGAAGGTCTACGATCTCACGCTCGAGCTCGTCGCGTACTCGGTGGAGGGCTCGTGATCCGCAAGATCGGGTATGGGATCCTGGCATTCGGCTGGGTCACCCTCGTGTTCCTGTTCACGCTCTGGCTGACCTTCCCGTCGGACGCAGTCGTGCAGCGGCTGATGTTCGAGGCCGATCGGACGAGCGGGGGGAAGCGCAGCGTGCAGATCGGCAGCGCGAGCCCGTACTGGTTCGGGCTGAAGCTGAAGGACGTCCGGCTCTTCGACAACAATCCGCGCGATCCGGAGGCCGTGCCGACGTTGGTGGCGGCATCCGACGTCGTCGCGGCTTCGGTCAACCCGTTCGGCCTCGCGCGCGGCCGCCCGTACGTGAAGGGCTTCGTCACGACCGGCGAGAGCAGCATCGACTTCGGCGCCGGGATCCTCGTCGACGCCGAGAAGAACAAGGGCTGGTCGCTCACGGACGTGTGGCTCTCGGCGCCGGGCGCGAACCTCGCGGATCTGGTGCTCCTCTCGCCCTATCCGATGACGGGCAGCGGCACCCTCGACCTCGCGGCGGACATCTCGGGCGAGACCGGGATGCGGGACGCGTCCGGCACCGTCACGATCACCGGGCTGAGCCTCGCGTTCACCGAGCTCGGCCTCGAAGCCTACGAAGGCTTCGGCGCTCCGACGGAGATCCTCGTCGACGACCTGACCCTCGAGCTGTCGGTCAAGGACGGGCGGGCGGCGATCCAGCGCGGCACGATCGCGTCGTCGATCGGGAACGTCACGCTCGAAGGTGACATCACGCTCAAGGACGATCTCACGCGGAGCCACGTGCGGGTGGACGCCGTCATCGAGCTCGGCGCGGAGTTCGAGCGATTCGGAGCCATGGCCGGCGAGGCCCTGTGGGCGGACGGGAAGCTCCACTACGCCTGCACCGGGTACATCGCCCCGCCGACGTGCCGGGCGCAGCGGGAGGGGCGCACCACGCGCGCCGGACGCGGCGGCTCGTCGGCGGTCACGCCGTCGGACGACTCGCTCGACCGCCCCGCCATGCCGCCGACCACCGCGGACGACCCGGAGCGCACCCGCCGCCGGGAAGAGGTCCGCGAGCGCCTCCGCAAGCGCCGCGAGGAGCGCGAGGCCGGCCGGACCGCCATCCCCGTCGGCGACGAGCCAGTCGGCGCCACCGACAAGTCCGCGCCCACGGACGAGGAGCCGCTCGACGACGAGCTCCCGCCGGAGGAGGACCTGGGCGGCGAAGAGGAGCCCCTCAACCTCGACGAGGAGTGATCCCCCCGAGCGAAGCAGCCAGCGCGCGCTCCTTCGCCTCGGTCTCCGCCCACTCCGCGGCGGGGTCCGCTCCGGCCACGATCCCGCCGCCGACGTGCCAGCGGAGCGCGTCGCCGTGCTGGACGGCGGTGCGGATCGCCACGGACCACCGCGCGCGGTCGCCGCTCGCGTAGCCGATGGCGCCGCAGTACACGCCGCGCGGCTCTTCCTCCAGCTCCGAGATCCGCTGGTACGCCCGGCGCTTCGGCGCGCCGGTGATTGACCCGGCCGGGAACAGGGACGCGAGCGTGTCCCAGGCGTCGAGGTCGGGGCGGACGTCGGCGTCCACGGTGCGGCTGGTGTGGTGGACGTTCGCGTGGGTCACCACCCGCCGCGGGCCGACGCGCACCGAGCCCGGGGACGCCACGCGCCCGAGGTCGTTCCGCACGAGATCCACGATCATCGCGAGCTCCGCCCGCTCTTTCGGCGACGCGAGGAGGTCGG
>CAMCWU010000121.1 GCA_945882675.1 Klebsiella pneumoniae | reverse complement strand
CCTCCGCCACGTACGTGAGCGCTATGACCTCGCCCTCGTGGGCCGGCATCCGGCGGAGTTCGCCGCCCTCGGCGTCGTAGATGGCCACGGCCTCGCGGCCGCCGACGGCCACGCGCCAGCCGCGCGGCATGAGCGCTATCGCGCGGATCTCGCCCAGATCCGTGGACATGCGCCAGCGCTGCACGAACGGCTCGAGGCCGTACCACGCGACCTGGCCCCCCTCCGTCCCGACCACCAGGTGCCGGCCGCTCGCGGACAGCGCCGACCGCGACACGAGATCGTCGTCCAGCGCGTCGATCGTCCCGTGGACGTCCCCGCGCAGATCGAGGAACACGGGGCGGTTCGCCCAGAGCGCGAACTCGTTGTCGTCGGCCTCGAACCCCTCGATCCCGGCCATGCGCTGGTGGACGAAGCCCGCGGGCCGCCCGTCCGCTTCCCAGCGCGCGACCAGGTTGCCGTCCCACACGGCGAGCCGGCCGTCCCGCCCGAACCCGACCTCCGAGAAGGACTCGGGCTCGCGCTGCAGCTCGAGGGCGATCGGCGCGCCCGTCGCGTGCCAGAGCTGGAGCTCACCGGACTCCGCGATCGCCGCGAGCTTTCCGCTGTCCGGCGCCGCGGCGAGGGCATAGAGCCGGCTGCCCGCGAACGCCGGCGTGCTCCACCGGTGCGTCAGCGTCACGGGGCGCGGGAACACCCGGTCGCCCTCCCCGCCGTCCGCCGGGAAGCGCACGGTCGCGACGTACTGCAGGCCGTCGTGCGTGGGATCCTCGTCCACGGGGGAGCCCGCGAGCGCGGAGTGGTGCTCGAGCGGGGTGTCCATCGGGCGGATCTCCGTGTCCGCCGTGGTGTCGGGCTCGAGCGCGTCGTCCGACGAAGGGTCCGCCGCGAACGCCACGATCCACCGCGGCCGCTCCGTCAGGTCCACGGCCGCCACGAAGCTCGTCGGGTTCCCCCACGGGCCCAGGAGCTGGCGCACCAGAGCCTCGGAGCACGCGAACGGCACGAGCGCGGCGGGCAGATCGGAGGCTTCGAGCTCCACCTCCACGACCTCCGCCGGGGGCGAGCCGTCCGGGCGCGCCCAGCGCGCGGAGACCTGGTCGGTGTCGAGGCCGCGGTCCGCCCACGCCCAAGCGGCGTCCTCCGGCGACGTGCGCCGGACCTCCACCACCGACACCAGGAGGCTGGTCCCCCGCTGCACGTCCGGCTCGTCCACGAGGACATCGGTGACCGCCAGGGGGGTGCGCAGGAGCGGGGCGTTGCGGCGGCCCAGGCACCCGAGCGTGTTCAGCAGGTGGCCCAGGACGTCGTCCGGCGAGCCGCGCGTGCCGTCCGGCAGCACGAGATCCTGGCCTTCCACGCGGATCCCGCCAGCGAGCGGATCCACCACGGCGGTGGCAGCGTCCGCCGGCAGGATCCAGATCGCGCCGGTCCAACCTGCCGGATCGGCGTCCCACGGCGCGGGGGCGTCGAGCCAGGCCTCCCGCGACGGGTCGTACGCCGGGTCCTCGCGGTCCGCCCAGGCGAGCTGGAGCCCGTCCGTCTCGGCGTAGAACGCGGCGAGTCCCGGCGGCAGGCCCGCAGGGGGCGTTGCCGCCGGCGGGAACAGGTGCAGCGCGCGGATCTCCACGCGCGGCGAGGCCTGCAGGGCCCCGACCAGCGCGGCGATGCGCTCACGCCAGGGCCCGGTCGCCAAGCTACTCCTTCGCCTCGGAGCCTTCTTCCTCGTCCTCGTCCTCGTCCTCGTCCTCGCCCTCGTCCTCGTCGTCCTCGTCCGACTGCTCCATGAGCTCGGCGAAGGCCTCGCGCACCTTCTCGTAGGTGGCGTCGTCGTCGATGGGACCGAAGGTCTCCTGGTCGTTCTCCTCGTCCTGGTCGTAGGTGAAGAGGAAGAGCTCGACGTCGTCGCCCTCCTCGCCCTCCAACCCCTCGACCGGGGACAGCATGGCGTACTCGCGGCCGTCTACTTCCATGACGGCGAGGACCATGCAGTTGTAGGACTTGCCTTCTTCGTCCGTGATGACGACGATGTCGTCGTCCATCTCGTCGGACTCGTCGAAGCTCTCGACCTTGTCCTGGCTGTCCTTCTCGTCTTCGTCGCGGTTCCCGGGATTCGGCATCAGTGGCTCCCACGCTGGGCGTTCTTGTTCTCGAACTCACGCATGAACGCGACGAGCGCGTCGATCGCGCCGTCCGTCTGCGCGTTGTAGACGCTCGCCCGCAGGCCGCCGAGGAGGCGGTGGCCCTTGAGGCCCGACAGGGAGGCGGCGTCGGCCTCCTTCACGAACTTCTTGTCCAGCTCTTCGGAGCCCGCCGTGAACGTGATGTTCATGCGCGACCGCGACCCCTCCTTCGCCTTTCCCTTGAAGAGCGAAGAAGAGTCGATGGCCGCGTAGACGCGGCCGGCCTTCTCGACGTTGCGCTTCTCGATGGCGGCGAGCCCGCCCATATCCTCGAGCCACGCCGCGATCTTCTCGACCATGTAGATCGCGAACACGGGCGGCGTGTTGTAGGTGCTGTCGTTCTCGACGTGCACCCCGTAACGCAGCATGGCCGGGAGATCCGCCTCGCAGTGCGCGAGCAGCGAGCGGCGGATCACGACGATCGTGACGCCCGCCGGACCCGCGTTCTTCTGGGCGCCGGCGTAAATCAGGTCGAACTTCGACGCGTCCACCGGGCGGGAGAGGAAGTTGGAGCTCATGTCGCAGACGAGCCACGCGCTGCCGCCCACCATTGCCGGGTCGGGCTGGTACTGGAACTCCGTGCCGGCGACGGTGTTGTTCGCCGTGTAGTGCAGGTACTTCGTTCCTTCCGGGAGAGCGCCGATCTCGGCCTGGGTCGGTACGCGGTCGTAGCCCTGGCCCTTGCTCGAGAACGGCACGTCGACCGTGCCGTAGCGCTGGGCGTCCTCGATCGCGCCCTTCGACCACACGCCGGTGTCGAGGTAGGTCGCGCGGCCGCCGCGCAGGAGGTTCGCCGGGAGCATGAAAAACTGGGTGCGCGCGCCGCCGTGGAGGAACAGGACCTCGTGGTCGTCACCCACGTTCAACAGGCGCTTGATCCGGGCCTTCGCGCTGGCGTGGACGGCGTCGTACGCGCCGCCGCGGTGGCTGCACTCGAGGATGCCGATGCCGGAGCCGTTCAGGTCCCAGATGTCGGCCTGGGCCTGCTTCAGCACTTCCTCGGGGAGGACGGCCGGACCGGCGGAGAAGTTGTGGATGCGGGCCATGTTCAGGGCTCCTGCCTGTTGAGGGAGTCCGGCCGTCGAGGCCGGCGACCGGCAATTAGAAGAGTGGGACGACGTTGACGTAGAGGATGTGCTCCTGGGCCGAGATCCGAGCGAGCGCGTCATCGGACGGCTTGCCGGTCACCTGGATCCGCGCGATCGCGGCCTTGCCGCCCTCGAAGATGGTGTTCTCCATCTCTTCGACGTTGACGTCGCTCTCGCGCAGCACGCCGAGCACGCCGGCGAGGACGCCGACGCGGTCCAGGTGGCGGACGACGAGGAGGTGGTCGGCCGGGCTGCGCATGGCGACGTTCACGCAGTTCGGCACGCGGCCGTCCCGCTTGTAGGTCTCGACGATCCGGCACATCTCCTCGGCGACGGCCTCCTGGGCCTCCTCCGTGGACGCGCCGATGTGGTGTGTCCCATAGACGGCCGGGTGCTGCGAGAGCGGGCTCTCGAACACGCCTTCCGAGCCGGACGGCTCGCTCGGGAACACGTCGAGGCCGACGCGAAGCTTCTTGCCATCGATCGAAGCGAGCAGGGCGTCGTTGTCGATGACCTCCGCCCGCGCGGTGTTCAGGAAGATCGCGCCCTGCTTCAGCTCGCGGAGCACGCTCTCGCCCACCAGCCCGCGGGTCTCCGGCGTGAGCGCCAGGTGCACCGAGAGCACGTCCGCCCGGCGGGCCACGTCCTCCGGCGTCGCGAGCCGCTCGACCCCGTGAAGCGCCGCCTTCTCTCCCGTCAGGGACCGCGACCAGGCGACCACCGGCATGCCGAACGCCTTGGCGCGCACCGCGACCTCCCGCCCGATGTCGCCGAAGCCGATGAGCCCCAGCGTCCGGCCCTTGAGCCCGTTGCTCTTGCTGTACTCGCCCTTCGCCCACTTCCCGGCGCGCAGGTCGGCGACGTTGTCGGCGATGCGACGATCCAGTGACACCATGAGGCCGATCGCGAGCTCGGCGACGGCGACCGCGTTCTTCCCGGGGCAGTTGCTGACGAATACGCCGCGGGCGGAGCAGGTCTTGAGGTCGATCGTGTTCACGCCGGCGCCGGCCCGGACGATCAGCGCGAGAGACTTCCCGGCCTCCACGTGCGCGCCGGTGACCTTGGTGCTGCGGACGACGAGGACCTCGGGGTCGAACTCCGCGATCCGATCGCGCAGTGCGTCCCCGTCCAGCTTCGGCTCCGACCGGACCTCGAAACCCTGCGATGCAAGCCGCGTACGGGCGCGATCGGGCAACTTATCGGCGAACAGGACGCGCATGGCCCACCCCTCGGGCGGGGTGGTTAACCCGACGAGGGCTTCGCGCCCCGCCCGGTCACTCCTTCCAGGGGTGCCGCGCGACGAGCGTCTCGACAACGTCACCGTCGACGTTCACGGTCATGTCGAGGACCACGCTCCCGTCTTCCGCGACCATGGTGATACGACACTTACCGTCCACCGCGCACTCGAGGGCGGTCGCGCTCCAGATCGCGTCCGTGTACAAGTACTGGTCGTCCTCGATCAGGAGCTGGCCGCCCGGGTTGAGGAACGACCCCGCGGGTCCGCACATGACGTCGAACACCGGGCTCCCCGGATCGACGCGGTAGACGCCGGTCTGGTGGAAGTCGCCAGAGACGAACAGGACACCCTTGATCCCCGCGATGTGGTCGAGGAGCTCCGCGCGCTGGGCGGGGTAGCCCTCCCACCGGTCGGTGCCCATGCCGGAGATGTCCCAGGCGTCCGGCATCGCCGTGATCGGCACGGAGTTGGCCACGATCTTCCAGGTCGCCGTCGACGCGGCCAGCCCGGCCTTCAGCCAGTCGAGCTGCTCGCGCGACACGTACACCCCCGCCGCGAGATCGCGCTCGGAGCGGCAGTCCAGCACGAACAGCTCCATCGCCGCGCCGAACCGGAGGCTCCGCCACAGGCGCCCCGGCGCCGCCGTCACCGTAGGCGTGAGGCCAAAGAAGGCTTCGAACGCGGCGTCCCGCTGCGCCGGATCGATGGTCTGCGGGTCCCAGTTGTTGCCGACCTCGTGGTCGTCCCAGGACCAGACCCCGGCGACGCGCGAGAGCACGCCGCGGACCGACTCCTTCGCGAGGTTCTGCTCCCAGACGGCCCGGTACTCCTCGTAGGTGACCGAGCCGTCCGTGTAGACGAAGTCGCCGAGCCACACGAACGCGTCGAGTGGGCCCGCGGCGACGAGCGCCGGGAGCGCCGGGAATTCGCCGTGTTCCTGGTCCGAGCACGACGTGACGCCGATGCGCACGCGGCCCGTGTGCTCGGACGGGATCGCGGTCTGGAACCGGCCGATCGGCGAGCCCATGCCATCGGCGTCCACCACCTGGAACGCGACGGTGCCGTCCGCGGGGAGGTCCGTCAGATCGTGGTGCACGATCCCGCGCGCGTCCGGGACGACCGGGACGGAGCCCGCTTCGACCCACGCGGTGCCGTCCCACACGGCCGTGTGGAGCGTGAGCGGCAGCGCCCCGGCGTACGCGGTCCACACCCGCGCGCCACCGGGCGTGGGGTCGCCGGCCTGCACGCCGAGCGGAAACTGCGCGTCCGACCGAGCGACGATCCCGGGCCATTCCGGGTCCGGCAGCGGGGAGCGGGGGTCCTCCGGGATCACGGCCGGAGCGGCCGTATCGACCTTCTCGCCGCCGTCGCAGGCGGGGAGCAGCGGCAGTGCGGCGATTCCGCTGATCACGGTGCGGCGGGTCGTGGACATGCGGTCAACTCCGCGCCCAGCCTACCCCCGACGGCGGCTCCGCGGTAATATCCCCCACCCCCGAGGCCTGAAGAATTGGCGAACCTCGCAGGACGCTCCCCGAAGCCCGCTCGATTGCTGGCGGTCGTGCTCCCCTTCCAGGTACGTGGCCTGGTGGTGGCGGCCGCCCTAGCGCTCGGGATGGCGGGGCTCTCCACCACGCCGGTCTCGCCGCTGGCGCTGGGGCGCGCGGACGCCGCGCTCGGCCGCGGAGACGCCGAGCTGGCCGCCGCCCGGTACGACGCGATCGCGTCCTGGAGCCCGCTGCGGTCGACCCGCCAGCTCGCGCTCCGCCGCGCGGCGACCGTGTGGTCGGTGGAGCTCGGCGATCGCGGCGCGGCCCGCACCCGCCTCGAGCGGCTGGCGCGCTCCGGCCTCGACGGCGCGGTCCTGGCGGAGATCCGAGAGGAGATCGCGAACCTGCTCGTGGACGAGCGCCAGCTCGCGGAGGCCGCGCGCCTGTACCGTGCGGCGTGGGAGGCCGATCCCGCGTCCCCGGAAGCGCCGGACCGCCTGATCCGCGCCGCGCACGCGCTCGATGAGAGCGGCGATCGCGCCGCCGCAGACACCGTGTGGGATCTCGTCGCCGGGGCCTGGCCTGCGCACCGCTCGCGGGCGGAGCTCGGACGCGCGGAGTCGTGCCTCGCTGCAGGAGACGTGGAAGGCGCGCTCGGGCGGTACCGCGCCGCCGTGCACCACGCGAAGGATCCGCAGCTCGCGGCCGTCGCCCAGCTCGGCGTCGCGACCTGCCTCGAGCGCCTGGGCGACCTGGACGAAGCCATGGCGGCGATCGACGCCGCAGATCTCCCGGAAGACGTCCGCGCCTCCCGATCGCGCTCCCTGTCGTCGCGGGAGCGCGCGGACCGCAACGGAGAGTAGCAGGGGGGTGATCCCGCGGGCCATCTCCGGTAAGTGCGCCCCTGCGGAGGCTCCTTGTCCCGATCGTCAGAGCTGTTCGAGCGCGCCCAGCAGATCATCCCGGGCGGCGTGAACTCGCCTGTCCGCGCCTTCAAGTCGGTCGGAGGCGATCCGCCGTTCGTCGCGCGCGGCGCAGGCGTGAAGATCTGGGACGAGGACGGGAACGAGTACCTGGATCTCGTGTGCAGCTGGGGCGCCCTTCTCGTCGGACACGCCGATCCCGCGGTGAACGCCGCCGCAATTTCCGCGATCGGCCTGGGCTCCACCTTCGGCGCCCCGACGAAGGGCGAGGTCGAGCTGGCGGAGGCCATCCGCGACCGCGTCCCGTCCATGGAGATGGTGCGGCTGGTGTCGTCCGGGACGGAGGCGACCATGCACGCCATCCGCCTCGCGCGGGGGGCCACGGGCCGCCAGCGGATCCTCAAGATCGACGGGCACTACCACGGCGCGCACGACGCCATGCTCGTCAGCGCGGGGTCCGGCCTCGCGACGCTCGGGATCCCGGGCTCGCCGGGCGTCCCGGACGCGATCGCCGCGCTCACGGCCGTCGCGCCGTACAACGATCTGCCCGCCACGGCCGCGCTGTTCGAAGCCCACGCAGGCGAGTTCGCCGCGATGATCCTCGAGCCCATCTCCGGGAACATGGGCACCATCGCGCCCGATACGGGCTACCTACAGGGCCTGCGCGCGCTGTGTGACCTGCACGGTGCCCTGCTGATCTTCGACGAGGTCATGTGCGGCCTGCGCACCCCGCCCGCCACGGCGCAGGAGCGGTACGGCGTGAAGCCGGATCTCACCTGCCTCGGCAAGGTGGTGGGCGGCGGCTACCCGCTCGCGGCGTACGGCGGCCGCCGCGACCTGATGCGCCGGCTGGCGCCCGTGGGGCCGATCTACCAGGCGGGCACGCTGTCCGGGAACCCGGTGGCGGTGGCCGCGGGCCTCGCGACCCTCGCGCAGCTCGATCCCGCGCTGTTCGACCACCTGGAGGCCATCGGCGCCCGGATCGAAGCCGGCTTGAAAGGCCCGATCGCGGCGCGCGGCGCCAGCATCGCGCGCGTCGGCTCCATGTTCACCATCTTCTTCCGTCCCACCCCGCCCCGCAGCTACGCGGAGGCGAAGGAATGCGACACGGAGGCCTTCGGGCGCTTCTTCCGTGCGGCCCTGAAGGCCGGGATCTGGTGGCCACCGAGCCAGTTCGAAGCCGCGTTCCTCTCGGCGCGGTTGACCAACGCGGACGCCGACCGGATCGTCGCGCTCCTCACCGCCGCGCTCTCCAGTTGACGCCCCCACCGTCGCGCGCTAAACCGCGCTCCCCGAAACCCGAGACGCGCGGTGACAACCGCCCCTCTCCACTGGCGAACGCCGCTTACTTCCAAGGCGCGATGACCGAGACGTCCACAGTCCACCGCTTTGCGACGCTGCTGGCATTCCCGGCTGCGCTCGTGGTCGGCTGGGCGCTCGGCGGGCTCGGGATCGGCCTGCAGGCCATCGCGTGGTGCGCGTTCGGCCTGCTCAACGTCCTCGCCATCCAGCAGCTCGCGGCGCGCACGTCCGCCGCGCTGGCCGCCGGCGTACCGGGCCCCGCCTGGGTCTGGGGCATCAAGATGCCCGTCACGGTCGCGCTCGTCGTGGCCGGCCTCCAGGTCTCGGATCCGCGCGCCCTCCTCGCCGGCCTCGTCGCCGTGATGACCGCCGTACTCTGGCGCCACCTGCTCTCCGAACCCCTGTCGCCTGCGGCCCCCGCCGCATCCGAGGAGCGCTGATGGCGTTCGCTTCCGGCTTCTCCTGGTTCCACCTGATCCCCGCGATCGACCACGACACGCTCGTCCCGATCATGGAGCACGACTACGTCCTCGTGCACACCCTGCTCGTGTGCGCGCTGCTGATCGGCTTCGCGCTCCTCGGCCGAATGGGGCTCGAGGCCGCGCGGCGCCGCACGGGGATCGAAGCCTACATGGCCGATGATCGCATCAGCCTGCGCAACATCGCGGAGGTCGTCGCCGACATGGTCCGCGGCATGATGTCGGGCATGCTGAGCAAGGCGGACGTGCGCTTCTTCTTCCCGCTCGTCTCCTCGATCTTCGTCTACGTCCTGACGGCGAACCTGCTGTCGATCGTGCCCGGCCTGCAGCCGCCGACCGACAACATCAACACGAACTTCGGGATGGCGCTCATCGTCTTCCTCACGTTCAACTTCTTCGGCTTCATCCGGGATCCTGCGGGCTACCTGAAGCACCTGTGGGGCCCCGTCCCGCTGCTCGGCCTCCTGCTCTTCCCGATCGAGGTCTTCTCGATCTCCATGCGCCCGCTCACGCTGGCATTCCGCCTCGCGATCAACATGTACGCGGACCATCTCGTGTACGGGATCATGAACGATCTCGTGTACGTCCTGGCGTTCCCGCTGATGTTCCTGGCGATCCTCGTGTCGCTGGTCCAGGCCTTCGTGTTCAGCCTGCTCACCACCGTCTACTTGCACCTCGCGCTGCCGCACCACCACGACGACCACGCGTCCGACGGTGACCACGGCGCCGCTGCCGCTCACTGAAAAACGCCTAGAGAACTCGCTCCCCCACGGGAGACCAGGAGACCCCATGAAGAAGTACACCCCGGTCGTCGCGACGATGGTCGCCCTCCTCCTGATGAGCGACGTCGCGATGGCGCAGAACGCCACCGCCGCGGGCAACGGCGGCCTCGGCCTCGGCGCCGGCCTCCTGCTCGGCCTCGCCGCGCTCGGCGGCACGATGGCGCAGGGCAACACCGCCCGCGCCTACTTCGAAGGCGTGTCGCGAAACCCGCAGGCCGCTGGCGCCATGGGCACGCAGTTCTTCGTCGGCATGGCGCTCATCGAGTCGCTCGTGCTCGTCGCCTTCGGCGGTCTGTTCCTGGTCCTCGGCAAGATCTGATCGCCCGCGGCCTCCGCGGGAGGCCGCGAACCGACCCCGCTCCGGGCCCGTCCCGGAGCGGGGTTCGTCGTTTTCGGGACGATCGGTGCGCGCTCCCGGGTTATCCGTCGCGTGGGAGGGAATGCATGCTGGTCCTGTCTGCGCTGCTGGCGCTCGTCTCGGTGGCCGACGCCAAGAAGCCGAAGGAGGTGGCTCCGACCTGGACCCCCGGGTGGAACGCGGTCGGCACGGCCGGCGGCACCTGCTACTACCCCCCGGATTTCGCGTCCATGGGCCCCGGCGACCGGCGTCTCGCTTGGAACACTGCTCGTAACGAGATGATGGCGCAGTGGGGTGGCCAGAAGGGCGACGGTGTGGAGTTCGACAGCAAGGCGATCACCAACACGGAGACCGCCCTGCTCGCCAAGGCCGAGCGCGTGGAAGAGGTGGCCAAGTCCA
>CAMCWU010000120.1 GCA_945882675.1 Klebsiella pneumoniae | reverse complement strand
CTCGCGCTCGACGAGGCGACGGGTGAGCTCTTCGTGGCCGACGCGAACAACCACCAGGTCAAGGTCATCGACGTCGACACCGGCGTGGTCTCCGTGTTCGCCGGCACCGGCGAGCCGACCTGCCCGTCGGTCGACGCTGCCGTCCCGTCCTTCTGCGACGAGCAGCACCTCGCCGGCGACGGCGGCCCGTCGCTCGACGCCACGCTGTACCGCCCGTTCGGCGTCGAGCTCGACCTCGACGGCAACCTCGTGATCTCGGACACGTACAACCACCGCATCCGTATCGCCTACCGCAACTGAGCGGCATCACCCACATCTCTGACTTACGAGGAAATTCCATGCGAATCGAGCGTATTTTCGGAACGGTGGCCGTGCTGCCGCTGTTCGCCGCCTGTAACGGCGGGGACGAGCCCAAGCCGGTCGACCCCGAGACCATCACGAGCACCGTCACGATCACCGAGACCAACCAGGTCACGGTCACGAACCCCAAGCCCCCGGGCCCGTGCGACCGCGGCGACTCGGGCGTGATCTGCACGTACGTCGGCACCGCCGGCCTCGCGCAGTTCAGCCCCGAGGGCCTGGATCGCCTGTCGTCGGCGCTGTACCTCCCCGTGGACAGCCTCCACGGCCCGGACGGCACGCCGTACGTGCTCGACTGGAACAACCACCGGATCCGCCAGGTGAACCCGGACGACAGCGTCACCACGGCAGCCGGCACCGGCTTCCTGGGCGACGGCATCTTCAACGCCGATCTCGGGATCTGGGAGGACGGCCCGGCCGGGGAGTTCGCGTTCAACCACCCCACGAACCTCGCGTTCGACCCGAACGACGACGGCCACCTGTACGTCGCGGCCTGGCACAACAGCCGGGTCGAGCGGCTGAACCTGGCCACCGGTGAGATGGAGTTCTACGCGGGCTCCGGCGCGCGCAGCTTCGCGGGTGACGGCGGGCAGGCGCTCGGCGACCCGGACGGTCCGACCGGCCCGCTCCCGGCCGCCGCGCTCGACCTCCCCTCGGCGATCGCGTTCGACGACGCCGGCGTCATGTACATCTCGGATCAGGCCAACCAGGTCATCCGCAAGGTGCAGGACGGCATCATCACCACGATCGCCGGCACCGTGAAGATCACGGGCTACGCCGGGGACGGCGGCCCGATGACCGCGGCGAAGTTCTTCGGCAGCACCGGCCAGGCGGCCGACCCGTCGAGCCGCATCGTGTTCCACGAGGGCTCGCTGTACCTCGCGGACACGGAGAACCACGTGATCCGCCGCATCGACCTGACCACGGAGACCGTGAGCACGGTCGTGGGCGCGTACGAGCCGGATCTCGTCGGCATCGACACGACGGGCGACGGCGTCTCGGACATCTTCCCGGGCATCCCGGGCTACGCTGGTGACGGCGCGGCCGCGACGAGCGCGAAGCTGAACAAGCCGCGCGACATCGCGTTCGGGGCCGACGGCGAGATGTACATCGCCGACACCGGCAACCACTGCATCCGCGTGGTGGGCACGGATGGCGTGATCTCGACGTTCGCCGGCCAGTGCGGCGTGTCGGGCTTCGCCGGGAACAACAAGGCGCCGACGGAGGCCCTGCTGAACACGCCGTTCGGCATCGAGGTCGACGTCGCCGGCAACCTGTTCATCTCGGACACGTACAACCACATCATCCGCGTCATCCGGAAGTAGGCCTCCGGCCTCGTCCGCACGGCCGTCCGCTTGATAGCGGGCGGCCGTTCGTCTTTTCGTGACAGGCGGGCGCGCGATCGGCCGGCTAGATTGGGCGGAGGAGGGTGCCGTGCGCTGGACTCTGGTGCTGCTGGCGACGCTCGGGTGTGACCCGGATCCCGTGAAGGACTCCGCCGTCGACACGGATACCGACCTGCCGGACACGGACACCGTGACCGACACGGACACCACGCCCCCCGGTCCGGTCGGATGCGACGTGCCGGGCACGATCTGCCGCGGGGCTGGCAGCGGAGCGCGCGGCCTGAACGGCCCGCAGAAGGCAGACGCCGTGTGGCTGAACCTCCCGACCGCCATCGCGTTCGAGGCGGACGGTCGGCCGATCTTCGCCGACTACGAGAACCACATGGTCCGGCGGATCGAGGCCACGCAGGATGTCGTCACCCTCGCCGGCTATGGCTTCCACTCGTACGCCGAGGAGGGGCCGGCCGTCGCGTCTCCCTTGGAGAACCCCATCGACGTGGCGCGCTGCGGGACGAACCTGTTCCTCGCCGAGCAGCACGGCACGCGGATCCTGATGGTGGACGCGTTCGGGAACCTGTGGGTGGTCGCCGGTCAGGTGGGCACGATCGGGTACGCGGGCGACGGCGGGCCGGCCACGGCGGCGCTGATGTCGGAGATCACCGGGGTCGCGTGCGACGACGACGGGACGCTGTACATCGCCGACTTCGGCAACAACGCGATCCGGATGGTCGATCCGTACGGGATCATCTCCACGCTGGCCGGCAGCGCGGTGGAGGGTCACGCGGACGGCCCGGCCGACCAGGCGCTGTTCGCGAGCCCGCAGGACGTCGTCCTTCACGACGGGGCGCTATACGTCGCGGAGTGGCGCAACCACACGATCCGCCGGATCGACCTGGACACCCGGGAGGTCACCACCGTCGCCGGGACCCCACCCGACGGCACCCAGCCGCAGTACGGCTTCTCCGGGGACGGCGGGCCGGCGGTGGGCGCGAAGCTGAACTTCCCGACGGGCGTGGCGCTCGCGGAGGACGGGACGCTCTACATCGCGGACTCGACCAACCACGTGATCCGCCGCGTGAAGCCGGACGGCGTCATCGACACCGTGGCGGGGACCGCGCCGGTGGGCGGCGTGCCGCAGTCGGGCTTCGACGGCGACGGGGCCCCGGGGCTCGAAGCGCACCTCGCCCTGCCCTACGGCGTCGCGGTCGCCCCGGACGGCAAGGTGTGGATCGCCGACACGCAGAACAGCGTGCTCCGGGTGCTCACACCGCCCGAGTAGTCACAGCCGCCACCAGCTCGCTGCCACCGCCAGGACCTCGCGGGTGGCGTGGCGCTGGCGCTCGTCATCCGGTGGGACGGGGCCGGCGCTCCCGACGTGCGCGAAGTGCCGGCGGAACATGCGCTCTGCGCGCCAGCGGTGCCAGCTGCACGTCACGACCAGCACCCGGGCGTCGCGCCCGAGGAGCTCCGCGGTGTACGCGGCGTTCTCGGCGGTGGATCGGGCGCGCTCTTCGAGCGTGACGGCGTGGGCCGGGACGCCCAGCGCGACCGCCAGCGCCGCTCCGGCCCGGGCTTCCGTCACGGGTCCCCCCGTCGCGCCGCCGGAGATCACCAGCTGCGGCGCCCTGCCCTCCCGCCACAGGTCCACCGCCGCCCGCACCCGGCGGTCGAGCGCCCGCGACGGCGAGCCGTCGGGCATCACCTTGCACCCGGCGACCGCGATGGCGTCCCACGCGCCGGGAGACGGCGGCCGGAGCCCGTACCGGTCGAGCGCGCGCGCCGCCGGCCCCACGAGCGTTCCGAGCGGCCCCACGACACCTCCCGCCGCGATACCTTTATCCCGGGAGGCGCGGTGCAAGAAGGCGTGCTGTTCGCCCTGATCGGCGCCGCGGTCGCCCTGTCCACGCTGGCGCTCGCGTACCGGCAGCTCCGGCCCGTCCCGGGCGCGGCCATGCCGCTCGCCGGGAGCACGCCGCGCGGGAACGCCTGGCTGCTCGACCCGGACCGCGGAGACGCCGGGGTGACCCGGTGGAAGCTCGCGATCTCCGTGCCATCTCCGGCGGGCCGGATCGTGGCGGCGCCGGCCGGCGTGCCCGAGACGGCGTGGCTCCAGCCGGCGGGCCGGCTCGGCCAGCGGCGGGTGGAGACGCCGCCGAACGCCGTCACCGTGGCCGGGTGGACCGTCCGCTCCGAGAACCCCGCCGACGCCGGCCAGCTCGCGCCGCTGGCGGCCTGGCCCGCCGACCTCTCGCCGCCGCTGGTCCTGTGGGACCGCGATCTGCAGATCTACGCTACGCTCCCGCCGGACGACGGGCGCGTCGGTGACCTCGTGACATTCGGCGCAGCACTCGCCGACGGAGCATCCACGTGAAGCACAACCCTGGTTTCCTGCGGCAGGTCGAGAGCGTCATGGCGCGCGTGACGGAGGTCGCGATCGAGGCGATCCCGCCCGGCGCCACCCTCGTGGACGTCCGCGAGGACTCCGAGTGGGCCGCCGGCCACGTACCCGGCGCCGTTCACCTGGGCCGCGGCGTCCTCGAGCGGGACGTGGAGACGCGGTTCCCGGATCCCACCGCGCCGCTGGTGCTGTACTGCGGCGGCGGCTACCGCTCGGCCCTCGCCGCCGACACGCTCCAGCAGATGGGGTACACGAACGTCACGTCGCTCGTGGGCGGCTGGAAGCGTTGGAACGACCTGGGCCGACCCGTCGAGAAGTAGGCGTCAGAGCAGCATGAACGTGACGGGGGCGTCTTCCGGCGCCACGTCCCGTCGCAGGCGCTCGAGATCCGCTTCCTCGTCCACGTCGAACCACGCGGGCAGCTCCACCAGGTCCAGGCCGGCGCGGACGCACGCCGCGGCCATTTCCGCGCCGGTCTCGGCCGTGGACCAGGCGATCCCGTCGAACAGGCCGGGCGGGCACGCAGGCAGCGCGAGCGCCACGAACCCGCCGTCGGCAGCGGGGATCCACGCGGCCTTTCCGGCCGCCGCCGCGTCGCACGCCGCGCGCAGGAGCGCCAGCGGGAGCCCCGGCGAGTCCGCGCCCAGGAGCACCACCCATGGCGCGTCCGCCAGCGCACGCCGCGCCAGCCGGTCCAGCCGCTCGCCGAGGCCGCCACCGCCCTGGTCCCACACCGGCCACTCGCCCGGGACCTGGAACCCGTCCGTGGTGGCGAGCACGCCGCGCGCGCCGTCCATGCGGTCCACGAGCACCAGGGTGTCCGCGAGGAACGCGGCGGCCAGCGCCAGCGCCCGGTCCTGGCCCACGGTGGCCGCCAGCCGCGTCTTCACCCGGCCGAGCATCGGCGCCTTCGCCACCACCAGGATCCGGCCGGTCATCACCCCTCCGTCCAGGTTAATACCCCGACCGGAGGGTCCATGCGCGCCACGTCGCCGAGCCGTACGGCCGAGGCCGTGTGCTTCATGCGGGCCACCGACCAGCGCCGGCCGCCCGAGCGCCGGACCGTGGACGACCCGTACGCCGAGCGGTTCCTGTCCCCCGCTTCGCGCGTCGCCCTGCGCGCCGTGGACGCGGCTGGCGAGCCCGGCGAGCGGCTCGAGGCCCGCACGCGCAAGGGGGTCCTGGCCTATGTGCTCGCGCGGCACCGCTACATCGACGACGCGCTCCTCGCTGCGTTGGGAGCGGGGATCCGGCAGGTGCTGATCCTGGGGGCGGGGTACGACACCCGCGCCTGGCGCTTCGCGGACGCGCTCGCCGGCGCCGTCGTGTTCGAGGTGGACCACCCCGCCACCGCCGCCCGTAAGGCCCGGCTGGCCGCGGCTCTCCCCGTGGTTACGCGCCGCGTGACCGTGGACTTCGAGACGCAGGATCTCACCGGGCGGTTGCTGGATGCGGGCTTCGACGCCGGCGCCGCCACCTTCGTCGCGTGGGAGGGCGTCTCGATGTACCTCACGCGCGCAGCGGTCGGCGCGACGCTGGACGCGCTCCACGATCTCACGGGACCCGGATCGACCATCGCGATGGACTGGCTGCGGGTAGCCGACGGCCCGGGAATCGCCGCGGTGCTGGAGCGGCTCGGCCCGCGGATGCTGGCGTTGATCGGGGAGCCTGCGCGCCTCTACCTCACCCCCGCCGAGTCCACGGCGCTGGTGGCTCACCACGGCTGGCGCGTCACCGACATCGCCGACACCCCGGAGCTCGAGGCGCTCCTGCGCGATCCGCGGCGAATCACGGGGGCCATGTACGTCAGCTCGCTGGTTCGACGGGACCGCTGACTGCCTTTGCCGGCGGATCCGGGAAGATGTAGCCCCAGTCGTACATCATCCCGAGCCAGCCGGCCTTGAGCGGACGGTACACCGCCAGGATCACGAGGCAGCTGAAGATCCCGATGCCCCACTCCGCGCCTTCGACGAGGAGCCCTGCCTTCGAGAGCACGAACATGCTCACGACGGCGGTGACCGCGCCCACGCCGTAGCCGGCCACTGTGGGGCCCGTCCAGGCGCCGGCCCAACGCTCGAAGCGCGCCCCGCACACTTCGCAGGTCGGGCGCAGAGTCAGCCAGCCCTGGAAGAGCCGGCCCTGCTGGCAGCGTGGACACTGGTTGAGGATCGCCGTGACGTACCAACTCTCCACGAGGACCTCCAGCCACTAACGTAATCACCAGGCGGTGACGCGGAGCTCCCAAGCGGGCGGGCGCGTCGAGAGCGCCGGTCCGAGCGTCGCCGCTGCAGCGACGAGGGACGGCACGACCTTGTCCGGCGGATCGACGAGGAGGATCCCGCTCCCGGCGAGCGCGTTCTTCCGCAGCTCGATCGGCGTCGACACGAGATCGAGGGCCGTGGCCGAGATCCCCGCCTTCCGCAGTGCGTGCTGGAGCTGATGCGGGCGGGTGAACGCCTTGATCGGGTACCACACCACGAACCGGCAGGCCGGCAGGCGCGCCCGCGCGGCCGCGATCGCCGCCGGGACGCGATCCCACTCGTCGCGCTCGGTGTAGGGCGGATCGATCAGCACGAGGCCCTCGGCGTCGGCGTCCGGGCTCCACTCCGCGAGGGCGGCGAAGCCGTCGCCTTCACGGACGCGGGCCCCGTCCTGGCCGTCGAGCACGCTGCGAAGCACGCGCGCGGCGTCCGGGTGGGCCTCGCAGAAGGTGGCGTGGTCCCCGTGGCGGAGCGCGCCCAGCGTGAGCATGGGCGAGCCGGGGTAGAACACCTGCTGGGTGCTCCCGTCTGCGGCGGGCGGCAGCGCCAGTCCCTCGATCAGCCGGACGCGGCGTTGCAGGGCCGCGACCGTCTCGCCCAGGTCCGCCGTCTGCACGCGTCCCCAGCCCGCGGTCCACTCGCCGGTCCGCCCCAGGCGGTACGCGCCCTCCCCCGCGTGCGTGTCGATCACGGAGACGGGCCGCGCCGCCGGGCGGGTCAGCGCCGTGAGCGCCGCCACCCAGGCCACGTGCTTCCACACGTCGCCCAGGTTCCCGACGTGCCGCCGGTGCGTGTAGTCGCCGAGGTTCACTCGCTCTCCCCGGTCTGCGACATCCGGGCCTGGATCCCGGCATCCGACCGCTTCGCGGCCGCGACCGTGACCAGCTCGAGGAACTCGTCGAACGGCATCGCCTTCTGCGCCTGGCTGCCGAACCGCCGCAGCGTGATCGTGCCATCCGCGACCTCGCGCTCGCCGATGACCACGGTGTTCGGGATCTTCTGGCCGGCCGCGTTCCGGATCTTCTTCGGGATCGTGTCCGAGCTGTCGTCGAGCTCGGCGCGGAGGAACCGGCTCCGGAGCTGGTCCACGAGCCCGCGCGCGTGATCGTCGAAACGGTCGGCCACGGTGAGCACCCGCACCTGGATCGGCGCGAGCCACGTGGGGAACGCGCCGCCGTAATGTTCCAGGAGGAACGCCACGAACCGCTCGTGCGTGCCCAGCGGCGCCCGGTGGATGACCCACGGGTGGTGCGCGCCGTTGTCCGCGCCGCGGTAGGTGATCCCCATGCGCCCCGGGATCCCGAAGTCGATCTGGCAGGTCGACGCGGTCTCTTCGCGGCCCGTCACCGACTTGAACTGGACGTCGATCTTCGGCCCGTAGAACGCGCCCTCTCCCGGCGCCACCGTGTACGGGAGCCCCATCCCGTCCATCGCCCGCTGGATGATGGCCGTGGAGTTCTCCCACGCCGACGGGTCGTCGATGAACTTCGCCTTGCCCTTCGGGTCCTCCGGATCCCACGTGGAGAGCCGGAAGCTGTACTTCTCGCGCGGGAAGCCGAGGATGTCGTACACCTTCAGGTGCATGCGCATGACCTTGACGAACTCGCTCTCGAGCTGCTCTTCAGTGCAGTAGATATGGGCGTCGTTCATGCACATTCCGCGGACGCGGAGCAGGCCGGACAGCGCGCCCGAGTCCTCGAAGCGGAACACGTTGCCGTACTCCGCGAGCCGGAGCGGCAGGTCGCGGTAGCTGCGCAGGCGCGCGCCGAAGACCTTGTGGTGGTGCGGGCAGTTCATGGGCCGCATCCGGTACACTTCCTTGATCTCCTCTACCGCGCCGTTCTCGCCTTCGCGCGTCTCCTTCAGCTCCATCGCCGGGAACATGTGGTCGGCGTAGTACGGGAGATGGCCCGTCGTGAAGTACAGGCTCTCCTTCGCGAGCGGCGGCGTGGCGACGCGCTGGTACCCGTCGAGGAACTCGAGCTCCTGCGCGAGCTTCTCGAGCTCTCCGCGGATCGCGGTGCCGTTCGGCAGCCAGAGCGGCAGGCCCTTGCCGATGTCCTCGTCCACATGGAAGATGTCGAGCTCCTTCCCGAGCTTCTTGTGATCGCGAGCGAGCGCGTCCTTGTGCGCCGCGACCTTCGCGTCGACCTCTTCCTTCGACGCGTACGCCCAGGCATAGATGCGCGTCATCATCGTGTTCCGGCTGTCACCGCGCCAGTACGCGCCGGCGACGGAGCGGAGCTTGAACCCGTCCATCGGGAGCTGGGCCGTGTTGTCGACATGCGGCCCGTCGCACATGTCGAGGAACAGCGTCTTGCGCTCGCCGGGGTTGCCTACGCGGTTCGCGTAGAAGGTCAGCGTCTGAAGCGACTTCTTCTGCACGAGCTCGGCCGCGTACTCGCGCTTGTACGGCTCGCCCATGTCGTCGATCCGTGCGAGCGCCAGGTCGACCGGCAGCTCCTCGCGCTCGATGGCCTGCCGGCCCTTGATGATCCGCTTCATCTCCCGCTCGATCTCGGGGAAGTCCGTCTCCGAGAGCGGCTCCGGCAGGATGAAGTCGTAGTAGAAGCCGTCGTCGATCGACGGGCCGAAGCCGAGCCGCGCGCCCGGCCGCAGCTTGACGACCGCCTGGGCGAGGACGTGCGCCAGGCTGTGCCGGATGCGCTCCAGCTGGCCATCCGCCGCGTCGTGATCGTGGTCCATATTTCCTCCGTGACCGGTCACCTAACCGCACGCGGGCGTGGCGCACCGGGGTTCCGGCGGGTACCCTGAGGGGCGGAGGTGATGCTTGAAGTGGTGGACCCTGGTTGCTCTCGGCCTGGCGGCTTGCGAAGGGGACAAGGACGAGGAGACCGGCGAGACCGACACCACCCCGCCCGTGGAAGAGTGCGTGTCCGCCGGGGTGGACACCACCTCGTGCGAGGGCAGCATCGTGGGCAGCTTCGCGGGGGACGAGTCCGGCGTGATCACCGGCCTCATGCGCGACGACGGCGTCCTGTTCGTCTCCTTCGAGCTCGAGGGCACCGGCATCGTCAACGCCTGCGCCGTCCTGCAGGCGGACGGCACGATCGCGGGCAGCCAGGCGGACGTCACGATCGACGGCACGTACGACGTGATCACCTGCGCCGCGAGCGGCGAGTGGGGCGCCAGCAGCGTCGCCGAGTCCGGCACCTGGGAAGTCTCGCGCGAGTAGAGCCGAAAGCGGCCGATCTCCCTTGACACGAACGCCAGATCGGGCGACGCGGGTTTGCGAGCGATCCGGGGAAACCCCCGGACGCCGGTAACTCCGCGGGGGTGGCATGGAGATCGAGCTGTATGGGAGGCCGTCGTATCCGATGGCCACCGTTCGCCTGCAGAAGGGCGAGTCCATCGTGGTAGAAGGCAGCTCCATGCTCGCCATGGGGCCGGGGCTGGCCGTCGAGACCACGTTCAACGGCGCGCAGGGCGGCGGGCTCGTGGAGTGGCTGACGGCGGCGTTCGTCGGCCTCGTCCGCAAGTTCATGGCCGGCGAGACCATGTTCGTGAACATCTTCAAGGCGAAGACGGACGGGGCGGAGGTCATGCTCGCCCCCGCGCTCGTCGGCGACATCGTCGACATCGAGCTCGACGGCACGCGGAAGGTCACGGTGCAGGCCGGCTCGTTCATGGCGAGCTCGCCGGGCGTCAAGCAGAAGCTGGTGTGGGGCGGCCTCGCCATGCTGTTCTCGGGAGAAGGTGCGTTCTTCCTCGAGTGCTCGGGCAAGGGCCACCTGCTCATCAACTCGTACGGCGCCATCTACGAGGTCCCGATCGACGGCAGCTACCTCATCGACGACGGCCACACCGTCGCCTGGGAGGGAAAGCTGACGTACAAGCGCAAGAGCGCCGGCGGGTTCAAGGCCACGCTGCTGTCGGGCGAAGGTCGCCTGATCGAGTTCAAGGGCCAGGGCCGCGTCTGGGTCCAGACCCGCAACCTGTCCGCCTTCATCGGCTGGATCTCCCCCTTCTTCAAGGGTTAGGGCGACCATGCGCATCGATGTACAGCACCGCCCGGCCTATGCCCTCGCGATCGTCCACCTCGACCCCGGCGAGACCGTCGTGGGAGAGGCCGGCGCCATGGTGTCCATGGACACCCACCTCAAGATGGAGACGACCGCCGCCGCGAAGCCCGACCAGGGCATGATGGGCGCGCTCTTCTCCGGCCTCAAGCGC
>CAMCWU010000119.1 GCA_945882675.1 Klebsiella pneumoniae | reverse complement strand
TCCGACGGGCCAGAGCGTGCCGTGAAGGTGCTGTACGACCGCGCGGCGAACGCGGTCGAGCGCTTCGTGGCAGAGGCGCGCCTGCTCCAGACCATCCGGCACCCGAACGTCGTCGGCGTCCACGAGCTCCACGGCGACACCAAGCCGCCCTGGCTGGTGATGGACCTGCTCGCCGGGCGCGACCTCGAGGAGACGCGCAACGAGCAGGGCGCGCTCGAGCCGGAGGTGGTGGCGCGCCTCTACGCGGACGTCGCGAGCGGGCTCGAAGCCGTGCACGCGCTGGGCATCCGGCACCGCGACATCAAGCCCGCGAACATCATGCTCGGGCACGACGGGATCCCGCGCCTCATCGACTTCGGCATCGCCCGGGACCCGAAGGCGGCGCGCCTGACCGGCCATGGCCTGGTGATGGGGACGGCCGCCTACCTCCCGCCGGAGGTGTTCTGGTCGGACGAACCGAAGGACGCGCAGGAGAGCGAGGCCGCGGACGTCTACGCCCTCGGTCAGTCCCTGTGCGAGTCGGCGACGGGAAAGCCGGTGTTCGACCTCGAGAAGCTCGGCGGGAACGCGCTCGTCGGGATCATGAAGGACAAGATTGACCGCCCGTACCTGGACCCGCGGGAGTGGCGGCCGGGCGTGCCGGCCGATCTCGCGGAGATCATCATCGATGCCACTCGGCGCGAGGTCGAGGATCGGATCCCGACCGCCGCGGAGCTGGAGCGGCGACTGCGCGGGTTCCTCGGCCAGCGGAAGGGCTCGGGCGTCGCGGCGCCGGTCAACCGGATCACGCAGATGCCGCTCGTCCCGCCGCCGGCGTCGCAGGCGGTGCCCGTGGTAGCTCCCGATCCCCATCACGCGATCGCCCCGCACGCGATCGGGAACACCGGTGCACACGCGGGGACGGCCGCGGCGGCGTCGTTCGCAGGGTTCGGGCTCGTGTCCGCGGCGTGGGTCCTGGTGCTGCTGGTCGGCCTCGCCGGGCTCGCGATGATGGCGCCAGCGGATCCGGCGCCCCGGGCGCGCGCCACGGTGAACGAAGCAGTGCGGTCGCAGCGCACGTTGTTCGACAAGTGCAAGCGCTCGCGGATCAAAGGCGAGATCGTGCTCGGCATCCAGGTGGCCGGCGGCCGGGCCACGAGCGTGCGCTCGGTGCGGAGCAACATCTCGAACGCAGAGGTCGAGCGCTGCGTCTCACAGGCCGCGAACAGCCTGCGGTTTCCGGGGCGGGACCTGGAGCTCGAGGTCATGCTGCCGGTGCAGTTCCGGTAGCCGTGAGGGCTAGTCGAGCGAGTCGAACCGCTCGAACTCCATCGTGAACTGCCCGCGACCCCGCGTTTGCGACCGCAGCGACGTCGCGTACCCGATGAGGTTCGAGAGCCCGCACTCGGCGTCCACGACAGTCACGTCCCCCTGGTTGTCGTGCCCGAGGATCGTGGCGTTCTTGCTCTGCAGATCGCCGAGGACGCCGCCCGTGTTCTCGTCGGGGACGGTCACCTGGACCTTCATGATCGGCTGGAGCAGCAGGCCGCCGGCCTTCACGATGGCCTCGCGCACCGCGGCCGCGACGGCGATGCGCAGCGCGACGGGCGTGCTCGCCGCGCCGTAGGTGGTCACGCGATCGATGGTGACCCGGAGATCCTGGAGCTTCGCGCCCTCGATCGGGCCGCCGGACAGCGCGTCACGCGCGCCGAGGTCGACCGCCGCCCGCTGGTCCACGGTCGGGACGAGCTCGGCCGGCTCCCAGCGCGGCGTGACCTCCACCTCGATCCCGGCACCGCGCGCCAGCGGCGCCACGGACGCCGTGCAGTCCGCGTGGAGCTCGATCCGGTTGTTCCCGGCCTCCATCACGCGGTCCACGCCGCCGGTGGCCGTGGCCGGGCCGCGGATGCTCTCGCGGTGCACGACGCTCGGCCGCCCGCGCCGGAGCGTGAGGCCGAACTCGCGCTGCACGCGCTCGAACACGATCTGCAGGTGCAGCTCGCCCATGCCGCGGAGGATGCGCTGGCCGGTCTCCTTGTCCTCCTCGAAGCGGATGCTCGGGTCCTCCTCCGAGACCTTGGCGAGGACGTCGAGCATCTTCTCCTCGTCCTTGCTCGACTCCGGCTCGACGGCGAGGCCAAGGACGGGCTCGCGGGCGTCGATGCGCTCGAGCAGGACCTCGTGGTCGGGCGCGCACAGCGTGTCACCCGTGGTCGCCCAGCGCAGCCCGGCGATGAGCACGATCTGGCCCGGCACCGCGACGTCCACGCGGGTCTTCTTGCTGGCGTCCACGCCGAAGATCCGCGCCGCGCGCTCCGTCATGTTGCGGCCGGCGAGCCGGACCTCTTGCCCGGGCTCGAGGCGGCCCCGGTAGATCCGCGCGAAGCAGTGCCGCCGCGTCTCGAGGAGCTGGACCTTGAAGACGAGCGCGACGAGCGGCTCCTTCGAGTCGAGGCGGACCTCCTCGATCGTGCCGTCCGGCTGCGTGCCGACGGACGCCGGGCGGTCGAGCGGCGACGGCAGCACCTTGAGCACGGCGTCGAGGATCGGCTGGACGCCCCAGTTCCGCAGGGCGGAGCCGCCGAAAGCGGGGCGGACGGTGTGCGCGATGGTGAGCCGCCGGAGCGTCGCCCACAGGAGATCGGCCGGTACGTCCTCCTCTCCCAGCACGAGGTCCGCGAGCGGCTCGTCGTGATCGGCGAGCGTGAGCAGCAGGGTCTCGCGGTAGGGCGCGAGGTGCTCCGCCTCTTCGTCCGTCAGAGCGCGGACGGTCACGATCTCGCCCTTCTCCCCGGAGAACTCCCAGGCGTTGCGCTCGATGCAGTGGAGCACGGTCTGGGTTGCGGGCACGGGCACGGTGACCGGGACCGGGACTTCGTGGAAGCGGTCGCGGATCATGTCCAGCGCACGCTGGAAGTCGGCGCCCGGGCGGTCCATCTTGTTGACGAACACCATGCGCGGGACCCGGTGCTTGTTCGCCTGCCGCCACACGGTCTCGGTCTGCGGCTCGACGCCGCGGACGCCGTCCATGACGATGACGGCGCCGTCGAGCACGCGCATGGAGCGCTCGACCTCGATCGTGAAGTCCACGTGCCCCGGCGTGTCCACGAGCTGGATCGAGTGGTCCTTCCACGGACACTCGGTGACGGCTGCCGTGATGGTGATGCCGTGGGCGGCTTCCTCCGGCATCCAGTCCATATGGGCGGTGCCGTCGTGCACCTCCCCGATCTTGTGGGAGTGACCGGTATAATACAGGACCCGCTCGGACAGCGTGGTCTTGCCGGCGTCCACGTGCGCGGCGATCCCGATCGTGCGGACGGACTCGAGGACGACCACCGGGCCCTCCACCTCCTCCTTGCCCTTCGCCATCGGATCCTCCCACGCGGAGTCACGGGTATCGCGCCCGGGGGGTACCGCAACCCCGCGCGCGACACGCCGGTCAGCCCAGGCGGTTCTTCTCGCGGAGATCTCGGACCTTCCGGGTCTTCTCGTGGACGTGGCCGAGGACCGGGCCCGCGAGCTCCATGGCCCGCGCGAGCGCGACGCCCGCGTACTCCCGATCCCGCGACGCGAGCGACAGGGCCGCGCGCTGCATCAGCAGGTTCACGAGGGTCTCCACGGTCCCGTGGGTGCGCGGGTGCGTGTCCCCGAGGTTCGAGCGCAACAGGCTCGCGGCGGTGTCGAGCCAGCCGATGGCCTCGTCGATGCGGCCGGTGCGCGCCACGAACGCGCCGAGCACGGCGTAGCGCCCCGCGACCTCTGCCGACGAGCTCCCGGAGATGCGGCGCTCGGCCTCCAGCGCTTCGTGGAGCAGGCCCTCGGCCTCGCCCAGGCCCCCGCGCGCGGCCTCCGCGTTCGCGTACGCAGCGAGGCGGGTGGGGAGCTCGGGGTCGATCTCTCCGGTTCGCTCCCCGATCTCGCGCGTGAGGCGCACGGTCTCCTCGAGCATGCGCAGGGCCTCTGCCCGCTGGCCCACCTGCTCGAGCGCGACGCCGAGCTCGAACCCCACGGCCGCCCTCCCCTCGTCGTCCCCGGACGCGACGAGGTGCGCCCACGCCTCACGCCACAGGGGCACGGCCTGGGCGAACCGCCCACGGCGCTGCTCGGCCGCCGCGAGCTGCCGGATCCGCGCGATCGTCGACGGGTGATCCGACCCGTAGATCGCCCGGTACCGCTGCACGGCCTCCACCAGCAGGGGCGCCGCCTGCTCGACCCGCCCGAGCATCACCAGCACCTCTCCGAGCTGCGCCGCGACGATCCCGGTGCTCCCTGGCGCCTGGCGCGTGCGGATCCGGTGGGCGAGCCCGAGCGCGCGCGCCGACTCCTCCAGGCGGCCCGTCTCCACGAACTGCCGCGCCGCGTTGGCCGCCACGATGGCCAGGCGCAGGTCGTTCTCTGCCAGCTTCCCGTCGAGCTGCTTCCAGGCCTTCTCGACGATCTGGCCGCCCTCCACGACGCGGCCGGCGCGCATGGCGAGCCCGCCGAACGTCGAGAGCTCGACCACGGTATCCGGGTGCTCGGGCCCGCGGTTCACGGCGTACCACCGGATCAGCGCCTTGGTGGACGCCAGCGCCGGCTGGAGATCGTGCTGTTGCGACCAGAACTCGCGGAGGCGCACCAGCGCGCGCACGCCGACGGGGTCGGTCCCCCCGTCCTCCGCCCGCTCGGGGTCGACGACCGCCGCCGGGACATGCGCCAGCGCGTCGCTCCACGTTTCGCCCAGGCCGCCTTCGTGCAGCATGGCGCGCCCGCCGTCCTCGAACAGGGCCTCCAGGCCCGCGATCACCGTGCCGCTCAACTCAGCCCCCGCGCGCGCACACTCTACCGCAACCCGGCCCGGCGGCGGGTGATCCAGGCGATACCTGCGAAGACGCCGACCCACAGCGCCAGGAGCGGGGCGCGCCAGAGCGGCGTCTCCCGCCGATCCCAGACGGTCCGCCCGGCTTGCGGATCGAGGAGCATCGGGCCGCGGTCGCCCGGTCCGTAGTAGCGCCCGCCGCTGCGGGCCGCGAGCCACTGGAGGAACGCGGAGTCCGGCGCGACCTCGTCGAGCTCCGGGTCGCGCGTCGTGACGGCATAGACGGTCTCGGCGGTGCCTACGATCTCCTTCTCCTTCGCGACGGACACCTTCACGCGGTGGGTGCCGCTGGCGTCCGCCGGGACGGCCAGGACGAGCTCCCCGGCGTCGTCGGTGCGGCCCTCGAGCTGCTGAGAAGTGGCGCCGACGGCGATCTCCACGGTCACGGCCCCGCCCACGAGCGGCGCGAACCCGGGATCGCTCGCGTGGACGACGACGCGGACCTCGTCGCCGACGGCGTAGTTCTCGCGTGGGGTCTCGACGGTCACGCGGGACACGCTCGCGTCGCGCATGAGCCAGCGGATCGCGTTCTTCCAGAACCGGAGATACGGCTGGTTTCCCCTGCCCTCCGCGGCCTCCGACAGCGACCAGCGCCAGGAGCTGTCGACCGTCAGCGCCATCGACCGGCCGGCGCCGACCTCCTTCACCGCCAGGATCGGGAGCGGCTGGCCGTCCACGCCCTTGCGCGAGGGGTGCGTGAGCAGGACGGCGGCGTCGGGCGCGGCGCGCAGGGGCAGGTTGGTGCCGTCGAGCGTGTGAGAAGCGGCCCACCACGCCTGGTTGTCGCGCGGGTCCCCCTGCAGGCGCGTGAGCGGGTGGCGCGCTCCCTCCACCGTGAGCGTGGGCAGGAACGGCGTCGGATCGGCCGGCACGGGCCGCTCGTCGAGGATCAGGGGGAGCACGCCGGCGAGCGGCGTCCGCGCGTAGCCACCGAGCTCGAACGAGCGGTCCCCGCCGACCATCACGAACGCGCCGCCCTGCTCCACGTACTTCGCGACGTTCGCGAGCAGCTTCTGCGAGTTGCCCTCGAAGTAGGGCGCATAGTCGAAGTTCTGGAAGATGACGACGTCGAAGCCCCACAGCTCGTCGCTGAACAGGTCCTCGTACGGGAACGCGATCAGCGAGAGCTCGTCCTCGTCGTAGTTGGTGCCGAAGTCGGTGTGGGTGCGGAGGATGAAGAACGAGATGAGGTCGACGGACGGGTCGCTCTTGAGGAAGCGACGGAGGAACTTGACGTCCCATGACGGCGAGCCCGCGACCTGGAGCACCCGGATCTTGTCCCGGACGACGCGTACCACGACCGGCATGGTGTTGTTAGAGGGAACGGCGTCACCCGCATAGTGCGGTACCGTGACCTCGTACGTGAATCGTCCGTCGTCGTCCGGCGTGACCTCGAACTCGGCGGTGCCGCGGCCCGCGGCGTCGAGCTGGACGTTCCGCGAGGTGACCGTGGACCCGTCCCGCCGGAGGGTGACCGGGACGGAGCGGCGCCCGTAGCCCACGCCCTCGATCTCGGCGGTGATCCGGAACGGGTGGCGGATGAAGGCGAAGCCGCCGGCGTCCACCGACCGCACGGCGAGGTCCGTGACGTCCGAGAGCGCGCCGATCTGGTACACCGTCAGCGGGCCCGGGAGGTCGGGAGGGAGCGGATCTTCCTCGCGGCGGAACCGGCGGCGGAGGAGCCCGCGGTCCAGCCCATCCGTCACCACCACCACCCCCGCGAGCCGCTCGCCAGCCACCCGCTCGCCGAGCGCGTCCAGCGCGCCCTCGAGGTCGGTTCCCGGCAGGTCGTAGGCGTCCGGCCTGCCCACCGCGAGGTCGTCGCCGAAGCGGAACCAGTCGATCTCGTCGGCCTGGGCGCCCAGCGCGTCGAGCAGCGCGGGGACCGAGGCGGCGCGTGGATCGGAGCCTTCCACCACGGACATGGATCGGCTGGCGTCCACCAGTACGGCCACGCGGCCGGGCTCGGTGCGGCCCTCCTCCTCCACCCACAGCGGGCGGGCGAGCATGGCCACCAGGCCCGCCAGCGCCAGCGCCCAGCACACGAGCTCGCCGAGTCGCGAAATCAGGGGTCGGGAGCCCGGGATCGCCGCGAGCCACGCCAGCACGGCCGCGGCCGTGGCCAGCACCACCACCCACCCGGGCGACGTCCACACGAGGTGCCCAGCGGCCCCCGGCTCTCCGGCCAGCCAGAAGCTCACTCGAACCGCCCCTGGTTCATCAGCTGGCGGACATGGGCGATGTCGCGCTTGTAGTCGGCGGTGAGCGCGTACATCATCAGGTTTACCCCGAGCTTTACGGCCTCGCGGCGCTGGCGTTCACCGCCGGGGACCACGGCGTTGACGTCCGATCCGTTCGCGCTCCGCTCGAGCGCGCCGGAGAGATCGTTCCGCATGAGGATCACCGGGCTGAACGTGCCCACCGTCACGGCTTCGAGCCAAGGGAACCGGTCGATGCGGCCGACCGGTCGATTCAGGAGGAAGAACGAGCGGTAGATCGAGTGATCCGTCGGCAGCGGGGCGAGCGGGCGGGTCGGGAACATCCGCGCTAGCAGGTCGCGCGCCGAGCGGTCGAACGGCCCGTCGTCGGCGCCCGTCGAGTCGTCGATCAGCAGCATGCCGCCATAGGAAAGGTAGCGACCCAGCTTCTCGACGGCCTCTTCCGACGGGGGGGCGAACCCGTCCGTACCGACGATGACGGCGAACGGGTGCTCGAACAGGTCGTCGCCCGAGAGATCGAACCGCGGCACGTCCGTGCGGCATTCGACAGATGTGGTCTGGATCATCTCGTACAGGAGCCGGCTCCAGGCGGTGGGACGGCCGACCGTGCCGGGGCCGAGGTCGATCTCGGCGATGTCCACCATCGTGGTGGTGCCGAACGCGCGCGCGGGGCGGGTGGCCGCCAGGGCCGCGGCGGCTGCAACCAGGCTTCGGCGGCTGATCACAGGGCCTCCAGGGCGGGCTCGGCGGCGCTGCGGGATCCGCGGACGGCGAGCAGGGCGGCGAGCAGGCCCACCACCGCGGCGGCCGCGAGCAGATGCGGGCCGAGCTCGCGGCTCTGCCGCAGGATGCCCGGATCGAGCTCGCTCTCCACGGTCGCGACCGAGTCGTAGCGGCGCACGTCGGACTCCTCCGGCACGGTGTTGACGGCGACGCGGGCGAGCGGCGGGGCGTCCGGGGGCCCGACCGAGTACGCGCCGGGCCGGGTGGCGGTGAAGACGAGGCTGTCGCTGTCCACGCGGGCGCGCACGGGGCTGCCGTCCGGGCCCGTGACCTCTGCGTCGAGCACGCCGTCCGGGAGCGGGACGGTCACCACCTCCCCCACCAAAGCGTCGATCCGGGCGGCGGAAGCGCCGGACTGCGCCCCCATGACGTCCACGAGCCGTTGCACGAACGGCATGAACACCGCCTGGAGCGGCAGGTTGGTCCAGCCCATGTCGAAGGTGGAGGTCCAGATCACCACGCGGCCAGGGCCGACCTCCCGCTCGACGAGCGCGGGCATGCCGCCCTCCCACGTGAGCAGCGTGCGGATCTCGTCCGTGCCGGCGAACGGCTCGAGTGTGAGCACGGTGTGGGCGCGGACCCTCGCGAAGCCGCCGCGGCCGGAGCGGGCGAACGGAGCGAACAACGGCTCGTCCGTGGCTGGCAGCTGGAGCGCTGCGCCCTCGTCCCCGGGCGCGCCGGACGCGAGCGAGCGCGGCTTGCGGAAGCCGGCCGGGAGCACGGGGGCCAACGCCCCATTGTACCATGCGGCCGTCACGTTGTCGCCGGCGCTGATCACCAGGCTGCCGCCGTCCCGCACGAACTGCGTGAGCTTCGGGCCGAACGGCCGGGGATCGGCGACATTCGCCAGGAACACCACGCGGTGGCGCTCGGGGTCCAGGTCCATCAGTCCGAGCGGGGTCGTGAGATCGATGGCGACATCCCCGTGCGTCCCGCCCCACGGCGCGAGCGCGCGCTCGAGGAAGTACACTTCGCTGCGGGTCGGCGTCTCCCCGGGATCTCCGTCGACCACGAGGACGCGCGTGGCGCCCGCCTGCGGCAGGTGGAAGAACCGGGCGTCGTCCGCCGGGAGATCGGGATCCTCGCAGCGTACCTCCGCGATGCCGCCCTGGGCATCCGCCGGGAGCGTGACGGTCTCCTCGGCGGGGCCGTTCGGCGGGATGTCCACGAACACCGGGATGGTGCGGTCGTCGGGCAGCCGCACCTCGCATGGGATCTCGATGGGTGAATCACCATAGTTGCGCAAGCGAACGACGACGCGGCCACCGTCGAGGCCCTCCGCCCACTGGGCGCTCTCCACGGCGACGTTCCGCGGGGCATCCGGGGCGATGTCGATCGGGTAGATGGCGCCGCGGGCTTCGATCAGCCGGGCGATCTCGCCCTTCGCCTCGGCCACGACGCGCGGCCCGGCCTCGTCCGAGAGCAGGATCACCTCTCCCGGCTCGCCGCCGAGGAGCCGGCGGGCCTCCAGCAGTGCGCCGCGGAGGTCGCTCGTCTCGTAGGAAGGCTCGATCTCGGCGATCCGCTCGCGAACGCGCTGGTGATCCGTCGTGAGCGCGGGCGTCAGGCGCTCGGCGCGGTCGCCGTACACCACGGCGCCCAGCAGCACGCCCTGCGGCAGACCGGCGATGGCGCGATCGGCCTCTTCCCGCGCGCGCTGGTTGAGCGTGGAGCCGGCGTCCACCGCCGACATCGACAGGGATCGATCGACGAGCAGGATCACGCGGCCCGACCCGCCGAACTCGGGCAGGCCGCCGGGCCACGACACCGCCGGGTCGACCACGGCGAGTGCCAGCAGCATCAGCGCCAGCGCCCGCAAAGCCAGGAGTACCCGGTCCTTCACGCGACGGCGACGGCGCAGGCGCTTCACCAGCCGCTCGAGCAGCAGCAGCGCGCCGAAGACCTGGCGGTCCCGCGGGACCTGCCGCGACAGGTGCGCCAGGATCGGCAGACCGACCAGCGCGATCAGGCCGAGCGCTGCTGCGTTCGCGAAGGAGAGGGTCACCCCCACACCTCGTCCGGGCCCGGGACCTGGTCGAGGATCGCGCGGCGGAGGACACCGTCCATCGGCGCGTCCGTGGGGATCAGGTGGTATCGGCCGCCCCACTTCACGACGCCGGCGCGGACCTCGCGCACATACTCGCGCGTGACGTCCGCGAACGCCTTGCGCGCGCCATCCGGGTCGACCGCGAGCTCGGCGCCGCCTTCGGGGCTGTAGAACACCGCCGGGCGCGACCAGCCGAGGGCCCACTCGGCCGGGTCATAGAGGTGGAACATCCTCACGTCCGCGCCGCGTCGGGCGAACGCGCCGAGCGACGGGAGCCACAACGACGGCTCCTCCATCCCGTCGGTCACGAGCCCGACCCAGCTCCGGTGCTTCACCCGGCCGCCCACGCGCGCGAGCGCCGCAGCGAGATCCGCGCGTCCGCCCGGCGTCACGCTCGCGAGCAGCGTGAAGATCAGCTGCAGGTGGTTCCGCCCGCCCCGAGGCGCGACCGCACGCGCAGAGATCCCCTCCCCCGCCACGATCTCGAGGCCGACGGGCTCCCCGTGACGGTGCAGGAAGTACGCGAGCGTCGCCGCCAGCGTGATGGCGTAGCCGGCCTTCGACTTCTCGAGGTCGGGACGGCCCTTCCCACGACCCGCACCCGCGCCCATATCCCCCGACAGGTCAACGACGACCGTGCACGGGAGCTCGGTCTCGGTCTCGAACCGCCGCACCAC
>CAMCWU010000118.1 GCA_945882675.1 Klebsiella pneumoniae | reverse complement strand
GCTCGATCTACGTGCTGTTGCCGACGATCCTCCAGGAAGACTCCGAGTCGCGCCTGGCGGCTCAGGCGGCCGGCGTCGCGTCCCCCGTGGTCGCGAAGCCAAAGGTCGACCTCGACATCGAGCTGGACGTCATCGAGGGCGATCCCGCTGCGCTCGCGGACGCCCTGGAGCGCCGCCTGGTTGCGGCGAACGTCGCCCACACGCAGGTCACGGTAGAGGACGGGCAGGTCGTCGCGAAGCTCCTCCCTGGCAAGTTCGAGGACGTCGTGGTGGACCTGGCCAGCCGGCCGGGTCGCGTCGCGCTGTACGCGCCCTCGGGCCTTGCGGGCGGGGCGGTGGCCGATCCGGGCGCGCCGGACCTCACGAAGCTGCCGACGGGCCTCGGTGAGGCCCTCTCGCTCCCAGGCGTGGACGTCGGGATCTGGACCAAGCGGCTGCCGGAGCTCGCCGGGGCCCCGGTCCCCGCGGGCGCTACACCGCTGGACATCAGGGCAGACGCCTGGATCGCGGGCGCGCCGGCGAAGGTGACCCTGTCGGGCGCGCTTCCCGAGCCCTTCGCCGTGGTCACGGTGGACGACACCGTGGTGGCGGTAGTCGTCCCCATGGACACGGGCGCCGCGCTCTACACGCTCCGGGACGATCCGGCGTTGGCTGCGGTGCTCGCCGGCGGTCCGCTCCCGGGGCGCCTGTCGAAGGCAGCTTCGGCGCCGGAAGCCCCCGTGGCCGCCGCGGATCCCACGGTCGCGCCGGTGGCCGCGTCGAATGTGCCGCAGTGGTTCCTGGATCTGCTCCCGGACACGAAGATGGACCTTGGCCTCGATCTCCAGGGCGGCATCGATCTCACGCTCCAGGTGGAGTTGGAGGACGCCGTGCAGGCCCAGGTCGGCCGCGACGCCACCTGGGTCCGCGAGCGCGGCCAGACGGACACCGTGAAGATCGACTCCGTCCGGACCGAGCGCTCGGATCCGGTGATCTGGATCACGTCGGCGTCTCCGCTGGCGGATCTGCAGACGGTCGTGCGGTCCGGCCTGTCGGACTACGAATACGTGACGACGGAGGGCCAGTCCCACGCGTTCCGCATGAAGGACGCCCGCATCGACGACGTGGAGACATCCTCCGTCGACCAGGTCCTCGAGACGCTCCGCAAGCGCGTGAACGAGACCGGCGTGAAGGAGCCCTCCATCGTGAAGAAGGGCGGCGGGCGCATCAACGTCCAGCTCCCCGGCGCGGTGGACGTCCAGAGCGCCGTAGACGCGCTGGGAACCACCGCGGTCCTCGAGTTCCGCCTCGTGGAGGAGGAGTCGGACGCCCGGCAGCTCGAGCAGATGCTCGCGGCCGCCAAGGCGTCGATGCCGGAGGACCAGTTCCTCGATGATGAGCTGCTCAACGACTGGTTGTGGGCGAACAAGCAGGTGGACGAGGAGCATATGGTGCTCTGGCAGTACACCGCGGCGGATGCCCCAGAGCGCGAGATGCCCGTGTTCCTCAAGCGCCCGGTCGTGCTGACGGGCTCGGACGTGAACGACGCCGGGGTGAGCTGGAACGACAACCAGGAGCCCTACGTCTCGCTCAGCTTCAAGCCCCGCGGCGCGAAGGTGTTCTGCGACGTCACCACGGCCAACGTCGGCAAGCAGTTCTCGATCATCCTCGACGACCGCATCACGTCGAGCCCCCAGATCAAGGACGCGATCTGCACCGGCTCGGCGCAGATCACCATGAACTCCGGCGAGGATCCCACGGCGGAGGCCCAGACCCTAGCGCTCGTGCTGCGCACGGGCAGCCTCGACGCCCCGGTCGTAGTCGGAGAGGTCCGGACGGTCGGCGCGCAGCTCGGGAAGGACTCGGTGAACGCCGGGCTCTACGCGTCGCTCATCGGCTCGGCGTTCGTCGCGCTCTTCATGCTCGTCTGGTACAAGATGTCGGGCCTCGTGGCCAACATCGCGCTGGCGGCCAACGTGTGCATGGCGCTCGCGGGCCTCGCGCTCTTCGGCGCGACCCTCACGCTCCCCGGCATCGCCGGGATCGCGCTCACCGTCGGCATGGCGGTAGATGCCAACATCATCATCTACGAGCGGATCCGGGACGAGATCAAGCTCGGGTCCAACCCGCGCAAGGCCGTCGATCTCGGCTTCGAGAACGCGACCACGTCGATCCTCGACTCGAATATCACGACGGCCATCGCCGGCATCGTGCTCTACAGCTACGGCACGGGGCCGATCCGCGGCTTCGCGGTCACGCTCCTCGTCGGCATCGTCACCACGCTCGTCAGCGCGCTGTTCGTCTCGCGGAGCCTGATGGAGCTCCAGGCGAAGAGCTCGACCTCCCGCCTGAGCATCTGAGGCAGTCATGGAATCGCTCAAGAACTGGCTCGATTCGCTCCGCTTCGACTTCGTCACGAAGCGCTGGTACTGGTTCACCTTCTCTACGATCTGCGTGCTCCTGTCGTGGGCGGCGTTCTTCATCATCGGGCCGAACTGGGGTATCGACTTCACGGGCGGGACGGAGGTCCGGATCCAGTTCGAGCAGCCGGTGACCACGGACGAGCTCCGGACGGCGATCGAGACCATCGGAATCGGTGGGGACGCCGTGCAGCAGGTCGGCAGCGCGTCCGAGAACCAGTTCGCCATCCGGGTCCAGGACCCCGAGTTCGGCATGCGCGAGCTCGCGGACCAGGTGCGCGGCTCGCTCACGCAGAAGTACGGTGCCGACTGGATCACCGACATGCAGACGAACGTGGAGGTCGGGGCGCGCTTCACGATCACGCACGCCGGCGACGCGGTCCAGACGGACGACGTGAAGGCAGCGCTCGGGACCATGCAGGGCGTGGGCGTGCAGCCGGGCCGGGACACGAATCAGTTCATCGTCATCGCTCCGGGACTCTCGCAGCAGGTGCAGAAGGAGATCGGCGCGTCCCTCGGGGACCGGAAGTTCGAGGTGCTCTCGGTCGACGCCGTCGGCCCGAAGGTCGGCGACGACCTGAAAAGGTCGAGCTTCATCGCCATGTTCGCGACGCTCGGGCTGATCCTGCTGTACACGGCCTTCCGCTTCGACTTCGCGTACGGGCCGGGCGCCATCCTGGCGCTCATCCATGACATCTCCCTGCCCATCGGGATCTTCACGGTCCTTCAGCTCCAGTTCGACCTCGGCCTCATCGGCGCGCTGCTCACGATCCTCGGCTACTCGATCAACGACACGATCGTGATCTACGACCGGATCCGGGAGAACCGCGACAAGCACCGGCGCACCGCGCTCCCGGAGGTCGTGAACAACTCGATTAACGAGACGCTGACGCGTACCATCTCGACGTCGTTCACCATGCTCACGTCGATCACGCTGTTCCTGTTCATGGGCGGTCCCGTCCTGTTCAGCTTCGCGTTCGCCATGTTCCTGGGCGGCATCTTCGGCGTCTACTCGACCATCTTCATCGCGTCTCCGATGGTGATCCTGTTCGAGGACCTCAAGCCCACGTTCCAGCGCTGGGCCATGCCGGCATCTGCGGTGGCCGATATGGGCGGTCCGCCGATCGGGAGCGCGCCCGCCGCGCCCCCCATCGGTCGCCCCAACGCCCCGGCGCAGATCACCGCTGACGCTCCGCCGCCGCCCCCGGCGCGTACCGGCGACGCCCCAGCCGCCCCGGAGCGCCCGCTCACGGAGTCCGAGAAGCGGCGCCGCGAGCGGGCCGACGCCGAGCGCAAGCACTCCGGCTGATCCGTACGCTGCGCGGGGTGGTAGGCTCCGCACGGATGGTGCGCGGCCCCCGACGGGTCGTGCAGGCGCGGCCCGCAAGCCGCTGACTGGAGGCGCTCGTGGTGACCTGGTTGCTGGCGAGCCTCGCGCTCGCGGGTGGTGTGTACCTCAACGGGGTCCCGGTGGACGCCGGCTCGTTGTCGGGGATCACCCTCGAGAAGGTGGACGTGAAGGTCGACCCGCAGGGCAATGTGTACATCGTCGCGCCGGGCTACCGGGTGGAGGTCCAACCGGTCCCGGTGAGCGCCGGCCCCGGCACGGGCGCGTTCCCCCCGATGCCCGCAGCGATGCCCATGGCGCCGCCGCCCCCCGCCTACGTTCCCCCCGCTTACGTTCCCCCCGCGCCCCAGGTCGCCGCTGTGGCTGCCGCATACCCGAACGGCATCGCCCGCGGGCGGTGGTGGCTCGTCACCTCCGACGAGGGCAGCACCGGACACACCGTGGAGGTCACGGTCAACGGCCAGCTCGTCCAGACCGTGAAGTCGGGCGAGTCGCAGCGCATCGTCGACCTCGGCATGTTCGTACGGTCGGGCGCGAACACCATCGAGTGCAAGGCGTTCTCGTCCCAGACCAACAGCGGGATCCTCAACCTGTACCTCGGATCGGGCCAGGATCAGCAGGGGACGCTGAAGATGGACACGCCGCAGGTGCAGTTCGGCGTCGGCACCAACACGACGTACATGAACAACCGGAGCTACACCCTCAATGTCCAGTGATGTGCACGTGGTGACGGGGACCTGATGGACCAGCTCGAGGGGCGCAACCCCGTCATCGAGGCCCTGCTGCGCAAGAAGCGCCGGGTCCTCAAGATCCTCCTCGATCGGGGGGCCAAGGCCGATCCAAAGGTCGATCGGCTCCTCGCGCTCGCGGAGGAGGGCCGCGTCCCGATCGAGCGCGTGGACCGCGCGCGCCTCGACAAGCTGGCAGAGGGCCGGGTCCACAACGGGGTCATCGCCCAGGCCGAGCCGCTGCCCGAGTGGACGTCGGGCGCGCTCGTGCAGCAGGTGTTCATGGAGGGCCGCAAGCCGTTCTTCGTGATGGCGGACGAGCTTTCGTACGAGCACAACCTCGGCGCGATCCTCCGCTCGTCCCTGGGCTTCGGGGTGGACGGGCTGTTCCTCCCGTCCCAGCGCGGGGCGGCGATCTCGTCGGTCGTCCAGCGCGTGGCGATGGGCGCAGCAGAGGTCGTGCCGATCGTGCGCGAGGGCCTGTTCTCGTCGGTCAAGCAGATCCGATCGGCCGGGATCCCCGTCATCGGCGCAGACATGGGGGGCGAGAGCATCTACGCCATGGATCTGCGCGGGCCGGTCGCGTTCGTGCTCGGCGGGGAGGGGAAGGGGCTCTCGCCGACCCTCCGCAACAAGTGCGATGCGATCGCGAGCATCCCGCTGCACGGGGGGCTCGAGTCGCTCAACGTCAGCGTCGCGGGCGCCGTGATGATGGCGGAGAAACGCCGGCAGGACGGGTGGTTCGGCCCGGTCCCGCCGCCTACGCCGCGGGCACGCGCCCCGAAGGATGACTCAGCCGGATGAGGTTGGACGGGGTGGGCTCGGCCGACCAGGCGCGCAGCCACGCATGGGCCGGGCTCTCGCCGGACGCGACCACGGCCTCCAGCGGGCCCAGGTGCGCGAGATCGTCCGCGTCGAACGTGGACCGCGCGATCTCGACCAGCTCCTGCGCCCAGCGGGCCAGCGATCGGCCGCCTACCACGCCCGTGAGCCCCCCGCGACACGCGGCCTCGAACCGCTCCTCCTTCGTGCCGTGCGCCGAGAGCCGCTCCGCGAGCTCCGTCGCCCGATCGAGCGCCGCGGGGACATAGAACAGGCCGCGGAAGAGCGCCACGAACGCCATGGCGAGCGGAGTCGGCACGCAGTCCGCTCCCCGCACCTCGATCGTCTTTTTGACCCGGACCTCCGGGAAGACGGACGTGAGGTGCAGATCCCAGTCGCCCTGGGTCGGGGGGTGCTCCGTGTCCCCCATCCAGTCGAGGAAGGTCCGGCCGTTCGCGGCCTGCCAGATCCCGCCGCGCTTGTAGAACATCATGGGCACCGAGAGCAGCCAGTCGACCCAGCGCTCGAAGTCGAAGCGCTCGGCGGCCTCCGGGAAGCCGGAGCGGCGTGGATCGGTCTCCGTCCAGATGTGCCCGCGCCAGCTCGCGTACCCGGTGGGCTTCCCCCCCGAGAGCGGGCTGTTGGCGAACATGGCCGTGGTGAGGGGGCCGAGCTGGATGCCGAGCCGCACCTTCCGGCCGGCGTCCGCCTCGTCCGAGAAGTCGTACGACGCCTGGGTCGCGCACGTGCCCTTCATCATGTGGTGCGAGAGCGCGCCCGTCCGCGACAGGTACTCGCGCATGACGACGTACCGGCCCTTCGGGACCCAAGGGACATCGCCGATCTCTGCAAACGGCGTGAAGCCCAGCGCCACTTGGTGGATGTCGCGGCCGGCGACGATCTCGTCGATGCGTTGGACGAACGCCGCGGTCTCCGCCGCGACCTCTCCCGTCGTCTTGTAGGGCGCGGTAGAGAGCTCGAACTGGCTCCCGGGCTCGAGGGTGATCGACGCGTTGCTCCGGTACGCCGCGATCTGGTTCTCCCCTTCGAAGTACGGCTCCCAGCCATCCGGCGTGGTGCGGCCGAGCAGCCAGGCGACGCCGTCCTTCCCGAAGTACGGCACGGGCGTGCCGTCCGCGCGCAGCAGGTGGCGCTCGAGCTCCGCGCCGACCAGGAACTCGTCCCGCGGGCGACCCCAGGAGTGATACTGCGCGACGAGGTCGTCTCGTGTCAGGCGTGCTTCGCCGCGGCTCGTGGACAATCGATACCTCTGGTGGCGGCCGGGGCCGCGAAAGTGCTAGACTGTACGCACCCTTCGTCCGGCGGAAACCCACCATGCGCACCGTCATCCTGCTTGTCACCCCGGCCTGCCTCGCCGTTGCTGTCGGCTGCGTGCCCCGTCTCGAGACCGCGGGGGGCGCGGAGCCGACGGTCACGAGCGACTGGACCCTCCCCGAAAACGGCTGGGAGAGCCCCGCAGGCGGGCCGCCGGCCACGCTGACGGAGGGCGGCTTCGCCATCGGGGACGTGCCGCCGGATATGCGGCTGCCGGATCAGTTCGGTGCCACCGTGTCGCTCTGGCAGTTCTACGGAGACGTCATCGTGCTCGACGTGAGCACCATCTGGTGCGGGCCGTGCCAGGACCTCGCCGAGACCACCCAGGAGACGAACGAGGAGTTCGCGGGCCAGGGCTTCCAGTACGTCACGATCATCCAGCAGGATGTGGAGGGCGACGTGCCGGGCGTCGAAGACGCCGTCCTCTGGGCGGAAGACTTCGGCATCCAAGGGCCCGTGCTGGCGGACGATCGCGATCCCCCGCTCAGCAAGGGCGTCGTCCCGGACAACGCGTTCCCGGGCGTCCTCATCATCGATCGGGACATGAAGATCGTCGAGAAGCTCTACGCCCCGATCACGGACGCAGCACTCCACGACGCGATCGAAGCCGCCCTGTAGCGCGCCGTGCCGGGCGAGCCGATCAGGTGCCTTCGGACGGGATCTCGCCGACCGGGACGTCGTTCTGCTCGCGCGAGTTCTCGCCCCAGCAAGTGATGGTCCCGAACGGGCCCGAGATCGCGCAGGCGTGCGCCCAGCCGGCCGCGACCTTCACGAAGGAGCCCTCCGGCTCGATGGTCTGACCGTCGCCGCCCTCGCCCCAGCAGCGGACGAAGTTCCCGCTCTCGATCGCGCAAGTGAAGTTGCTGGAGGACGACAGGCTCGAGTACGGGCCGGCGTCGTTCGCGGGCGCGAGCTGACCGTAGATGTTCGAGCCCCAGCAGTAGACGCCGAGATCGTCGCGGATGCCGCACGCGTGCGTCTTGCCCGCCGCGATCCCCTTGTAATCGAGCTGCGTCGGCGCCAGGCCGACCTGGTTGTCGTCGTCCTCTCCCCAGCAGATCACCTCGCCGTCGGACTCGGTGATGGCGCAGCTGAACGAGTCGCCGGCGGAGATGTCGGAGACCTTCGCGCTGGTGCCGACCGGGCTCGACTCGTACGACGAGTTGTCCCCCCAGCAGACGGCGAGGCCCGCTACGGTGATGGCACAGGCGTGGCGGCGCCCGGCGGCCACGGCGAGGAACGCCCCGGACGGCGCGGCCGAGACCTGGTCGTACTCGTCGTCGCCCCAGCAGGCGAGCGTGTCGTCCAGGCCGATGGCGCAGGTGAAGCCCTCTCCGGCGTCCACCAGCTTGAACTTGCCGGCGGGCGTGTTCGTGACCTGGAGCAGGTCGTCGTCGCCCCAGCACCGGAGCTCGTCGAGCGTGCTGATAGCACAGGTGTGCTGCTCCCCGGCCGTGACCTCCTTCCAGTCGAGGCGGTCGAAGCCGTCGCAGTCCTGGTCGATGGCGTCCCAGCCCTGATCGCGCGCATCCGGGTTGAACTCCGGGTTCGTGTCGTCGCAGTCCGGGCCGCCGGTCTCGTCCGACGCGAAGCCGTCCCGATCCTGGTCCGTGCCGTCCAGGCCGTCGCAGTTCTGGTCGATCGCGTCGCCGAACGCGTCCACCGCGTTCGGGAACACCGTGGCGTCGTCGTCGTTGCAGTCGCCCGAGTTCGACTTGAACCCGTCCCCGTCGACGTCGAGGTTCTGAGAGGCGTCCGTACCGACGATGTCGGTGTCCTTGTTGCCACCGCACGCGGCGAGGAGCAGCCCGAGCCAGACCCAGTTGCGCGACATGATGCCTCCATCCAGCAGGCATCATACCCGCTGAACGCTGCGGTCGCACACATCAGTCCAGCCGGACCACCACGTGCAGGCCGTACGGGCTCTCGATCACGGCCGAGCGCCCGTGCGGCGGGAGCGCGAGGGCGGCCTCCTCGAACGCAGGGATGAACTGACCCGGGGTGAGGGTGCCGAGATCGGCGTCCGCGGCGCCCTTCTCCGAGAGGTCGGTGGCGACGGACGCGAGGTCTTCGCCGGCATCGAGGCGCGCCAGGGCGTCGGCGATGATGGCGTCCGCCTGCGGGCGCGTGCGGACGGTCTTGGAGCGCCAGTTCCCGGCGTACGACACCTGGATCTGGCCGACGTGGACGCCCCCGACCGGGTCCCGCCGGACGACGTAGAACCCGAACGGGGTGTCGGCGACCGGCCCCACCGATCCGGGGGAAACGGCCGCGACCGCCCGCTCGAACGCCGGATCCATCGTGCCCGTCAGGTAAACCCCCACGCGGCCGCCGCGCCGCCCCAGCGGCTCGTCCGAGTGCTCGCGCGCCAAGGCCGCGAGATCCTCGCCGGCGAGAGCGCGGGCCCGCAGCGACTCAGCGCGGGCCTGGGCGGCCGATCGCGTGCGACCCAGGCCGTCCGGCGCGTCCAGCGCGCCATCCCACGCCACGAGGAGCTCGGTCGCCGCATAGCGGGGCTCGGTGGGCTCCGCGAGCGGGGCGGCCGCCGGCGGAGGAGCCACCGGGACGACGGGCGTGGCCGCCGTGGACACCGGGATCTGCGCGCAGCCGAGGATCGTCGGGAGCAGCCACCACATCGCCCCTCCGTACGCGGCCCCCGGCCCGCCCGCAAGGTGACGCGCGCTCGCGCGCGGAATATCCCGCTCCCGTGCCCGCACTTCCCCTCCTCCTCGCAGCAGCCCTCGCGGCCCCCCCGCTCGACTCTGTCGTGATCGTGGAGGCTGGCGGCGCGTTCTGCGCCGGCTCCGCCGTGGACGGGGGGAGGGTGCTCACGGCCTACCACTGCATCGCGGCGTCGGGTGGGCGCGCGTGGATCCGCAGTCGCGACGGCGAGAGGTACGTGGGGAAGGTGCGCGGGTGGGATGTGGCCGCGGACCTGGCGTGGCTGGACGTCGCGGGGATCGACGCTCCCACCCTGCCGATCGCGGCATCCTCTCCGGTGCCGGGGGACGCCGTGCGCGCGATCGGCCACCCGATGGGCGGGGATCTCCCCGCCGGGTTCTTCGAGGGCCTGCTCCGCTGGTCCGTGAGCGAGGGGGTGATCTCGGGGGTCGGCGCCCACGCGCTCCAGTGGGACGCCCCGGTGAACCCCGGCAACTCGGGCGGTCCGGTGGTGAACGCCGACGGCGCGGTGGTGTCCGTGACCAGCCGCCGGCTGAACGGCGACGGGCTCGGGTTCGGCGCCCGCACCGAACGGGTCACGGCGGTGCTCGCCGAAGATCCGCGGCGGCTCCACCCGCTCGGCGGCACGTGGGCGCTGGGGTGGCGCGCGTGGTCGCTCGGCACGGTGGATGGTGGGATCTCGGTCGGCCCGTCGCTCGAGATCGTGGCGCGGGACCGCGTCGTCGTCGAGGGCGGCGTCGCGCTCCCGATCTCCCCGGTCCTCGGCGCTGTCCGGTTCGGGGCGTCCGAAGCCGTGGTCGGCGATCTGCGCCTCGGCCTGCGCCAGCGGTTCGGTCGCGGGCCATGGGCGGTCCACGTGGACCTCCTGGGCGGGATCTACGCGGACCAGCGGTGGACCGGCGCCGTAGCGAACGGGCGGATCGACGTGGGTTCCACCACGGAGACCGCGTACGGTGGCGCGGTGGCGGTGTGGGCGCGGGGCGTGGGGATCGAGGTCGGAGCGCGCGCCGACGGCGCCATCCTGCTGGGCGCCACGCTCCGCTGGCCCGGCACGATCGGGGTCTGGTAGTGGAGCCCGGCTTCGCACACCTCGGCATGCCCGAGATCAAGGCCGTCGCGCTCGCCATCGGCATCATCGTGACCTGGGCGTGGCTGCGCTACGGCGTTTTTCGTACCCCGAACCCCTGATCGCGCGATGTCTGTGGAATCGTCTTGAAGTCCGGGGGCCCGTGGCTACGCTAGGACGAAACCAGCCACGGACACACTCAGATGTCGTTCGAG
>CAMCWU010000117.1 GCA_945882675.1 Klebsiella pneumoniae | reverse complement strand
CTCGCGGGCGGCCTCCACCTGGGACTCCGTCAGCCCGCGCAGGCGGCGGACCGCGAGCGTGACGGCGCTCACCCGTCACCGAGGAGGCGATCGACCACCAGGTCCATGTCGATCGACCGCTCGAAGGTGCCGTCCGCGATGGCGGCGCGCGTGCGTTCGACCACGTCCGCCCGCACGGCGGGGGTCTCGCGGGCCGCGTCCTTCACGCCGGCGACCCACTTGCCATCCTCGGACACGCTCACCGTGGCGCCCGGCCCCGCCGGCTTCGGCAGGACCTCGGGCGGACGGGGCTCGGTGGCCTCGCGGACGGGGGTGGCCCAGATGTGCGGCTGGATCTTCATGGTGAGCCCTCACCCGACCGGAAGTCGGCATGATCGTCTCCTCGGATCCCCGGGGCGATGACTTGAGGAACTTCGATCCATTCCGCGGGGTCGATCGCGACCCCTCCGCGGCGAACCTCGAAATGCACGTGCGGTCCCGTCGAGCGCCCGGTGGACCCGACGGTCGCCACCACCTCGCCGGCCCCCACGCGCTGCCAGATCTCGACGCCGAGGGTGAGGCAGTGGGCGTACCGTGTCTCGACGCCGTCGCCGTGGTCGATGATGACGACGTTCCCGTAGCCGCCGCGGGAGCCCGCGAACGTCACGGTCCCGGCCTTCGCCGAGTGGATCGGCGAGCCCGCGGGCGCCGCGATGTCGACGCCGTGGTGCCGCCGGCGGCTGCCGTCGATCGGGTCGGTCCGCTCGCCGAAGCCGGAGGTGACTCGCCCGCTCCCGGGCACATGCTCCCGCACCGGGTGCGGGGTCGGGGGCGGCGCCCCGAGCTGCCGGGCGATCGCGTCCGCGAGGCCGAACCCGCCGCCGTCCACCAGCTCGCGCGCGAGCTGCTCGCGGAACATGCCGACCCATTGCTCGCCCTCCTTCCCCATGCCGGCGATCGGCATATGGGACAAGATCTGCTGGACGAACAGCGTCTCGAACTGCTTGCCGGCCTCCTCCGGGTCGGCGGAGCGCGTCGGGGCGGCCTGGAGCAGCGGAGTGTACGCCGAGATGGGGTCGATCACAGGACCACCACCTGCGCGTGAAGCGCGCCGGCCGCCTGGATCGCCTGCAGGATCACCACGAGGTCGCGGGGGCCCACCCCCATCGTGTTCAGCGCCGCCACCAGGTCGCCGATGGTCACGCCCTCCACCACGACGAGCTGGCCCGTGCCCTCCCGCGCGGTCACGTCCGCGTTCGGCGTGACGACGGTGCGGCCGGGCGCGAACGGCAGCGGCTGGGTCACCGCGTCGCGGCGCCGCACCTCGATCGTGAGGCCCCCGTGGGCCACGGCCACGGCCGAGATCCGCACGTCTGCGCCCATCACCACCGTGCCCGTGCGCTCGCTCACGACCACGCGCGCTGCCACGTCGACGTCGACGTCCACCGACTCCACCACGGCCGCGAAGTCGGGGAAGCGGCCGCGGTATTCGGCGGGCACCGTGATGACGACCGTGGACGACGACCTGGCGCGCGCCACCGGCTGGCCGAGCGCCGCGTCGACGCCCCTCGCGAGCCGACTGGCCGTCGTGAAGTCCGGCCGCGAGAGCATGAACTCGACGGTCTCCGCCTGCGACAGGTCGAGGGCGGACGCGACCTCTCGCTCGACGATCCCGGCGTTCAACGCAAGGCCGCTCGTCGGCGTGTTCTTGCTCGCGGAGGACCCCGCCGCCGAGAGCTGGTAGCCGCCCACGACCAGCGGTCCCTCGGCGATGGCGTATACCTCGCCGTCCGGGCCCATCAGCGGGGTCAGCAGGAGCAAACCGCCCTCGAGCGACATGGCATCCCCGGTCGACGCCACGCTCACGTCGATGCGGGAGCCGGTACGCTGATCGGGGCCGAGCGTGGCGCTCACCATCACGAGCGCGACGTTGCGGGCCGAGATGTCGTCGACCGACAAGCTCACGCCCAGGCCCTGCAGGCGCGACGCGAGCGCGCGGATAGCGGCCTCGTTCCGGGTGCTGTCACCCGTGCGCTTCAGGCCCACCACCACCCCGGCTCCGGTGAGGAAGTTGTCCCGCACGCCGTGGAAGGCGCCGATGTCCTTGGCGCGGGCCGCGAAAGCGTCTGGCGCGAGGACCAGCAACCAGAACAGGATCGAGATGGACGGCACGGCTGACCCCCGACGGCCCGTCGGACGGCGCCCGGGAAACTTGAGGACGAATCATGCGCCGAGCCGCGACATCGTCCTCAACATCCGCCGGCAGGGCTCCGAGGAGGGAGGAGTGAGGGCACGTGGACTTCAGAAGGCTGCTTCGCTGGTTCCTCGGAAGAGCGGCGGACGACGGGGCGACCGCGCCCGGGCCGGCCACGGAGCCATCGGCCGCCCGGGACGGCCCGGCCACGGAGCCATCGGCCGCCCGGGACGGCCCGAAGACGCCGGAGCCGGACCGGAGCTTGAACGGCTGGAGCGGGGAGGACCTGCTCGCGCCGTGGGAAGGCGTTGCCCAGCCTCCGACCCTGGAGGCGGCCGGCCTTCGCGCGTACCTCCACGAGATGATGACGGACGAGCGCAGCCAGGTCCACTCCGGTCCGGACCTGGCGTTCATCTCGAACCTCCAGCGTGCGCTGGACGAGCGGGCGCTGTGCCTGCCGCCGTTCCCCGCCGGCGCGCGCAAGGTGCAGGAGATCTTGCGCGACACCGAGCCGCGAACACTGGATCTCGTGGTGGTCGTGGAGTCCGATCCCGGCCTCCTGTCCCGCGTTTGGACGCGGGCGAGCGCGACGGCGTTTCGTGAGCCGCCGTCCCGCGTCGACCAGGCGATCGCGCGCGTCGGGCTCGACCAGCTCTGGCGGATCGCGTGGAAGACGTGCGTGGACGGCCTCTCCTTCGACGCACCGGGCTTCCGTGAGGCTTCCGAGGAAGTGCTTTTCCAAGGCCGGGTAGCGGCGGAGGTGACCGCGCGGTTGAGCGGAGACCGGCGCGGGGCTCCTTACCTCGCCGGCCTGCTCCACGACGTCGGCAAGCTCGTGGTCTACCGGAGCTCCAACAACGAGACGAGCCGGGCGCTGGTGGATCGCATCGCCCATCGCCATCATGCCGCCATCGGCGCGCTAGCGGCCACGGTGTGGGGCCTCGAGCCGGCCGTGGTGGAGGCGATCGCGGCGAGCCACCATGGTAGCCGGACCTCGGCCGAGCTCCCGCGTCTGATCCGCGTCGTGGACATCGCCATCCAGGGGGCGCTCGCCCCGCACGATATATCCGAGCAGACCGTGGAACGGTGGATCCAGCTCGTCGCCCCTGGGATCGACGCCGCCGACGTGATCCGGCGCGTGGCCGGCGCGATCGACTTCGAGCGCGGCGTACCGCTTCTCGGAGCCCCCGATCCCCGTGCCCCCCTCGCCGAGCCCACCGCGGTAAGCACCGTCCCCGCCTGATCTTCGAAGGATCATACACGAAATCGCGCATCGCAGCTCAAACTGTCGGCCCTTCGGCCGAAGGGTCCCCCGACAGCAATGGGGGTACGATGTCGTTCCATGTGGATCCCATGATCCCGGGCTTGCAGGCGGTGCTCGACCTGCGGCTCCAACAGCACGCGCTGACGGCCTCGAACCTCGCCAACGCGAACACTCCCGGGTACAAGGCGCGCGAGATCGACTTCGATCGCGTCCTCGAGCGCGCCATGCGAACGCCGGACGCCCTGACGCGCATGGAGCCGAAGCACGTCGGCGGATCGGGTGCTGTCGCGGCGACGGTCACCGAGATCGAGGCACCGCCCTGGGCCATCGACGGGAACTCCGTCGTCCCGGAGCGCGAGAACGCCCGGCTGCAGAGCAACGCGCTGCTGTACCAGGCGGTGACCGAGGGCCTGGACCACAAGCTGACCTTGCTGCGGTTCGCCGCCAGCAACGGTCGGGCGTAGGGGGCGCCATGGATCTCCTCGACACCCTGCAGATCTCCGCGAGCGGCCTCGCCGCCGAGCGCGTCCGGCTTCAGTCCGTGGCGTCGAACCTCGCGAACGCCCGCACCACCCGCACCGCCGAGGGCGTCGGGCCCTACCAGCGCCGCGCCCCCGTGTTCGAGGCCTCGCCGCTCGACGAGTTCGGCGACCTGTTCGACCGCGAGCTCTCGGAGGTCCGCGTCGCGGACGTGGAGGTGGTCCCATCCCCGGGCATCGCGGCGTACGACCCCGCGCATCCCGACGCCGACGCGAACGGCTTCGTGCACTACCCCGACATCGACATGCTCAGCGAGATGGTCGACCTGATGACCGCGTCGCGCAGCTATGAGGCCGACGCGAACGTCCTCGACACCACGCTTCAGCTCGCCCGCCGCGCGCTGCAGATCGGGAGCTGACCATGATGGTCTCACCGATCCACGGCGTCGCACCTCCGCTCCCACTCGAGCCGGTGAGCCAGGCTGCGGGGCCCGGCGGCTTCGCCCAGGTCCTCGGCGCCGCGATCGAGCGCGTCGACGGCCTGCAACAGGGCGGCGACGACGCGCTCACGGCCCTTGCGACCGGCGGCGACGTCGACCTGCACGGCTCGATGATCGCCCTCGAGGAGGCCGAGATCGCCCTCCGCGCGATGGTCGCGGTGCGCGACGGCGCTCTCGAGGCGTGGCAGCAGCTCATGAACCTCGCGATCTGAGGGGGCTGCCGTGATCTTCTACGAGCGGTTCTCTGTGTGGCTCGCGGGCCTGGAGCCGGCCCGGCGCACCCGCCTCGCCATCGCCGTGGCCGTGGCGCTCGTCGCGGCGGTCCTCGCCTCCGTCTGGGCGAGCGAGGAGAGCTACAGCGCTCTCGTGGAGGGCCGCGGCTACGAAGCGGCGCTCACGGCCGCCGCCGCGGTAGACGCAGCCGGGATCTCCTACCGGATCGACGGCGATCGGCTGCTCGTCCCGTCGAGCCGCCTCGGCGCCGCGCGGGCTGCCGTCAGCGAGGAGAGCCGGCTCCCCGGCCTCGCCGACGTGTCGAAGCTCCAGCTCGGCTTGACGCCCCAGGCCCAGGAGTGGGCGTTCATGCGGGCTGCGGAGGGCGACATCGCCCGGATGATCAACGGCATCGAGGGCATCCTCGCGTCCCAGGTGCATGTGGTCCCCCGTGCGACGTCGCTGTACGTCGGGGAGGAGCGGCCGGCTTCGGCGTCGGTGTTCGTCGAGCTCGAGCCGGGGGGCGAGCTCCGCCCGGGGCAGATCCGGGCGATCGTGAACCTCGTCGCCAACGCAGTGGACGGCCTCGACGCCGACCATGTGTCGGTCGCGGACGACCGCGGCAACCTGCTTGCAGGCGGCGACGCCGCGGAAGGGGAGGGCGCGAGCGGCGAGATGCGCTCCATCGTCGCCTATCGCAGCGCGCTCGAGGGCCGCTATGAGCGGGCGGTGGCGCAGGCGCTCCTCCCGGTCCTCGGCTATGGCGGAGGGTTCTCGGTCACCTCTACCGTCGACCTGGACCTGACCTCCCGCGACACCACCACCCGCCAGGTGGACGGCGACCGCCAAGCAGTCGTGAGCGAGGTCAGCGAGGAGACGAGCGACACGCGCGCCCGGTCGGGCGGAGTTCCGGGCGTCGACGCCAACCTCCCCGAGGGCGCGGCCCCCGCGGCGCCGGCCAGCGGGGCGGCCTCCACCCGCACTGCGAACACCGTGAACTACACGTATCCGACCGTAGACGAGGTCCTTCACCGGCCCATGGGCGGCATCCAGCGCCTGTCCGTCGCGGTACAGGTGGACTCGGCGCGCATCGCCGCCCTCGTGGAAGGATCGGCCGGCAAGCTCGACGCCGCTGCGCTCCAGGAACAGATCGACGCGTCGGTCCGCGCCGCGGTCGGGTACGACGAGGCCCGCAAGGACCAGGTGCGGATCTCGTACCTGCCGTTCACCCCGGCGGTGTGGACCGAAGGCGATATCGCGCGGCCCGACGTCGCGGGCGTGGTCGTCGACTCCCTCCCGTACGCCGTCCTCGCCCTCGCGCTTGGCCTCGTGTTCTGGTTCGTGGTCCGCCCGATCGTCAGCGCCGCGCTGGCCCCGCCTGAGCCGGTGATCGACCCGCTCACGCTCATCGCCGTCACCCCCGAGCCCGAGACCGACGACAACCTGGCCATGCGGCTCAAGGCGCTCGCCGACAACTACGAGCCCGTGGACGCGAGCGGCCTCAACCGCCTCGTCGACGGCGAGGCCGAGCTCGCCGCCGACATCATCCGCAAGTGGTCCACCGCCGCGAGGTAACCTGCCATGCCCGAAGCGTACGTGCCTCCGCCCCTCGGGGCCCTCACCGGTGTCCAGCGCGCCGCAGTCCTGCTGATGTACCTCGACCGCCCCGTCGCGCGGAAGGTGCTGCAGCACTTGAGCATGCGTGAGGTCGAGGAGATCGGCACGGCAATGGTTCACCTCGATGCGGTCGAGCGGCCGGTCATCGAGGCCGTCGTCAGCGAGTTCGTCAGGGACTTCGCCCGGATGGCGATGGTGCCGAAGAGCGGGCGGGCCTTCGCGTTCGAGGTGCTGCCGGAGCTCGTGGGCGGAGCGCGCGGCCAGCGTGTCGGCGGGCTGCTCCGCCGCCAGTACTCGACGGAGTTCCAGGAGTACTGCGCCTCCCACCCACCGCGCACCCTGGCGGCGCTTCTCCGCGACGAGCACCCGCAGACCCGCGCCGTCGCGCTGCTCCTGGTGGGTCCGGCGACTGCCGCGAAGATCCTCGTGGAGCTCTCGGAGGAGGAGCGTCTGGACGCGTCGATCCGCATGGCGCGCCTCGAAGGCATCCCGTCGGCGGTCGCGGACGACGTCGAGGCCGCGATCCGCCAAGCACTCGACGAGGAGGGCGCGGATCGCTGGCAGGTGGCCGGAATCGACCGCGCGGCGCAGACGCTCGGCCAGCTCGCGCGGCCGGTCAACGAGCCGATCCTCGGCCAGATCAGCGAGTCCGATCCCGCCCTCTCGGACGTCCTGCGCCGGCGGATGGTGCGGTTCGAGGACCTGTCGACGATGGACGACCGCTCTATCCAGGCACTGCTCCGCGCGGTGGAGCGCCCCGTGCTCCTCGCCGCGCTCCGCGGCGCGGACGAGGCGCAGCGGGCTCTCTTCCTTCGTAATATGTCGAGCCGGGCCGCTGACGACCTGCGGGAGGAGCTCGAGATCATGTCCCCGCTGCCGCGCTCGCAGGTCAACACCGCGCAGGAGGAGATCGTGCAGGTGGTGCTCAAGCTCGCCGAGGACGGCACCGTCCAGCTCGCTACCGGCGCCGACGAGATGGTATGACCGCGGGCTCCGCGTTCGTGGCATTGGGCGCGAAGCCCCCTCCGACGGCGGCTCCCCCGCAGCCGGCGGCTCCGCCCGTCGACGTCGCCGCGTTGCGCGCCCAGGCGTTCGCGGAGGGCCGGGCTGCGGCGGAGGACGCCCTTCGCCCGCGGATCGCGGAGCTCGAAGCGCAGATCCAGGCGGCCGAGTGGCTTGGCGAGGCTGTGGGCGTCGCGCGCCCGGCCGCGCTCCGGGCAGCGTCCGAGGACCTCGGCGCGCTGCTCGTCGGCGTCTGCCGCAGGGTCCTGGGCGACGCCCTCGCGCTCAACCCTGACGCGCTCGCGGGGCTCGTCACCCGCGCCCTCGAGCGGCTGCCGACCGAGGACGAGGTGTGGATCCGCGTGCCGCCCGGCGCTGTGGACGCAGTCCGCGCGGTCGTGCCCGAGGCCCAGCGCGACCGGGTGATCGGCGATCCTAGCCGGACATCCGGCTGTCGCGTCGAGACGAGGCATTCGTCGATCGAGAGCACGCTCGAGCTCGTCATGGCGGGCGTCGAAGAGGCTACCCAGGCGTGGCTCGCGAGCATGCGGTGACGGACGCGCCCCGCATCGATCTCCAGGGGCTCGCGCAGGCGCTGGGCGAAGCGCCCCTCTCGCGTGTGACAGGCCGGTTGACGCAGGCGGTAGGCCCGCTCGTGGAGGCGGATCTCCCGGGCGCTAGCATCGGCTCGGTGTGGCGCACCGAGCCCGGCGGCCTGTGCGAGGTCGTCGGCTTCCGCGAGCGCCGCGCTCTGCTCGTCCCGCTCGAGGGCGTGGACGGCGTGACCTTCGGCGCAGCGGTCCACCACGTCACGGACTCGCTCGCCGTCGGCGTAGGCGACGGCCTGCTCGGCCGGGTGATCGACGCGCTCGGCCGCCCGATCGACGGTCGACCGCTGCCGAGCCTCCCGGCGAAGCGGAGGATCCAGGGGCCTCCTCCCGCAGCCATGCGCCGCGCGGTCATCTCCGAGCCGCTCGCCACAGGCGTCCGCGTGATCGACGGGCTGCACACGCTCGGACGGGGCCAGCGCGTGTCGATCATGGCCGGCTCGGGCGTCGGTAAGTCGACGCTCCTCGGGATGGTCGCGCGGAACACGCGCGTGGACGTCAACGTCATCTGCCTCGTCGGCGAGCGCGGCCGCGAGGTCCGTGAGTTCCTCGAGACCAACCTCGGTCCCGAGGGCCTCGCGCGCTCCGTCGTTGTCGTCGCGACGTCCGACCAGTCGCCTGCGCTCCTCGTCAAGGCGCCCTTCGTCGCGACGGCGATCGCGGAGTGGTTCCGCGACTCCGGCAAGGACGTGCTGCTCATGGTGGACTCGCTCACGCGCCTGGCGCTCGCGCAGCGTCAGATCGGCCTCGCGGCGGGAGAGCCTCCGACGACGCGCGGTTTCACGCCGTCGGTGTTCGCGCTCCTTCCCAGGTTGCTCGAGCGCGCGGGACCGGGAGAGCACGCTGCGTCCATCACGGGGATCTATACTGTGCTCGTGGACGGGGACGATATCCACGATCCGATCGGTGACGCCGTCCGCGGCATCGTCGACGGCCACCTCGTGCTCTCGCGCAAGCTCGCGTCCCACAACCACTTCCCGGCGGTCGATGTGCTGGCATCCCTCTCGCGCATCATGGACCGCATCGTCACGCCCGCGCAGCGGGCGGCGGCAGCACGGGCTCGCGACCTCCTCGCGACCTGGGCGGAGAACGAGGAGCTGATCCGGCTCGGCGCCTACCGGAAGGGCAGCTCAGCCGCGGTGGACGAAGCGATCGACCGGCTGCCGCTCCTGACGGCGTGGCTCCGACAATCGGCGGACGCCTCGGACCCGGACGCGGCGCTCGCCGGCCTGATCCGCGCCATCGGCGTCCCGCAGCGCGTCGGAGCGGCCTCATGAGCGCCGAGCCTTCGCCGCACCTGGAGGTGGTGCGCGCCGCGGCGCGGTTCCTCCAGGACCCCGATCCCACGGCCGCGCTCGACGGGGTCTCCCGCCACGCCGCGGGCCTGTTCGGCGCGTCGGACGCCTGGATCGTGCGGGCACCGAACGCCCGGTCTACCTCTCTCCCGGGCGCGTTCGGGGCGCGCGTCGCCAGCGCGGAGGTCGGCCTCCCGGCGCGGCTCCTCGGCGGTGCCGGCATCCGGAGTCAGCCGTTCTACGAGGACCGCCACGTCGTGGCGCCGTTCACGGACGGCGGCGGCCTCATCGCCGGGACGGTGGCCGACCCCCCGTCCGGGGACGTCCTCGTCGCGCTCGCTGCAATGGCGTGCATGTGCGAGCTCCGCCTGCGGTTCGCGGCCGACCTCGAAGCCGCGGCGCGACTGCGCGCGGAGCTCGAGACCGCGCACGAGCGGCTCCTCCAGCAGAACGTCCTTCTCGGCCAGCTCTTGGTAATCGACGACCTGACCGGGTTGCGGAACCGCAGGTTTTTCGACCGCACCTGCCGGTACGAGCTGGAGCGGACCCGGCGGTACCGCAGCGCGCTCTCCGTGATGCTCATCGACGCCGACCACTTCAAGCGGGTCAACGATGCCTACGGGCACGCCGCCGGGGACCGCACGCTGCAGGCCATCGCGCGGTCGCTCGAGGGCGCCGTGCGCACCACAGACCTCGTGTCGCGGTACGGCGGCGAGGAGTTCGCAGTGCTCCTCCCCGAAACGGACGCCGCAGGCGCGGCGTTCGTCGGCGAGCGGATCCGACACGCCGTCGCGGCGATCGCGGGTTTGCCGTCAGCAGTAACCGTGTCGGTCGGCGTCCTCACCGTCCCCGCCGGGGCATGCGTCGTCGCCGAGGCCCTCCTGGAGCGCGCGGACGCCGCGCTGTACCGCGCCAAGAGCGGGGGGCGGAACCGCGTCGTCTCGTGCGTGGTCGAGTCATGACGCCGGGGATGTTGGTCGAGGATGTCGTCGCTGCGGCGGAGCGTCTGGGCGTCTCCCCCGCGGCCCGCGCCGTCGCGTAAACGGCGTCGTAGTACTCCTGGAGCGTCATCGAGCCGTAGTCGGGCTCGGGGGCCCGACGAGCTTGTCGGCCTCCGGATCGCCGATCAGGTAGCGCACCGCGTCGGCGGGCTCGCGATCGTACAGGCGCCGGACGCGCCCGATCGTGACCCCACCCTCCTCGAGCTGGAGGCGGGTCAGCGCGCGCTCCGCGTCCCCGGTGGCCACGTAGCCGAGCGTCGGACTGATCCGCTCTTTATCCCTACCTTTCTGCGCGACGTAGTTGGTTCCGCTGCTCCGGTCCGGCGGCAGCAGACTGCACTGTCCCGTCCCGCCGATCTCTCCCATGTCCATCCCAGCCTGACTTCCCGGTAGATCACGTGGGACGCGCCCGCGCGGCGTATCCCACTACCCGGCCGCCGAAGGCG
>CAMCWU010000116.1 GCA_945882675.1 Klebsiella pneumoniae | reverse complement strand
CGGGCCCTGGATCACGAGCGGGTGCTGCCGCGCGAGCGCGTGGAGGGCCGGCAGCGCCATCACCCCGTCGCCGAGGTGGTTCGGGGCGCGCGCGACCCACACCGCCGCTACTCCCCGCGCTTGCGCGAGCGCCGGAGCTCGATCTGCTTCTGGTGCCGCGCGAGCTTCTCGGAGGCAGACGGCTCGGCCTTCGCCGGCGCCGCGGGCGGCTGCTGGCCCGTCATCTGGGCGAGCTGCTTCTGCATCTTCTCGAGCTCGCCGGGGTTGTTCATCAGCCCGCCGAGGCCCTTCATCATCTGCCGCGCCTGCAGGAACCGCTCGTGGAGTTCCTTGACGTCCTTCTCGGGTCGCCCGCAGCCCTTCGCGATGCGAGCGATCCGACTCGGGCTCTTCGTGAGGATGTCCGGGAGCTCTCGCTCCTGCTTCGTCATCGACCCGATGACCGACAGCGTGCGGTCGATCTCCTTGTCGTCGAGGGCCTCTGCCGGGACCTGGTCGAGCAGCTCCGACATGAACGGGATCCGCGCGAAGATGTCGCGCAGTGGGCCCATCTTCCTCACCGTCTTGAGCTGGTTGACGAAGTCGGCGTACCCGAAGTCGCCCTTGAGCATCTTCTGGGCGTCGCGCTCCGCCGTGTCCTTGTCGATGTGCCGCTCGAAGTCCTGCATGAGGCCGACGACGTCGCCGAACCCGAGGATCCGCTGCGCGAGGCCCTCTGGCCGGAACTCCTCCAGCCGATCGAGCTCCTCCCCCTGCCCGAGCAGCTTCACCGGCTTGCCGGTCACCGCCTTGATCGACAGCGCCGCGCCGCCCCGCGCGTCACCGTCGAGCTTGGTGAGGATGAACCCCGTGAAGTCGAGGCGCCGGTCGAACTCCTTCGCGGTGCGGACGGCGTCCTGGCCGATCATCGCGTCGCACACGAACAGGACGTTCTTCGGCTTCGAGACCGCCTTGATCTCCTCGACTTCGCGCATCATGTCGTCGTCGATGGCGAGGCGGCCGGCCGTGTCGATGATGATGACGTCCCGCCCGACGTTCCGGGCCTGCGTGAGCGCCATCTTCACGAGGGGGACCGGGTTCATCCCCTTGATCGAGAACACAGGCACACCGAGCTTGCGCCCGAGCACCATGAGCTGCTCGATGGCCGCCGGCCGGTAGATGTCTGCTGCGACCAGCATGGGCTTCTTGCCCTGCGCAAGCAGCATCTTCGCCAGCTTTCCCGACGTCGTGGTCTTGCCCGAGCCCTGCAGGCCGACCATCATGATGACCGAGGGAGCGCCCGTGAGATCGAGCGACGTGTCGACCGGTCCCATCAGGCTGACGAGCTCGTCGTAGCAGGACTTGATGAACCAGTCCTGGGGCGTGACCTTCATGGTCTGGCCGCCCGGGCCCTTGATCGGCACGATCTCCCCGAGGGACGCCGTCTTGACCTTGTCGAGGAACTCCTTGACGACGCCGAGCTCGACGTCCGCCTGGAGGAGGCTCGCCCGCACCTCCCGCAGGGCGGGGGCGATGTTCTCTTCCGTCAGCTCGGCCTTGCCGGTCAGCGCGAGGCGGGCGCTCTTGAACCCGCGGGACAAGACGTCGAACATGCACTTCTCCGTGTGGCGGCGCGCCCCTGCACCACGACTCGCGGGCGGTTGGGGGCGATCGCTGCGCGCGACCGTCGTCTAACCGGCTATGGTGTGGCCGTCTGGAGGTTTACGCGATGGGGTCGAAGCTGGTGGCAGTCGCGGCAATGCTGGCGTTCGCGGGGTGCGGCGACAAGGAGGAGGAGGACACGGGCCCGATCGGCTTTTGCTCCGACATGGGGACCACGGCGCTCTCCGAGATCCCGGTGGAGGACTGGCCGTCCGACCTCGGCGATCACGTCGAGCCGTACGAGCTGATCCCCGGTGTGTACACGGCGGATGCCTGCGGGCTCGGCCCGATCAACGTGAAGTTCGACATCCTCCCGCTGATCGACAACGTGTCGGTCGTGACGACGCCGGTGGACCCGGCGCTCCCGTGCGGCTGCCGCATCGACGAGGGCCTCGAGGGCAGCGACAACGCGCTCGGCGCCTACGCATATGCCTACGGCGGGACCGCGTACTTCGGGGATCTTGCGGACAAGCTCAATCCTGCGGTGGACGAGTCGATCTTCCAGATGGACTGGGCGTTCCTTCCTGCCAGCACGGGCTACCTGTTCCGCGGCTGCGGAGCCATCGCGATCCCGGGCGAGTACTCGGCGGCGACCGCGGCGATCCGCATCACGCCAGCCGGCCTCATCTCCGGCACGCTGGAGGCGACCGGCGGCGAAGCCGAGCCCTACCGCTGCGAGCTCACGAACTTCGTCCTGGTCACCAACGACTGATCAGCGGCCGGTGGAGCCGTATCCGCTGCTTCCCCGCGGGGTCTCGTCGAGCTCCGCGGTGAGCGCCCACGCGACCTGGATCACCGGCGCGACCACGAGCTGGGCGATGCGGTCGCCGCGCTGGAGGGTCACCGGGTCGGCGCCGAGGTTGATCAGCGGCACCGAGAGCTCGCCCCGGTAGTCGCTGTCGATCGTGCCGGGCGCGTTGAGCACCGTCAGCCCGTGCCGAACCGCGAGGCCCGACCGTGGCCGGATCTGCCCCTCGAACCCATCGGGTAGCGCGATTGCGATGCCGGTCGGGACGACCGTGCGCTCGCCGGGCTCCAGGCGGATCCAGGCGGGCAGCGCGGCGTAGAGATCCATGCCGGCGCTCCCGGCCGTCTGGTAGGACGGCAGCGGGAGGCCCTCGCCGTGCGGCAGCACTGCCAGCGCGACGGCGAGCATCCGGAGCTAGTTGGCGCCGATCGAGTCGAGCGCTTCCTTGCGGGAGAGGCGAATCTTGCCGGCCTTGTCGATGTCGATGACGCGCACGAGGACCTCGTCCCCCTCCGCGATGACGTCGGTGACGCGCTCGACGCGCTCGTGGGCCAGGTGGCTGATGTGGATCAGGCCGTCCGTGCCCGGGAAGATCTCGACGAACGCGCCGAAGTCCGTGATGCGCTTGACCACGCCCACGTACAGGGCGCCGATCTCGGCCTCCTGCGTGATCTCGCGGATCATCTGGATGGCCTTCTCGGTCTTCATCGGGTCGTTCGACGAGACGTCCACGCGGCCGCTATCGTCCACCTTGATGCGGACCTCGCACGCGTCCTGGATGCCGCGAATGATCTTGCCGCCGGGGCCGATCAGGTCGCGGATCTTGTCCTGCTTGATCTGGAGCGTCGTGATCTTCGGCGCCCACTTGGAGAGGTCCTTGCGGGACTCCGCGAGGGTCTTCGCCATCTCGTCGAGGATGTGGATCCGGCCGCGGCGGGCCTGCTCCATGGCGGCGCTCATGACTTCGCGGCGGATGCCGCTGCTGATCTTCACGTCCATCTGGAACGCGGTGATGCCCTCGCGGGTGCCGCAGACCTTGAAGTCCATGTCGCCGAGGTGGTCCTCGTCGCCGAGGATGTCCGACAGGACGGCGTAGCGGTCGCCTTCCGAGATGAGGCCCATCGCGATGCCGGCGACGGGCGCCTTGATCGGCACGCCCGCGTCCATCAGCGCCAGGGTGGTGCCGCAGACGGTGGCCATGGACGACGAGCCGTTGGACTCGAGGATCTCGGCCGTGGACCGCATGACGTACGGGAAGTCCTCCTTCGCGGGGAGGATCGTGAGCACCGCGCGGCGGGCGAGCGCGGCGTGGCCGACTTCGCGGCGCTTCGGGGCGCCGAGGCGGCGGGCTTCACCCGTGCTGAACGGCGGGAAGTTGTAGGAGAGCATGAAGCGGCGGTCCGCCTTGCCGGACGGCAGCTCCTCGCGCTGGGCGTCCTCGTCCGTGCCGAGGGCGATCGTGACGTACGCCTGGGTCTCGCCGCGCGTGAACAGCGCAGAGCCGTGGGCCCGCTCGCCGACGCCGACTTCGCACCAGATGCCCCGGATATCGTCCGGGAGCCGGCCGTCGAGGCGGCGGTTGCTGTCGAGGACCTGCGCGCGCATAGCCTTCTTGATCAGCTTCTCCCACGCTTCCTTCGCGAGGTTCGTGGTGGACTCGGCCTCTGCCGCGTCCATCGTGGCGACGATGCCTTCGATGACGGCGGTGCGCGCGGCCTTCAGCGCGGTCTTGCGCTCGTGCTTGCCCGGGGTCGCGATGGCAGTGACGAGGTTGTCCCAGCCGGCCTTCTTGACCTGATCGAGGAGCTCGGGGCTCGGGCCGGGCTCGGGGCCGAGCTCGATCTTGGCGACGCCCGCGGCGGCCTTGAGGGAGTCGATGGCCTCGATGATCTTGGCGATCTCGCGCTGCGCGATGTCGAAGAGGCGGAGCATGTCCTCCTCCGCCGCGTTCTCGGCGCCGCCCTCGACCATGATGATGGCGGAGCTGGTGCCCGCGACCACGAGGTTGATGTCGGACTTCTCGCGGGCTTCATGGCCCGGGTTGACCTGGAACTCGCCGTTCGTGCGGCAGACGCGGACGGCCGCGACCGTCTGGCTGAACGGAGCGTTGCTGATGGCGAACGCCGCGGACGCGCCGCAGAGCGCGAGGACGTCCGTATCGTTGTCACGGTCGAAGCTCATGACCGTGGCCATGCACTGCATCTCCTGCCGGAAATGCTTCGGGAACATGGGGCGGATCGGCCGGTCGATGATCCGGCTGATGAGCGTCTCGCGCTCGGAGCCGCGGCCTTCGCGCTTGAGGTAGCCGCCGGGGATCGTGCCGGACGCGCCGTTGCGGTCCATGTAGTCGACGGTGAGCGGGAGGAAGTCGAACGGGACCTTCCCGTCCGCGACGACGACGGTGACGAGGACCTTGCTGTCGCCGGCCGAGACGACGACGGCGCCGCCGGCCTGCTTGGCGAGCTTGCCGGTCTCGAAGGAGATGGTCTTCCCGCCGACTTCGACGGTGCGCGTATGGATGTTCATTCGGATTGTCCTGGTATGTAGCTGTGGTAGTGACAGCCATCGTACCAGACGTGCGGCGCTTTCCGGCGCCGCAGCCACGTGGAACGACCCACGTGGACCTCCGAACCTCTCAGACCTGCGGAGAGCGGGGAACGCGGCGTGTGCGCTCCCCGATCCCCGAAGACCTGCGAAGACTCGCAGTCGCGCGGCTCGATGACCGTTTCTCCGGCCCGAAGCCGGAGTCTCTCTCTGCTCAAAGAACGGGGCCCGACCGGAAGGCGGGGCCTGACAAACGAAAGGCGGCCGGTCTCCCCGCCGCCTTCCACCGGCTGCTAGCGCCGGAGACCGAGCGCCGCGATGAGCGCCTGGTAGCGCTCGGCGTCCGTGGTCCGCAGGTAACGGAGCAGGCGGCGGCGCTGACCGACGATCTGCACGAGACCGCGGCGCGAAGCATGGTCCTTCTTGTGACCCTGCAGGTGCGCCTGGAGGTACTCGACACGCGCCGTCAGGAGAGCGACCTGGACTTCGGGCGAGCCCGTGTCCGTTTCGTCGCGACGGAACTTCTCGATCAGCTGCTGCTTGCTCTCGGGCGTGGTCGCCATGACTCTGACTCCACGGCGGATCTCCGCCGGTGTTAACCCGGCAACTGCAGCGCGGATCGGGAGGATCCGGGAGCCGCGGGGAGCGGGATCGGCAGGTGCCGACGCAGCCACGTCACCCGCCGGTGGACAGGTGTCAAGGTGCTGCGGGCGTCGGCCTCAGCTCTCGACGACCCGGAGCGCCTTCGGGCCGGTCGTCGCGTGCTCGCCGACCGCGACGACGTCGTCGCCGCAAACCACGAGGAACTTCCCGCCGAAGGGCACGCCGCCCGGCGCCGCCGGCAGGTTCCCTCCCGAGCGGATCCGCTTGGCCACCACCGGCTGGACGTCCACCAGCGGCAGGTTCGGCAGGCACGCCACGGGGGACTTGAGCCAGCGCTCGACGCCGGCGTCCACGTGGTCGCGGCTGTTCCAGCGAACGCGGGACTCGCGCGGGCCGCGGGAGAGCAGGACCTCTTCCCACGACTTCCCGGGCTCGGACGAGACGATCTCGGCGAGCTGCTGGATCGAGAGCGCGTCGTCGAAGAAGAACGGGCCGCTCCGCGTGCGGCTGAGCGCCGAGAGGTGGCCCGCGCTCCCGAGCGCGACGGCGATCTCGTCGGCCAGGACCCGCGCATACGTGCCGCGGCTGCACGTGATCTCGATGCGCAGCGACTCCGGCGGGGACCAGTCGAGTACGCGGATGTCGTGGATCTTCACGGGGCGAGCGGCCGCGCGGACCTCCTCCCCCTTGCGGGCGTAGTGGTAGAGCGGGCGGCCCTGCACCTTCACGGCGGAGTACGCCGGCGGCTCCTGCATCCGATCGCCGAGGAAGGTCGAGAGGATCGCGTCGAGCTGCGCGCGATCCACGGTCGGAAGCGGGGCCTCACGGATGGAAACGCCGGTCGGATCGCCCGTGTCCGTCGCGAACCCGAAGCGGATGGTCGCGTCGTAGACCTTGATCGACTCGTCCAGGAACTGGATGAGGCGGGTGACGCCGCCGATCGCGAGCGGCAGGACACCTGTTGCGAACGGGTCGAGCGTGCCGGTGTGGCCGACCTTCTTGGAGCCGGTGACCGCGCGGACGAGGGCCACGACGTCGTGGCTCGTAATGCCCGCGGGCTTGTCGATGACGAGGAAGCTCGGTCTCACTCTGAACCCTCGGGCGGGACGGTGTCGATGTCGTTGAGCTCCGTCGGAGCGTCCGGATCGACTTCCTGCTGGCGGCTGATGTTGCTGATGAGCTGGGTGACGCGGATCGCAGCCTCCGTCGTGGTGTCCGGCACGAAGTGCAGCTCCGGCGCGTGCCGGATCCCGAGCGCGCGGCCGACCGGCCCGCGGAACTTGCGCGACACGTCGCGGAGCGCGTCCTTCAGATCGGCGCTGATCGCCCCGCCGCCGAGCGGCAGGTACTCGATCATCGCCTTCTTGAGATCGCGGCTCACATCGACCCGCGTGATCGAGATGTCGACGAGACGCGGATCCTTCGTCTCGTGGCGGAGGAGCGTGGCGACCTCCGCGTGGACGAGCTCGGCGATGCGGGTGTGGCGGTAACCGGGCACGGGCCCTCCGGGGTCGGGCCCGGCTGGTAACCCGCCCGGCGCTTGCCGGTAACCGGATCAAGCGCTCGCTGCGCCCTCCAGCTCGGCGAGCCGCGCGTCGATGGCGTGGACGTTCGTGGGCACGCCCTCCACGATCACGCCGGCGATGGCCACGCGGGCCCGCGCGATGGCTGCTGCGCGGGTCTCCGCCACGACCGTGATCTTCGCGATGATGGGCTCGGTGTCGGCGTCCAACGCCATGCCTTCGTCCACTCCGGTGATGGCGCCCTCCGGCAGCTCCAGACGCTCGAGCGTGCCCGCCGTCGGGATCCCGGTGTCGAGGTCCATATGCACGATTCGGAGCTGGATCCCGTGCTTCTCGGGCGCCGCGTCCTCGCCGTCCCACCCGAGGTGCCGGCCCATCAGGCACCGGAGCTGCGTCTCGACGAGGTCCACGCCGTGCACGGCCTCTACGAGATCGAAGCCGCTCGTCAGGCGCCCGGAGAAGCCCTGGAGGAACCAGCCTCCCGACCCGGTCACCGCCCAGCGCACGCGGCCGACGGCCACCCAGCCGAGCGCCTTCGCGAGGTCCACGGAAGCGGCCTCCACGCCCGGGTCGATCCCAGTGATGCCGGCTCCGAACTCTTCGATTCCGGTGCGCCACGATGTGCTCGCCCCATGCTCGAGGGTGGCCTCCGCCACGCCGAGGGCCACGATGTTGCCGTTGCGATCGCCGACCACGGGGACGCCGATCTGCCGCAGGCCGTCCACCGCGCGCTCGAGGTACACGGCGCGCTCGCCCGTCTGCCGCGGGGACTCGGCCCGCACGGCCGCCAGCGCCCCGGCGAGGTCGTCCATCCGCTCCACGCGCCGGAGCACGCGCCCGCGGATCGACTTCACGAACAGCGGGAAGCCCACGGAAGCTGCCGCCGCGATTCCGTCGTCGCCGGGAACGAGGGCCTCCGATCCGGGGAGGACCGGGATCCCGCGGTCCCGCGCGAGGCGCCGCAGGTGGATCCGGTCGGCCTGGGCGAGCGCCTTCGGGTCGGCCCCGATCACGGCGAGGCTGGCGGTGTTGGCGGCCTGATAGAAGCCGAGGTGCTCCGCCAGGAAGCACGTGCCGGGGTGGATCGCCTCGCAGCCGGCGTCCATCGCGGCCTCGATGACGCGCGCGGGCGAGAGGTAGGTCTCTTCGACCGATCGGCCGCCCAGGTAGACGGGGTAGTCGGCGTCGTCCAGGTACGAGAGGTCGGCGTCCGGCTCTGAGAAACACGCGGCCGTCTCGACGCCGAGATCGTGGTAGAATTGGATCAGTCGGCGGGCCGTGGCGCCGCGCGATGCGATCAGCACGCGGCGCAGGCCGGGCTTCTCGGGGTTGGCGGCGGCTACCGGCGGGACGGGTCTGTCAGTCATCTTCCCTTCCAATCGTTCATGTTCCCTTCCAGAGGGGCGGCCGCTTGTGGAGGAAGGCGTCGACCCCCTCCCGCGCGTCGTCCGTCATGAGGTTCAAGGTCAGCATCGACTGCATCTGGCGGAGCGCGTCCGGGTACGCGAGATCCGCGACCTGGTGGAACGCGCGCTTGCCCATCGCGACGGCCCACGGCGGCCGGTCCGCGAGCGTCCGCGCGAGCGCGAGGGCCTCCGAATACGCCTCCCCCGCCACGGACACGCGGTTCACGAGGCCGAGGGCGGCCGCGCGCGCGGCGTCGATCCGCTCGCCCGTCAGCACGAGCTCCATCAGCGCCTTCTGCGGGACGCTGCGCCGGAGCGCCGCGAGGATGATCCAGGGGAACAGCCCGATCCGGACCTCCGGGAGGCCCATGCGAGCGGCCGGATCCGCGATCGCGAGGTCGCACGCCGCCACGAGCCCGCACCCGCCGCCCATCGCATCCCCCTGGACCGCGGCCACGACGGGCACCGACAGCTCCGGGATCCGCTCCATCAGCCGGGCGAACGCCGCGGCTCGCCCATGAACATCCGTGACCGCGCCCGCCATCCCGTCCGCGAGGTCGCCCCCGGCGCAGAACACGGGCCCGCGCGCCGCGAGGACCACGGCCCGGATCGCCGGCTCCTGCTCCACGGCGTCGAGCGCGAGCAGCAGGCCATCCACCACGGCGGACGACAGGGCGTTCCGTCGATCCGGGCGGTTCAACCACAGTGTCGCGACGGTCCCTTCGCGCTCGATCTCGACCGGGGAGCGGTCCACGGCCACCTCCGCCCCCGGAGGCTACCATGCCCGGGGAGGGCGCATGCGGATCGTCGTCGTCGGATCGGGGCGGGTCGGATCCGCGCTAGGTGAGGCGATCGCGGACGCCGGGCACACGGTGGCATGGGCGGCCCGGGAGGGCCCGCTGCCGTCCGGAGATCTCGTGATCGCGGCGGTCCCGGATGGTGCGATCGCCGCGATCGCCTGCCGGTTGCCCGCCGGGATCCCCGCGGTGCACTGCGCAGGGAGCCTCGGGCCGGAAGCCCTGGCGCCCCACCGCCCTGCCGGGACCTTCCATCCGCTCATGACATTTCCTGGCGGTACACGCCCGGAACTGCGTGGAGTGGGAGCGGCGATCGCCGGAGACCCGGCGGCCGTACTGGCTGCGACGGAGCTGGCGTCCTCCCTGGGCATGCGTCCGTTCCGGCCGCCCGCGGATCGCGCCTTATACCACGCGGCTGCAGTGATCGCGGGGAACTACGCGACGGTGCTTCTGGCCGAGGCCACGCGGGTGCTCGAAGCCGCCGGGCTGGCCGATGCGGGCGAGCTCCTCCTGCCGCTCGTGATCGAGAGCGTGACCAACGCCGCGCGCCACCCCGGGCGGGCGATCACGGGGCCGGCGGCACGTGGGGAAACCGTGACACTCGATCGCCACCGCGACGCGCTCGTTCGCGCGGGACTGCCGGACCTGATTCCACTCTACGACGAACTGGCCGCCCGGGCGCGTGTGATGGCGCTGTCAGGAGCCTTCACGGCGGAACGGAACCAGTTGTCTTAGGGGTTTCTGGTGCTAACGTAGTAGCTGTGGCCACCGGTTGCGGTGGAGGGGGGAGTCGATGCTCGACACCTACATCATCGAGAGGATCAATCGCGAGAGGGCCGAGAGGACCCGCCGCGAGAGCCAGATCCCGCTCCACATCGAGCCCCCGCGCCCGCGCGAGCCCGAGCGTCCGGCCGACTCGGAGCGGCCCGACCGGGGCAGCGTGATCATCGACTTCCAAGTCTAGAAGGCCAAGTCTAGAAGGCCAAGTCTAGAGGGCCAAGTCTAGAAGGCGGGCTCGGAGGACGAGCCCGGGCCAATCACTCTCCCAGCACCGCGAACACGTGCCCCGGAGTGATGGCCGCTTTCCCGAGCAAAGCCCGGGAAAAGCCTAGAAGTGGTTGAGGTTGACGCCGGCCTTCATGGCGAACGCCTGGAGGCCGAGCTTGTCGATCGTGCGCATGGCGCGCGTGGACAGGCGGATCTCGACGAAGCGCTCGCCTTCCGTCCACCACAGCTTCTTGTACTGCAGGTTCGGGATCTGGCGCTTCTTCGTCTTGATGTTCGAGTGCGACACCTTGTTGGCGACGTTGGGGCGCTTCCCGGTGAAGATGCACTTGCGGGCCATGTGACTGTCCTTTCGCGAGATGGGGGTGCTGCCGCACGCGGACCGGGCG
>CAMCWU010000115.1 GCA_945882675.1 Klebsiella pneumoniae | reverse complement strand
GCGTGCCAGAAGCTCGGCCTCATGGTGCGCGACGCCCGGGGCGGCCCGCGCGACCCGAAGCGGGCGGTCGAGCTCCTCGGGACCGCCTGCGAAGGCGGGATCCTGCAGGCCTGCGCGGACGTCGGCGTCATGTACTACGACGGCCTCGGCGCGAAGCCGGACCCGGCGCGCGCCGTCGTGCTGTTCAACCCGGCCTGCCAGGCGGAGCAACCGGTAGCGCTCGCCTGCGCGCGGCTCGGGCGCGCCTGGGCGGAGGGCCTCGGGGTGGAGGAGAAGGATCCGGTCGTCGCCCGGGAGCTCCTCACGAAGGCCTGCGACATGAACGACCCGGCTTCCTGCGTGGAGCTCGGCAAGTTCCTCGTGACGCTCGAGACGGAGGGCATCGGCGACGCCACGACCGCGTTCGACAAGGCCTGCGGGCTCGACGCCCGGTTCGGCTGCTTCGAGTATGCCGGGCTGATGCGGGAGAAGGACACCCCGGGCGCGTCCGACGCAAAGGCGGCCTCCTACTTCCAGAAGACCTGCAGCGTCGATCCCACCCGCGGCTGCTTCGAGGCCGCGCAGATCCTCGAGACGGGCACCCCCACCGGCAAGAAGGAGGAGATCGAGTCCCTCTACAACGTGGCGTGCGAGCACGGCAACGCGGAAGCCTGCTCTCGTCGGGCCCTCGAAGAATAGGCATGCGCCCCCCAATCCCCGCCCTCACCCCTCCCGACGAACTCGGCGGCGTCGGGCGGTACCGCACGCCGCTCGACGAGCGATACGCCACCCCGGCCATGTCCTGGCTGTGGTCGGACGACCGCAAGTTCCGCCTCTGGCGCCGGCTCTGGCTCGCGCTCGCAGAGGCAGAGGCCGACCTCGGCCTGCCGATCACCGACGAGCAGCTCGCGGACCTCCGTGCGCACCTGGACGACGTGGATCACGCCGCGGCGGCCCGCTACGAGCGCGAGCTCAGGCACGACGTGATGGCGCACGTCCACGCGCTGGGGGATGTCGCGCCGCTCGCGCGGCCGATCGTGCACCTGGGCGCGACCTCGTGCTATGTGGGGGACAACGCCGATCTCGTCGCGATCCGGGACAGCCTGCACCTCCTGCTCCCGAAGCTCGCGGGCGTGATCGACCGGCTGGCGGTGTACGCGCGGAAGTGGGCGGATCTCCCATGCCTCGGCTTCACGCACTTCCAGCCGGCGCAGCTCACCACCGTCGGCAAGCGCGCGACCCTGTGGATCCAGGACCTGCTGCTCGACCTGGTCGCGCTGGAGCGCGTGGCGGGCGACATCCGGTTCCGCGGCGTGAAGGGCACGACCGGAACGCAAGCGAGCTTCCTCGCCCTGTTCGACGGCGACCACGCCAAGGTGCGGGCGCTCGACAAGGCCGTGGCCGCGAAGTTCGGGTTCGAGAAGGTGTGGGCCGTCACGGGCCAGACGTATACGCGCAAGCTCGACCACGACGTGCTGTCGGCCCTCGGATCGTTCGGGGTCTCCGCCCACAAGATCGCGACGGACCTGCGCCTGCTCGCCCACCTCAAGGAGGTCGAGGAGCCGTTCGGCAAGAAGCAGATCGGCAGCTCGGCGATGGCGTACAAGCGCAACCCCATGCGCTCGGAGCGGATCTGCGCGCTCGCCCGCCACCTGTTCACGCTGCCCATGGACACGGCCCAGACCGCCGCGAACCAATGGATGGAGCGGACGCTCGACGACTCCGCGAACCGTCGGATCGCGCTGCCGGAGGCGTTCCTGGCCGCGGACGGGATCCTCGAGACGCTGCTCGACGTGACGGGCGGCCTCGTCGTCTACCCGGCCGTGATCGCGCGGCGGGTGGCAGAGGAGCTGCCGTTCATGGCGACCGAGAACCTGATGATGGCGATGGCCCGCCAGGGCGGCGACCGGCAGGAGATCCACGAGGCGATCCGCCAGCACTCGGTGGACGCCGCGCGCGAGGTCAAGGAGCGCGGCCGGCCGAACGATCTCGTCGAGCGGATCCGGCGAGATCCGGCGTTCGCGCCGGTGCACGCGGATCTGGACGCGATCCTGGACGCCCGGGCGTTCGTGGGCCGCGCGCCCGAGCAGGTGGCCGAGTTCCTGGACGAGGAAGTGGATCCGGTGCTCGCGCCGTGGCGCGGGCGGATGAACGGGGGAGCCGGGCTGCGCGTCTGAGCTGGCGGAAGCCTGGAATCTGGCGTATCGTGGACTCGGGGGTGTCCAATGCTCGCGATCCTGCTGGCCCTGGCGTGTGATCCGGGCGCGGTCGGCGGGGGCGGCGCATCCCCGACCACCACGGCCGGCGGCGGTGGTACGACCCCGCCCACGGTGCCGACGGTGCCCACCGTCCCGACCACGCCCACCGTCCCGGCCTGCACCACGACGCTCGAGGGCTCCGCCACCATCGAGAGCCAAGCGGACGTCGACGCGCTCGCAGGCATCTGCATCGTAACGGGAAACCTGGACTTCGCGGCGCCCGGGCTCGATGTCGCGGCGCTCCCGGACCTCACGACGGTGGGCGGGACCCTCACGATCTCCCGGAACGCCGACCTCACCGTGGAGCTGCCGGCGCTCACCAGCGCGCCGGAGATCCGGCTCGAGGAGAACATCGGGACGATCATGGTGAACGCGGGCGCGCTGCCCACCCTCCCCCGGCTCCTGGTGTGGGAGAGCGACGCCGCCACGCTCCACCTCGGCGGGCTGGTGTCGGCGGGGGACCTCTCTTTCGGGGCGGTGGACGCGCTCGAGCTGGACGTGCCCGTGCTCGCTCACGTGGACTCCGTGGTCATCCCCGACGACGCCGTGCTGGTCGGCTGGCCGTTCGACGCGGTAGTCACCGCGGGCGGCATCGACTACGCGACGGCGGAGGTGGACCCGCCGTTGATCAGGTTCCCGAGCCTCGTATCGATGACCGGGACGCTGGAGATCCGGACGGGGATGCTGGCCGTGTGCCGCACTTCCGTGGTGGACCTGCCGGCCCTGGTGAGCGGGGGAGGCGTGACCCTGGGCGTATGCCAGCTCGACGCGCGGTTACCGGCGCTGGAGGTACTCACGGGCAGCCTCGTGGTGGCCTACCAGACCGACGTGGAGGGGCTGGACGTCCCCGCGCTCCGCGAAGCCCACGCCATCGGCATCGACTACCCCTTCGACCACGGGCTCGCGGTCTACGAGTTCCCGTCGCTCGAGGTGCTACACGGTCAGCTCGGGCTCTGGTCCGGGGTCTCGGCGCCGAAGCTCACCACCATCGAGGGTGACGTGGTCGAGCTCGACACCTTCTCGTACGAGCTGTCGTCGGACTCGCTGTTCGTCCGCACCTGCGACCAGCTCACCGTCTCCCTCCCCGCCCTCGCGACGCTCCACGGGAGCGCATACATCTACGATGACGACGCGTCCGGCGGCGCCACGTGCGGCGTGCCGGCCGCGCTCGAGATCGATCTGTCCTCGCTCACCCATGCGGACGATCTCCTTCTCGTCCCCCAGGGCGCGTCGATCGTGGACCTGGGCTCGCTCGCGACGGCCGACTACCTGACCCTCTCGGGGCCCGGGGCCTGGAGCGTGCCGAACCTCACCACCGTCACCACCAGCCTCACCGTCGGGGACGTTGCGCTGCCGGCGCTCACCACCGCCCACGACGTCAGGGTGATCGGGGACGCGGAGATGCCCGCGCTGGCCACGGTGACCGAGATCCTGCTCGTACACTACGGTTCGCCCCACGTGAGCTACCCGGCCCTGACCTGGGCCGCCGGGCTGTCGCTCCAGTCGGATGACACGGTGGACGTCTCCCTGCCTGTGCTTGCGTCGATCGGTCCTGCCCCAGCGTTCGTGCCCACCGGCCTGTACGTCACGGGCAGCGCGCTCCTCCAGTCTGTGGACGCGCCGGCCCTCACCAGCGTGGACGGCCCGGTGACGCTGACGAACAACATCAACTGGTGCGACTCGGACGTGGCCGCCCTCCAGGCCCAGTTCACGACCGTGACCGGCGTGGTGACAGTCTCCGGGAACCTGCCCGGCTGCTGATCTCCTCCCTGGAAAGATGGCCGCGGTCGGATCGACGGTGGCGCCATGCCGGGGTCGTGCGTCGCTGGCTACGCCGTGTGTCCCATCGAGGGCACTCCCTCGCCGTGCCCGTCGCGACGCGGCGTGCCTGGCCGTCCGGCTCAGCGCCTCTGTGCCTCCAGGAGCGCGGGTCTCGGGATCACGCGCAGGCTCCTGGATCGTGCGGGTACCGGGAGGGCGCACATCACCGCCCGATCGGCCCTCGACCGAGCTCGTGCCGCAAAACGTCCGGCAGCTCACGAAACTCATGCTCGAACCCGGCCTCCTGCAGGCGCGCCGGCAGCACCCGCTGCCCCTCCAGGACCATGGCCCCACCCGCCTCCCCGCCCGCGAGCCGGATCACGGCCGCCGGGAGCGGGAGGAACGCCGGGCGGTGGAGCACCCGGCCCAGGTCCTTCGCCAGCTCTCCCTGGGTGACCGGGGCCGGCGCCGTGGCGTTCACGGGCCCGACGAACCGCGCGTCCAGCGCGAGCGCGCCCAGGATCGCCACGAGGTCGTCCAGCGCGACCCACGAGATCCACTGGTGCCCCCCGCCGATCGGGCCGCCGAGGCCGAGCTTCGCGGGGATGACCTGGGGCGGGAGCGCGCCGCCGCGCGCGGACATCACGATCCCGATCCGCGGGTGTGTCACCCGGATCCCCGCGTCCCGGGCCGGATCCGCCGCGGCCTCCCACGCGCGGGCCACGTCGCCCAGGAACCCGTCGCCGGCGGCGCTCGCCTCCGTGAGGATCTCGTCCCCGCGCGAGCCATAGAACCCCACTGCGGAGCCCGAAACCAGCGTAGCGGGGCGCCGATCCGCCGGCAGCCCCGCCAGCGCGCGCGCCAGAAGCGCCGTCCCGTCCACGCGCGAACGACGGATCGCGTCCTTCCGCTCCGGCGTCCACCGCCCCGCGATGTTCTCGCCCGCCAGGTGCACCACAGCGTCGCACCCCGCGAGCTCATCGGCATCGATGGTCCCGCCAGCCGGATCCCACAGGATGTCCCTGGGCTTCGCGTCGCGTCGGACTACCGGGCGGACCGTGTGGCCCCCGGCCTCCAGGAAGCTCACGAGCGCGGTGCCGACCAGGCCCGTGGCGCCCGTGATCGCCACGGTCATGCGCGGCGCGTCCCTGTACACGTGGTGCTGGCGGAGATCGGCGGCGGCCACGCGCTGGCGGTACCGGAACAACCGCTCCAGCGAGTCCAGCCGGTCCGGGTCCCCGTCGTGGTCGACCGTGTCCTCGAGCCGGCACGTGCTGGCGGAAGTCTCTACGAACCGCCGCTGGTGCCGCCCGATCTCCAGGTCACCCCACGGCGGGGCCAGCCGCCGCGCGGCAGCCGGGCGTTCGTGCCACGCGATCGCGGCGGCAGCGGGGACGGGCAGGTCGACGGTGCGCGTGAAGAGTGCCATGCGGGACGGTATCCCGCCGGGCGGATACGAGGGAGGCGGAGGGCGCATGCTCGACCCGAACACGGACCCCTTCGCGGCGTTTGAAGCCTGGTACGCGGACGCGAAACGGTCCGAGCCGGATGTCCCGGACGCCATGCAGCTCGCGACCTGCGTGGACGGCCGCCCGAGCGTGCGCACGGTGCTCCTGAAGGCCCACGGCCCGGAAGGATTCCAGTTCTTCACGAACCTCGGCAGCCAGAAGGGCCTCGAGATCGCGGCGAACCCACACGTGGCCGCGGTCCTCCACTGGAAGAGCCTGGAGCGCCAGGTCCGCGTGGAGGGCCCCGTCGTCGCCGAGCCCGCCGCCGTATCCGACGCCTACTTCGCGAGCCGCGACCGGGGCAGCCAGATCGGCGCCTGGGCGAGCCACCAGAGCGAGGAGATCGCGCCCGGCGACCTCGAGCGCGCGGTGGAGCGGTACACGCGCCGGTTCGACGGCGTGGACGTCCCGCGGCCAGCGGGCTGGGGCGGGTTCCGCATCCGGGTCCAGCGCCTGGAGCTCTGGCAGGGCCGGCCCAGCCGCCTCCACGAGCGCCTGCGGTATACCCGCACGGCAGATCGCTGGACCACCGCGTGGCTCGCGCCGTGAGTTGACGGCGGGCGTGGCGTGACTACGGGTGATGCCTCCCTGGAGTCGACCATGCCGTTCACGCTTCCGCCCCTGCCGTATTCGAAGGATGCCCTCGCCCCGGTGCTCTCGCAGGAGACCCTCGAGTTCCATCACGGGAAGCACCACAACGCGTACGTCACGAACCTCAACAAGCTGGTGGACGGCACGCCCTACGCCGACTGGTCGCTCGAGGACCTGATCACCCGGAACGCGGAGATCCCGGCGGACAAGCGCAAGGGCGTCTTCAACAACGCGGCGCAGGTGTGGAACCACACGTTCTACTGGAACGGCCTCGCGCCGGTCGGCCAGGGCGGCGAGCCGTCTGCCGCGCTCAAGCAGGCGATCGAGACGGCGTTCGGCCAGGTCGACCATATGCAGGAGAAGCTCTCGGCCACGTCGCTCGGGCACTTCGCGTCCGGCTGGGGCTGGCTCGTCAAGAACGCGAGCGGCGGCGTCGAGATCATGGACACGCACGACGCCGACACCCCGATCGCGCACGGTCTCACGCCGCTCCTCACGTTCGACGTGTGGGAGCACGCCTACTACATCGACTACCGCAACCTGCGGGCCGACTACGTGAAGAAGATCTGGTCGATCGTGAACTGGAAGGCCGTCAACGAGCGCTTCGGCTCCTAGTCCGCCTTCGTCCGGAACGCGTAGCCGACGACCAGGCTCGGGCTCGGACCCGCCCAGGCCTCGCCGAACAGGCCACCCTTTGTCCGGTAGCGGGCGGAAATCCCGCCGACGAAGCCACCGGCCCAGCTCACGCACTCGTTCAGCACGTCGCCGTCGTTGCAGGCCACGGCGCCGGCCTGGGGCTGGCTGCCGCCCGCCAGGCGCAGGGTGAACGGGGCCTCCGTGCCCCACTCGAACTCGACGAGCGCCAGCGCGCCCGGTAGGAACCCCACCTTCGGCGCGTCCGGTGCCCCGGCTCCGAACGGCCGGACGGACGCCGGGTACTCCGTGTAGATCGGGGTCCCGCGGAACAGCAGGCCCGCGCGGATGACGGCCTCCGGGTTGGGTACGACGAATACGCCGCCGAGCTCGATCGACCCGAGGGGCGCCCGATCCGCGAAGCCGTACCACCCCTGGATCCGGCCGATCCCCGCGAACCCGTGGTCCTGGCTCGGGTGGAGCGCGACGTCCAGCCCCGTCCAGGGCTGCGCCGTGAGGAGGTCGTAGCCGCCGCCCGCTGCGAGGGCCACGGCCCCGGCGTGCGCGGCCGTGACGAGCGAGAGCAGCAGCATCCGGCCTCCAGGAGCCCCACATAACCCGCGGGGTGGCGGGTCAGAGCCGCTCGACGAGGCCCGCGCACACGACGTACGGGTTCGCCTCTCCCTGCCGGTCCCGGATCCTCACGGAGCGCGCGATCTCGACGGCGTCCGCCGGGTCCGCGGCGCTCCACGCCTGATAGAGAGCCAGGTCCGAAGCCGAGATCTCGTGGTCGTACCGCATGGCGAAGTACAGCATCGAGCGCGCGGTGTTGCCCTTGTGGCTGTCCCGCGGCTCCCACACGCGCTTGCCGCCGCTCGTGTCGCCGGTGGCGGAGTCGCCGGGGGCGTAGTACCACTCGTCGACGCTGGCGACCTCGCCGAAGGGGTCGCTCCCCCGCCGGTTGTTGGCGTCCGAGTCGGTCGGGTACAGGTGGTGCAGGTCGCACTCCTCCGGCGGGTACTCGGCGCCGAGGCTCTGCGGCCAGGTGTGCTCCGTGTTCATAATGGTCGAATCAGGCTTCTCACCGAGGACGAGCACGCGGAGCCCGGTGTAGACGCACTCGACCATCCCGTCCCCTTCCCGGTCGAGCACGGTGAACATATACGCGGTCTCGGCCGCGTAGCTCGCGCACGTCTGGTCTGCGGAGAGCGCGTGGAGCTCCGCAACCAGCGCGTCCGCAGCCAGCTCGCGGGTGGTCGCCCAGTAGCCGGACTCGTCGCACACGGCGCAGTCGGCGGTCCCGTCCGCGTCCGCGTCCATGTCCTCTTCCGGCGCGAGGGCGAGATCGCAGTCGTCGTCTCGGCCGTTGCACCGCTCGGCGGCGCCGGGGTAGACCGCGGCGTCTCCGTCGTCGCAGTCGTCGCAGGCGTTCGTGCCGTCGCTGTCGGCGTCCAGCTCCTCACAACCCGGCTCGTCCACGGTGTCCGGCGTACCGCCTACGTCGGTGTCGGTACCCACCCCATCGCCCGTCGTCGGGGGGCCGAGGTTGCAGGCCGCGAGCAGGAGCGAACCGAGGAGGTGCAGGCGCATGGCACCACTCTAACCTCCGGCCGGGCGGACCGCCGCGGGATATCGAAGCCGCCCAGCGGGAGGCGCGCGTGAAGGAGAAGCACATCCGGATCCGCATCGAGCAGTGCCTCGCGCTGGCGGGCGCCAGCAACTGCCCGCGTCGCAAGTTCGGTGCGTTGCTGCTCGACTCCGAGCGGAACGTGATCCTGATGGACGGCTACAACGGCGGCCCGCGCGGCGGCGGCGAGCTGTGCGGCGGCGATACCTGCCTCCGCGAGGATCAGCAGGTCCCGAGCGGCACGCGCCTCGAGATCGGGTGCCACCACGCCGAGATGAACGTGATCTGCAACGCGGCGGCCAGCGGCGTCGCGACCCGCGGGGCGTGGCTCATCGTCACGGGCGAGCCGTGCCTCATGTGCGCGAAGCTCATCCACCACGCGGGGATCACCAAGGTCCTCCTCGTCACTCGCGGGTACCGCGGCGAGAACGGTGTCGCGTACCTGCAGCGCCACGGCGTGCTGGTCGACGCGCACGCCGGCCCCGAGGACCCGCGGTGGGAGACGCCTTGAACGCCGCGATCGGCGCGGACGATCCGTCGCTCACGCAGCCGTCGCCGGATCTCCGCACGGAGGTCCGGACGCTCGCGCGCCTGGCGTGGCCGGTGGTGCTCGGGCAGGTCGGGCTCATCGCCATGGGCATCGAGGATCTGCTCGTGGTCGGGCGGCTGGGGGAGCAGGCGACCGGCGCCATCGGCCTCGGGACCACGTGGATGTTCGCGGCGCTCGCGTTCGGGATCGGCGTCGCAGCGGGGATCGACCCGCTCGTGAGCCAGGCGTACGGCGCCGGGCGCCCGCAGGACGCAGTCGCGGCGCTATTGCGCGGATCCGTCGTGATGCTCGGCGTGTGCATGCCCATGGCGGCCGCGCACTGGTGGGCCGAGGACATCCTGCGCTTCGCGGGCCAGCCCGAGTCGATCGTGCCGATGGCGGGCGCGTATTGCCGCATCCTCACCGCCGGGATCCCCGCGTTCTTCGTCTTCCAGCTCCTCCGCCAGTTCCTCCAGGGCAGCGGCCGGATGGGCGCCGCGACCGCCGTGATCCTCCTCGGAAATCTGCTGAACATCGCCGGGGCGTGGGTCCTCGTGCACGGCGCGGGCGGGTTCGCGGGCTGGGGGCCGCTCGGCGCCGCGTGGGCCACCCTCGCCGTGCGCTGGTGCATGGCGTTCGCGCTGATGTGGGCGTCGATCCCGCTGATCCGCCGCGACTGGCCGGGCCACGTCCTCTCCGCCGGCGCCATCTGGCAGACGGCGCAGGACACGCTCCCGGTCGGCTTCCAGGTGAGCCTAGAGGTGTGGGCGTTCAACGCCGCGACCTTCATGGCAGGCTGGCTCGGGGCCACGTCGTCCGCGGCGCACACCGTGGCGTTGAACCTCGCTTCCACGAGCTTCATGGTGCCGCTCGGCGTCTCGGCGGCGGCGGCCACGCGGGTCGGGAACCTGGTCGGGGCAGGCCGGACCTGGCAGCGGGCGGCGTTCACCGCGATCGGCTCGGGCGCCGCCGTGATGCTCGTATCGGCGGCGATCTTCGCGCTCTTTCCGCGCGGGCTCGCCTCCATGTACAACACGGACCCCGTGGTGGTCGCCGCGGCCGCCGGGATCATCCCGGTGGTGGCGTTGTTCCAGGTCTTCGACGGGACGCAGGCGGTCGGCTTCGGCGTGCTCCGCGGGCTCGGCGACACGCGCATGCCGTCGCTCGCGAACCTGGTGGGATACGGGATGGTGGGCCTGCCCGCAGGCTGGATCCTCGCGTTTCCCCTTGGGTACGGGCTGCCCGGGGTGTGGGGCGGGATGACGCTCGGGCTCGCCACCGTGGCGTCCATCCTGGTGCTGCGGGTGCGGTTGCACGCGCGTCGCGCGCCGATCGAGGTCTGATCCGCTCTCGGGCCGTTCTTCTGGGCGCGCCGGCCTGCGGCCGTCGGACCCCTGGGGGTCCCTTCGGTCGCCCCCGGCAGGCTCGAACGGGTCCGCGATCGCCGGGTTCCGCCGGTGGCCCGCCCCGCTGGGGCGGCCCCTGCGGGCTCCTCGCGCGGGCGCTCGGGACGCTCCACCCCGTCGCGCGGGCGTGGGGCCGCCACGGCTGCCGTCATGCCCCCTCCCCCTTTACGGGGGCGGGCTGGGGTGGGGGTCGTTAATCAGGGTAAACCTGATTTTTCCCGGCTCGGACGCCACGCACTGGCGCCGCCCCCCCTCCCCGACCCTCCCCCGCAATGGGGGAGGGGGAAAAGCATGGCAGCACGCCTGTAACGGGGCGGTCGCCTGCAGCCGCATCGTCACCCACCGAAAAACGAGCACATCCGGCGGGGATGCGGCCCCGCCGGGGCGGTGGGCGGTGGGCGGTGGGCGGTG
>CAMCWU010000114.1 GCA_945882675.1 Klebsiella pneumoniae | reverse complement strand
GGCGCCGCTCCGCCGGCGGCTGGCGCGCCCGGGCCCGGGGCTCCTGTTCCTCTCGGATCGGGCGTTCCGCCTGACACCCGGGCTCGAGCGGATCCACCGGCGGGCGGTCGCGGCGGGGATGCTCTCGGCAGCGTCGCCGGCGGCGGATCCGTTCGCGCGGGACGTCGCCGGGGCCGTCCTGGTCGGCGAGGTGGCGCCGCGGCTCGCCGCGATCGACGCGAGCACCACGCTGCGGCGGATCCGGTGGCTGCCGTCGGTGGACGCGCTCCTCTCGAGCCGGCGGATGCCGTTCTACGCCGACATCCTCGGCGACGCGGCGCCGGGGGACCCGCTGCGTGACGATCTGGCGGAGGTGTGGGCGCCCGCGGTGCCGGGCTCGCTCGTGGCGGTGCAGCTCGTGGACCGGTTCGGCGCGCGGTCCGCGACGCTCGCCGCCCGCGGGCTGGGGGCGGGCCTCCCGGACGACGCCGTCGAGCAGATCGCCGGGTTGCCCGCCGGCTGGCTCGCCCAGTGGCGCCGGCCCGCGCCGCCGCAGGACTACACGCTCACCGTGGACGGCGCGGAGATCGTGGTGGATCGGGTGGTGGACGGCGCGCCGCCCGAGGAGACCGTCAGGGTCGTGGTGGACGGCGTGCCGCTGTTCCGGACCGGCGGCCCTGGGGAGTTCCGGATCGTGTTGCCGGGAGCGCCGGAGACCGTGCTGCTGGACCCGGGGCGCCGCGTGCCCCAGCTATCTCGGGCCGGGGACGCGTGGCCGCCGCGCTACAACGTGACGTTCGCAGCCGCGATCGACAGCATCAACCTCACACGTACCCGGCTGACCGGCTCCGCCTGGTCGACGCTCCGGCGCTCCGGCGACACGCACAACGTATTCTCGACCGCCCTCTCGACGAGCGACGTGAACCTGGTCTCGGCGCGGGTCGGCTACACCCGCCGCGAAGGCGCGCTCCTCGACGGGTTCAACCGCCCGCACCGCTTCAGCGTGGGGTTCGGCGCTTCGTATCTGGATCCTTCGTTCTCGACGGACGGCGGGACCGTGGCGCTCGACGGGTCCCTCGGCTGGTCGACGGACACGCGCGTGTCGTGGGAGTTCCCGCTCGCAGGCCACCGGCTGTGGGCTTCGGTCGGAGGCGGGTTCCTGCCCGCCACGCCAGAGCGCTGGACGAGCGCGGGGACCGGGGCGAGCGCGGTCGCCGGGATCGTGCCGCGGGTCGCGGTCGCCGGGCGGCTGAGCGGGTCCGTCGCGCAGAGCCCCGTGGCGCACCGGCTGCTCGCGCTGGGCGGCTCCTCCGGCATGCTCTCGATCCCCGAGCTACCCGCCTGTGACGCCGATACTCCGCCACCGTGCCAGCCGCTCGCGACGGCGCGCGGGCTCGGGGCGGTCGAGCTGCGCTGGGCGATCATCCGCGGCGCGAGCGTGCCCGGGATCCTCGCTTGGGGGTCGGAGCTCCAGCTCGCGGTGGGCGCCGAGGGTGTGGTCGCGGAGGCCGACGGGCTCGCGCTCGCGACGGGCGTGACCGCGGGGGTCACGGGGATCTACGAGCTCTTCGGCGCGGAGCCGACGATGTTCGGGCTCACCGCGGGGTGGCCGGTGGCGTGGTCGGGGCTCGCGCTCGAGCCGACGGCGGTGCCGGAGATCCTGCTGCGGTGGTCGCAGGCGTTCTGAAGTCTCTCCCCGAAATGGGCGAACGCCGAGAACAGCCCCGGTGCTTCCACACATCTTGGAGCGAACGACCCTTTTGTCGGCGTTCGGCCGTGGCGCACCCCGCCCGAGGGGGACCGAGGGGCGCCGCCATCCATTGACTCACGACTTCGGCCGGATGCGGGCCGAGCATCCTCTCCCGTCGGAGCGCCACGCCGACTTCGGCCCGACGCGCTCTACACCCCGTCAGTCGTCGCAGAGGCTCGCCCGTTCCGGGCTTCACCCTGCTCCTTGTGGCGCGGAGCCCGTCGGCGCGTCGCTCGTCAGTCGTCTCGCCGGCCGGCCCCCTGCGGGGCCAGCCGCCGTTCCTTTTGGCTCGGAGCCCGTCGCGAGACGGCAGGCCGGCGCGCCACTGGCGGCCCAGGACCGAAGGGTGTACCTTGGCACTCCGAGGATCTCATATGCGCACGGCCCTCGTCTTCGTCGCTCTCGCCGGCTGCTCCGAGTACGAGATCTCGAGCAAGGAGGACGACGCGCTCGCCAATCCGACGCCGACCGTCACCGTGGCGCCGCCAGTGTGCGACGACCCGATGCCGGCCGTGTACGCCCCGATCCTGGAGCCCGCATGCGAGGGCGAGCCCGTCATCGGCGCATTCGACCCCATGACCGAGTGGGAGTGGCGGGACAACGCTTTCAACCCGGGCTACGAGCAGATCATGTCGACCCCGGCGGTGGCCCCGCTGGTGGCGGGCGGCGAACCGGTGATCGTGTTCACGGCGTTCGCGTACTTCGCGTCGTACTATGGGCCCGGCGCGCTCGTGGCGGTGAACGGAGACGGCACGACGCTCTGGAGCACGCTGGACGTGGGCGGTTACCAGCCGTACGCGTCCTCGGGCGTGGCGATAGCAGACCTGGGCGACGGGCGGGGCCCCGCGATCCTGCTGACGTCCACGACCGGGCTCCTGGCCGTGAACGGCGACGGATCGCTCCGATGGAACGCCGCGATCTCGATCTCGGCGTACGGCGCGCCCGCCATCGGGGACGTGGAGGGCGACGGCGTCGCGGAGATCGCATACGGCGCGTCGCTCGTGTCGGCAGACGGCACGGTGCGTTGGACGGGGGCGGGCGGATCGGGCGGTTATATGTCGTTCTTCGCGGACATCGACCAGGACGGCATGTCGGAGATCGTGGCGGGCAACACGGTGTACGCGGCGGACGGGTCGATCCGGGCTTCGGACGCGGGCGCGGACGGCTACCCGGCCATCGCCGACCTCCAGGGTGACGGTTTACCCGAGATCATCGTGGTGGGTGGCGGGACCGTGCGCGCCTGGGACCCGGCCACGAACGCGGTCGTGTGGACGGTGCCGCTCGCGGCGGGCGGCGGCGGCGCGCCGACCGTGGCGGACCTGGACGGGGACGGCCTGCCGGAGATCGGGACGTCGAACAGCACGTACTACCAGGCTTTCGACGGGGATGGGGCCGAGATGTGGCGCAACGCCATCCAGGACTTCAGCTCCTCGGTCACGAGCTCCTCGGTCTTCGACTTCGAGGGCGACGGCGCGGCCGAGATCGTCTACGCGGACGAGGAGACGCTCTGGGTGTTCGACGGCGGGACGGGCGCGGTCGAGATGGCGTGGTCGAGCCACTCGTCGGGCACGCTGTTCGAGTACCCGGTGATCGTGGACATCGACGCCGACGGATCGGCCGAGATCCTCGTCGCGAGCAACGATTACGGGATCCCGGGCTCGCGCGGCATTACCGCCGTCGGCGACGCGAACGGGACCTGGGCGCCGGCGCGGACCGTGTGGAACCAGCACGCGTACCACGTCACGAACGTGGCGGACGACGGGACGATCCCGGCGGGCGGCCCGGGATCCTGGCTGTCGTGGAACAGCTTCCGCGCGGGCAACTCGGAGACGGCGACGGGCCTCGCGCTGCCGGATGTGGCCCTCGGGGAGCCGGAGATCTGCCTGACGACCTGCGACGACGCGGTCAGCCTGTGGGTCCCCGTGGAGAACCAGGCGACGCGCGATCTGCTGGCCGTGGACGTGGTCGTGCGAGACGGGGCGGGCACGGAGGTCGCCCGCGGCGCGGTGGACGTGGGCGCGGGAGAGACGGCGTGGGCCGGGCCGTTCGACGTGGCGACGAGCGCGTGGGCGGCCGGCGCGGTCACCGTCGTGGCGGACCCGGACGGGGTGGTCGTCGAGTGCGACGAGGCCGATTCACGGCGGGAGATCGCGACGTCGCCCTGCGGCTGAGCTACCGCTCCGACCACTGGAGGATCAGCCGGCCGATGGCCGAGCGGATCGGGCCCTCGTCCGTCTCCTTCCGCCCGTCCCAGCGGTACACCCGGCTGTCGCGCAGGAGCCACACGAGCCCGCGATCGACCGCGACCACGCTGCCCGACGTGTCGCGCGGCGCCTTCCCCGTCAGGCGCTCCGTGAGGACCGCGACGTCCTCCGCGTGGCCCGGGACCTGCGGCTGGTCCGTGACGCACGTGCCGGCGCGGAACGGCCAGCGGTGCAGGACGAGGATCTCCGGGACCGGCGTGCCCTCCCGGATCGCGAGGACCTTGCTGCCCGATCGCTGCAGGTCCGGGAAGCCCCACACGGAGTAGCGGCGGCCGTCTGGCATGGTCAGGCCCGCCATCTGGCCGGCGCGGGACAGCACGTCCGTCGCGGGCGCGATGCGCTCGAGATCCTCCGGGAGCTCCTCGCGCTTGTCGCGGTCGAGGGTCGCGCCAAGCGCCGTCAGGGCCTGGTGCCAGCCGGCGGCGTTCGGGTCGATGCCGGCGAACGGGGCGGCCTTCATCTCGGTCGCAGAAGCGAAGATGCCTGCGCGGGCGTCGCGCGCGTCCGGGGGCTCGGGGGAGCGGTGCTCGTCGGGCGCGGCGGGCGCGTCGTCGAGGTCGGCCGGCGGGCGGGGAGCCGCGGGCGGCTTGAACATCCGCTGTGTGGGAGCGGGTGTCTCGGGCGGGCGGAGCGAGGGGTTGGGGCGGACGCCCGGGGGCGGCTCGGCCCGGATCTGCGACAGCAGGTGCCCGAGCTCGGGAAGGATCAGGCGCTCCATCGCGAGGCGGCAGCCGGCGGGCGAGCCCGGGAGCGCGAAGACGGCCGCCCGCCCTACAAGCCCGGCGGTAGCGCGGCTGACCATGGCGGCGGCGCCGATCTCCTGGAACGACAGCACGCGGAAGATCTCGCCGAAGCCGGGGAGTTTCCGGTTGAACAGCGGCTCGACGGCCTCTGGCGTGCGATCGCGCGGCGACACGCCCGTGCCGCCCGTGAGCAGGATCACGTCCGCCCCGGCCGCGCTGACCCGGTCGATCGCGGCGCGGATGCGATCGAGGTCGTCCGGCACGACCTCGCGCGACAGGACGTCGTGCCCGGCCGTAGCGGCCAGCTCCGCCAGCAGGCGTCCCCCGACGTCGTCGGCGAGGCTGCGGGTGTCGGAGACCACGATCACCGAGATCCCGGCGGGACGGGCGGCTTCCTGGTGGGCGTGCGGGTGCGTGGCCATACGAGCTCCGGGTGGCGGCGTGATCATACCCGAATCGGGGAGAGCACGCCGCGTGCCCGGAGGCGGGCGGCCTCGCCGTCGGCCATTCGCGAGGTCGGTGCCGGCACGGTACCGAGGAGGTCGGCCACCGGGCCGCTCCCTGCGGGGCCGTTCCGGTTCTCGAGCACGTTCTCTGGGAGCGCGAGGCGAGGCCAGCCGTCCACCCACGCGCGGATCGGGGCGTCGGCCTGGGCGAGCGCCGCGGCGCGATCGGCGTCCCCTTGCCGTGCCACGAGGAGCAGCGCGGCGCGCCCGTCGGCGTCCGTGGCGACCACGCGGTCCCCCGCGGCGATCAGCGCCCGGACCGCGTCCACCGTGAGGCCCGGCATATCCGTGGCGACCAGGAGCGCCGGGCCCGCGCACGTCCGCAGCGCGGCCGCCGCGCCGAACAGCGGGTGCCGCCACGGAGAGCCGTCCAGCAGGATCGGGATCCCGGCGCCCGGGTCGGGGACCCACGGCTCCAGGGGGCGCTCGAAGCGCTCGTCGATCGCGACGGATCGCACGATGGTCACGGGCCCGCACCCCGCCGCCGCGAGGACCCCGGCGGTCCACGCCGCCATCGGCCACCGGCCCGGCGACGGGGCCCGCGCCTTGTCCGACCCCGCCCGCACCGACGCGCCGCCCGCGAGCACGAACCCGGGGATCACCAGCCGTACTCTGGGGCTTCTCCCGCCAGGAACCCGCCGTCGAGGAGCTGGACCCGGCACGGCTCCCCTGCCCGGGGCCCCCGGTCCGTCGCGGCGACGAGGAGCAGGCCATGCGACCGCGCGAAGCCCGTCAGCGCCCCGCTGCTCTGCGATCCGGCGTTTCGCGCGCCGAACCCCGCGCCGTGGCGCTCCAGCCGGACCCTGTGCAGCCGCGCGCGACCCGGCGCCTCCTGCAGATCCTCGAGCGCGACGGCGTCGATCACCGGCAGAAACGGCCGCGGATCCCCGAGCGACGTGCGGATCCACGGACGGACGAACTGCGCGAAGTTCACGAGGCAGCTCACCGGGTTGCCCGGCAGCCCGAAGAGCGGAATGGACCGACCTCCCCGCTCCACGCGCCCGAACGCCAGCGGCTTGCCGGGCTTCATCGCGACTTTCCAGAAGTCGACCTTCGCGCCGATGCGCGCGTGGGCCTCCTTCACGAAGTCGAACTCGCCCACGGACACGCCGCCCGTCGTCACCAGGGCGTCCGCGGCCTCCAACGCCGCTTCTAGCGCCGCGACCGTCGCCTCCAGGTCGTCCGCGACGATCCCGTGGTCGCGCGGTACCGCGCCGGCCTCCAGCGCCGCTCCCACGAGCGCGATGTTGTTCGACGACCAGATCTGGCCCGGGCGGAGCGGGTTCCCGGCCGGCACCACCTCGTCACCGGTGGTGAGGATCGCGACGACGGGCCGCCGCGCGACCGCCACCGTCGGCCGCCCGATGGACGCGACCAGGCCCACGGAAGCCGGCCCCAGGCGGTCGCCGCGCGTGAGCAGCCGGGTCCCCCGCCGGATATCCGAGCCCGCGTCGCGCACGTGCTGGTGAACGGCGGCTTGGACGCGGATCTCCACGGCGCCGGCCATGCTCCGGTCGGTGTCCTCCACCATCACCACGGCGTCCGCGCCGGGCGGCACGGGCGCGCCCGTCATGATCGCTACGGCCTCTCCCGGACCGATGGCCGGTTCAGGCGGCATCCCCGCGGCGATCACGCCCACGATCCGGAGAGACCGCGGCGCCCCTGCGAGATCCGCCGCGCGCACCGCGTACCCATCCATCGCGGAGTTCGCGAAGGGCGGGACATCCACGTCGGCGTCGAGATCCTCCGCCAGCACCCGGCCAAAGGCTTCCGCGAGCGGTACGGTCTCCGCGGGCGCCCGGGGGACGTCCGCCAGGATGCGCGCGACCGCGTCGTCGACGGTCAGCATCAGGCCTTGATCTTCAGCTTCTGGCCGGGCTGGATCACCGAGCCCTTCAGGCCGTTCCAGGACTGGAGCTCGCTGACGCTGCAGCCGTGGCGCTGGGCGATCGCCGTCAGGCTGTCCCCGCTGCGGACCGTGTACGTCTTCCAGGCGCTCGAAGCGACCGTCTTGGCCGAGGAGGCCGAGGAAGTCGACCCGCCCTTCACCACGAGCACCTGGCCCGCCTGGATGGAGCTCGGGTTGCTGATGTGGTTCCACTTCTGGAGATCCGCCATCGACACGTGGTTCCGGTCGGCGATGGCCGACAGGCTGTCCCCCTTGCGCACCGTGTAGTGCGAGGTCGCGGGCGCCGACGCGACGGCCGTGCTGCCGCCCGCCGGCGACTTCCCGCCCGCCGCCGCGCTGTTCACGGCGAGGCGCTGCCCGGGGACGATCGTGCTACCCGAAATGCCGTTCCAGCTCTTGACCTGGGTGACGGTCACGCCGTGCTTGCTCGCGATCTCCGACAGGGTGTCGCCGCGCGCCACGGTGTGGTACTTCCCGGCCGTCTTCGGCGCGGTGGACTTCGTGGTCGCGGCCGGCGTCGGGGCCTTCCGCTCGGTGGGCGTGGCCTCCACGACGGCGTCGCCGCGCCCGGGAATCGTCAGGCTCATCCCGACATAGATCTTGTTCATATTCCGCAGGCCGTTCGCCCGGGACAGCTCGGTCGCGCTCACGTTGTACCTGGCGGCGATGGTCGAGAGCGTCTCGCCGCGCTTGACGGAGTGCCGGGCGACGGTCGTGGTCTGGCGGACCTCCCGCGGGGCGGAGTCGAGGGCGGCCACGAACTCGGCTTGCTTGCCCGTCGGGATCTTGAGGTCGAAGCCCTCGGCCGGGGTGCTGAACCGCCGCAGCGACGGGTTGAGCTCGCGGAGCTTCTCGACGGTCGTGCCGGCGCACTTCGCGAGCACGTCGAGCTCGACGGAGCCCGAGACGTGCGCGACGTCGTACTCGAACGCCGGCATGTACTCGACGTCCGTGAAGCCGTACCACTCGGGGTGGTGGCCGATGATCGCGGCCGCGATGATCTTCGGAACGTAGTTGTCCGTCTCCGTGTGCAGGTACGCGCCGTTCGCGAGCGTCCAGAAGTTCGTAGACCCCGACTGCTGCGAAGCGCGGCGTACGCGGCCCGGACCCGTGTTGTACGACGCCCAGGCGAGGTACCAGTCGCCGTCGAACATCTTGTGCAGGTCGCTCAAGAGATCGATGGCTGCGCGGGTCGACTCCTCGATGTCGCGACGCTCGTCGACGTAGTAGTCGACCCGGAGCTTGTAGAGCTTGCCCGTGGCTTCCATGAACTGCCACATGCCGGCGGCGCCCGCGCTCGAGATCGCCTGGGCGTTGTAGCCGCTCTCGATCATCGACAGGTACACGAGATCGCGCGGCAGACCCGCTTTCTCGAGCTGCTCGTACATATACGGGCGGTACGCGGTCGACCGGCTGAGCCAGCGCGCGTAGTACTTCCGGCCGTCGCCCGTGAAGTAGCGGACCCACTTCTCGACGTTCTCGTTGACCACGACCGGGATGTCGAACTCGGACGGGTCGACGCGGTCCAGGTACAGCGGATCGGGACGGAGTGACTTCGTAGGATCCAGGTAGAAGCTGGTCGGGATCGGGTTCGCGCCCAGATCGTCCGTGAGCGTGCGCTCGGCGAGGGAGCGGTCGGCGACCTCCTCCATCGCCTCGACCTGGGCGGGGGTCGGGATCTCGCCCGCCATCTGGTCGACGTAATGCCAGATTCCTTCGGCGGGCGGCTCCTCGGCCGGCGCGTCCAGCGCGGGGCCGGCCTCCGTCGGCGGGTCCGGGACGGCGCTGACGGGCTGATCCTCAGCGGGCGTGGGCGACACGGGCCCGACGACGACGGAATCGAGCTCCGCCGCCTTCTTCTTCGCGCGCTTCGAGTGCGGCGGGAACACGGCCGCCTCGCCGGCCGCGGGCTGATCGTCGGCCGCAAACGCCGGGACGGCGAAGCACAGGGCGATCATTGCGAGCGGGAGGCGCGCCAGCAGGGGCAGCGTCGAGCGCATGGTGCGTTCCGGGGAGCTGGAGGGGTCGGGGGGAGGATGCGTACGCCGGGCGGCGCGCGCGGAGGGGCACGGGTTCGTAGTTTCACATCTCGCGGGGGGGCGTGTCCAGGTCCGCACGCGAGATTTTGCAAACCGCGGCGGGGAGACTACATCGGTGGGGTGATCGCGGGGGCCTCGACATGGGTGACGGAGCGAAGCGGAGGATCCGCCCCGGCGCGGAGCGGATCCGCGGGCTGTACGGGATCGCGGACGCTGACGCGAGCGGGGGCGATCCCATTCGAGCGGGCGCCGCGATGCTCGCGGGAGGCTGCCGGCTGATCCAGCTCCGGTGCAAGTCCTGGTCTTCGGACGAGGTGATCCGGGTGGGGACCGAGCTGCGGCGCCTGACGCGCGATGTCGGATCGCTGCTGATCGCCAACGACGATGCGGAGGTCGCGCTCGCGATCGACGCGGACGGCCTGCACCTGGGGCAGACGGACGGGCCAACGGCCGACGCGCGCCGGCGGCTCGGCGACCGGCTCCTCGGGCGGTCCACGAACACGCCGGAGCAGCTCCGGGCCGCGCTCGCAGAGGACGCCGACTACCTCGCCTTCGGGCCGATGTACCCGACGGGGAACCTGTCGCGGCCAAAGGCGCTCCAGGGGCCGGCGCTCCTCGCGGCGCTGCGCGCGGAGGTGGATCGGCCGCTGGTGGCGATCGGAGGGATCACCGTGGCGCGGCTGCCCGAGATCCGGGGCACCGGCGCGGACGCGTGGGCGGTGATCGGCGCCATCTGCGCCGCGGACGACCCGGGGGCGGCGACGCGGGCGCTCGTCGGATGACCAGCCCAGAGGCGGTGTTCGCCCAGATCGCAAACCGGCCGGGCGCCGCGTGGCTCGACGGCGGGGCGCACACGGGCTCCGTGCTCGCGTGGGATCCGGTGGAGGTGTGGACGGGGGCCGCGGATTGGGTGGAGGCCGGGCGGCGACTGACGGCGGGATCGGGCGGCGCTGCGGCGTTCTCGGGCGGGTGCCTCGGGTACGTGGGGTACGGGCCGGCGCCGATGTGGGGCGAGGCCGCGCCCGGTGGGTCGCCCGAGCCGCCCGCGTGGCTCGGGCGGTACGCGGGCGGCGCGTGCTGGGACGATGTGACCGGGTGGTCATTCGGGGGATCTCCCGGGTTCGTCGCGGATGCTCGGCGGCTCGTGGCGTCGGCCTCGGAGCTCGCCCCTCCCCCGCCACCGGCGCGCCTGACCACGACGACGACCAGCTCGTATCCGGAGCGGATCGGGAGGATCCTCGCCTGGATCGACGACGGCGACTGCTACCAGGTGAACCTCACGCGCGCCGTCCACGCGCAGGGCGCAGACCCCGACCCGTGGCCCGCGTACCGCCGGTTGCGCGCCGCGTCGGACGCCGCGTTCGGGGCGTTCCTCCGCCTCGCTCCCGAGCTCGCGGTGCTCTCGAACAGCCCGGAGGAGCTCCTGGGGTTCCACGCCGGCGTCGCCCGCTCCGAGCCGATCAAGGGCACCCGGCCCCGCGATCCCGCCCGCGACGCCGAGCTCGTCGCCGACCTCCTCGCGTCGCCG
>CAMCWU010000113.1 GCA_945882675.1 Klebsiella pneumoniae | reverse complement strand
GCGCCGCGCGCAAGATCTCCGGGAGCGGGCGATCGAGGTGGCAGTGCGCCCGGCACGCCCCGCAGTCCGTGCACAGCGTGGCGGCCTCGGCGGCCACGGCGTCCGGCAGCCGGCCCGCCCGCCACTCGCGCAGGGCGCCCGCGATCACGGCGGGGACCGCCGCCTCTCGTGCGGTGCCGGTCGCGACCGGGCACGACGGCCGGCACAGCCGCGGGCATAGCGCGCACGTGGACGTCGCGTCCGGATGCCGCACGCGCTCACCGTTCGGCTGCGCCATCGCGGGCCTCCTTCGCGCGCTTGAACGCGCCTTGCACCGTGACGGTCACCGCCGCGGGATCCGTGGTACGGCACGGCACCAGCGGGCCGGACGGGAGCGGTGCGGCCTCCCAGGCCCGCTCGCCGAGCCCGCCCGGCACCGCGGCCGCCGCGAGGGCCCCGAGCTCGCGCGCCGCCGGGCCACGGAACCCGACGCGCAGCGCGCCGTCCGCGACCGTGAGCACCGCGGGGCGCAGATCCGCGCGCAGCACCGCCAGCGCGGCCCCCCAGGGGTCGGGCGGACGGCCCTCGCCCATCCAGCGGGCGCCGGCGGGCGCGACCGCCACGGTGTACGCGGTGGCCCGGTCCGCGAGCCAGCCGCGCAGGTCCGGCCCGGACGCCGACCGCGGCCCCCGCCCGAGGCGCACGGGCACCCCGTCGAGGCGCCCGCTGACCTCCACCCAGGTGGTCTGCCACGGGTTCCGACCCTGGCGGACGACGTCGGCGGGCCGCTCCCACGGCCACATGAGCTCCCCGCCGCTCGCGGCGGCGAGGGCCCGGCGCTCCGCGAGGGTCGAACCGATGGGGGCCCGGACCAGCCCGTCCTCGGCGCGGATCGAGGGCGGCTCGGCCTCACGGCCCGGCGGATCGGCGACGTCGACGTACACGCGCCCCGGGTTCATCACACCGTTCGGGTCGAGCTCCGCCTTCAACGCCCGCCATCCGGCGACAGCTGGCCCGACCTCGCGCGAAACGGCCGGCGCCTTGAGCGTGCCCACCCCGTGATGGTGCGTGACCGTCCCGCCCGAAGCGACGACCGCAGCGAGCGCATCTCGCCAGGTCGCGTCGTAGATCGACCGATCTCCGCGGCCCGCGAACGAGAAGTAGATCGAGCCGCCCTCCGGGTACAGGTGGCTCATGTGCGCCATCACCAGCGCATACGGCGCCACGGCGGCCCGGACCGCGTCGTACAGGGCCTCCAGGCCGGACCACGGAATCGCGACCTCCATCGTGTCCGCGAAGCCGCCGCGCTCGAAGACCGGCATCAGCTTGTAGGAGACATGGTGGCGGGAGTGCAGCCAGCGCTGGCCCGGGCCTTCGCCGAGATCTTCCCCCCCTTCCAGCAGGATCGCGTGCCCGGCGCGCGAGCAGGCGTCGACGACGGCCGGGTCGCCCTCCCATCCCGCGATCAGCAGGCACCCGCCCGAGATCCCGTCCGCGATCCGGTTCAACACGCCGGGCAGCGCGAGCGGCAGCGCGAGCGTCCGGCGCCGCACCGCCGGCAGCGCGTCTACCCGCTTCAGCCACGCGCGGACGAACCCGGCGTTGCCCGACCGGACCTTCTCGGGCTTCGTCCGGCCTCCGATGCGGGTGTCTACCGGGTCGTACAGCCGCACGACGGCCGGCCAGAGCTCGGCCTGCATGAGCCGTCGCATCGCCGTGATCGCCGCTCCGACCGTCGCGAACCGGTAACCGCGCAGCCAGCGCGTCTTCGGCTTTGGCCACACGCGCAGTGTGCACCGCGTGATGACGCCCAGCGTACCTTCGGATCCGAGCAGCAGCGGCAGCCACTCCGCCGGCGCGTCCCCGCCCTCCCCGACGCGGAACCGCCCGACCCCGGGCGCCACGGCGTCCACGCCGAGCACCATATCCTCGAAGACCCCGTACCGGCTGGAGAACTGGCCGGCGCTCCGAGCCGCCGCCCAGCCGCCGACCGTCGAGCACCAGATGGACGACGGCGAGTGGCCGAGCGTGTACCCCCGCGCGTCGAGCCAGTCCTCCAGGTGCTGGCCGTTGACGCCGGCTTCCGCCTCCACCGTCCAGCGCGTCTCGTCCAGCGGGCCGATCCGCGCCAACATCTTCGTGTCGAGGATGACGGCGCCCGGCCGCCCACGCGCGCCGCCGCACACCCCGCTCCCCGCGCCGTACGGGATGACGGGCGTGCCCGCCGCGCTGGCCTGCTGCAGGACGCGCGCGACCTCGTCGTCGTCCGCCGGCCACAGGACCCGATCCGGGAGCGGGAGCCCGTGGCCGTGCCAGAAGTCGAGGGTGCCGCCGGGCCACAGGTCGCGGGCCGCAGCGAACCGGTCGAGCGTGCCGTCGCTCGTCCGGATCCCCTCCCAGCCGGCACCCGCCATCTGCCCTCCGCCGACCCGGATTACAGCGTTGGCGGGCGGCACGCAAAAGAAAAACGCCCGGCCCCCTCTCGGGGACCGGGCGTTCCGCGGCAACGGTTCTCCAGCCGGTACCGCACGTCACTTGCGTCTGACAAGTACGAGTGCACAGTCCGTGCCAACGGCCTTCCGAACCAGGACAACCCAGGAAGCACCGTGCTGGCCCGTCACGGAACCCCTGCTTCCGGCCGACCGCGAGGGCCGATCGCGACATGGATGTCGCTCCCCCCCCCGCCGATGGCCGCCATCGCCGGGTGGACCGACCATCCGCTCGTCGTCGCCAGCATGCCGTCGGAGACCCGGATCACAGGTATCAGCTTACAGCGCCGACTCTCGAGCCCCGCCCCTGAACCTCGCCGCAGACGGACACCGCGACATCGATGTCATGGCCCCCTGTCGTGGCGCTGGACCCTGGTGCAAAAGCGGGGATCCGGATACGGGCCAAGCCCGGAGCCCCAGATCTGAGAGGGCTCCCAGAAAAGGCTCCGTGTACGACCTCATCCTCCGCGACGCCACCCTCGTCTCCCCCCGCGGCCGCCTCGTGGCCGACGTCGCCATCGCCGACGGCCGCATCGCCTATGTGGGCCCCCGGCCGCCCAGAAAAGCGCAGACCGAGCTCTCGGTGATGGGCAAGTTCCTGATCCCCGGCGTCATCGACACCGCGGTCCAGTTCGACCTCGGCGCGGATCCCACGAGCTGGGAGCGCGAGTCCCGCTCCGCGGCCAGCGGCGGGGTCACCACGGTCGTCGGGCTCCCGAGCGGCGCGCACCCCGTCGTCGACCGCACGAGCGCCCGCAGGCGCCACGACATGGCCCGGAAGGGCTCGTGGTGCGACTTCGCGCTGTGGGGCGCCGCGCTGGACGGCAACCGGGAGGAGCTCGCGCAGGCGGTTGCGGAGGGCCTGGTGGCGGGCGCGCTCGCGTGCGTCGGCCAGGGCGGCGACCTCGGGATCACGGCCGCCCAGCTCGCGGACGTGCTCCTGGGAGAGGGCGTCCTCGGCCTCCGCCTCGACATCGAGGACGGCGACGTCGGCGCGGCCCGCCGGATCCTCGAGCAGGTGCGGGATGCGGACCGCTCCGTTCACCTGCTGCACCTGTCGACCGCCGCCGAGCTCACGATGATCGACCCGGTCCGCGGCGAGCTCCCGGTCACCGCCGGCGTCACGCCTCACCACCTGTTCTTCTCGGTGGAGGAGGCGCCGATGCCCATGCGCACGGTTCCGCCCATGCGGACGGAGCAGGATCGCCGCACGCTCTGGACCGCCGTGAAGCGCGGCCGGCTCGACTGCGTCGCGAGCGATCACCACGTCGGTCCGTCAGACGGCACCGCCGGAGTGCCCGGGACCGAGCTCCTCTTCCCGCTCATGCTCTCCGCGGTCCGGCACGGGCGCCTCTCGCTCGAGTCGCTCGTGGCGCTGTGCTGCGAGGGCCCGGCGCGCGTCATGGGCTTCGAGCGCAAGGGTCGGATCGAGCGTGGCTTCGACGCCGACCTCGTGCTGTTCTCGGAGGGAGAGATCGCGCGAATCGACGCCGGCACGCTCATGTCGGGGGCCGGGTGGACCCCCTACGCTCAGCGGGACGCCGCGCCGAAGCCCGAGATGGTGTTCCTCCGCGGCAAGCCCGTCGCCATGCGGGGCCGCGTCATGGGCGACCATCCGCCCGGCCGCCCGGTGAACCCCCTCGCCTGACGGACGTCCGTCGCCGACAGTCGTCGGACCGCCGTCGGAAGACGTGTGAACGCCGAGAATATCCTGGCACGATCCCTGCTTGGGCCCCGGTCGCTCGATGACGAGCGGAGGTGTCATATGCGCGGACTGAACCAGATCGTGTTGGTGGGAAATCTCGGCCGGGACCCGGAGATCCGGCCGGGGAAGAGCGGGATCCCGTGGGGGACCTTCTCGCTCGCGACCACGCGCGCCCGGCGCGACGGCGAGAAGTGGGTGGAGGACGTCGACTGGCACGAGGTCAAGGTGTTCGGCGCGCTCGCCGAGCAGGTCGGCCGGTTCTGCAAGAAGGGCCGCCCGGTCGCGGTGACGGGCTCGGTGACCTACGAGAAGTGGTCGGATGACGAGGGCCACAAGCGCATCAGCGCCCGGATCCTGGCGGATCGCGTGGACTTCCTCGGGTCGCGCCCGGCCACCGAGCACCACGGCGCCGACGAGACCGTCGACGTCGAGGCCGCCGCCGAGGCCTGAGGCACACCGCCGCCGCCCGTACAGGTTATGGGCGGCGCGCGGGGGGCGCGTGGGTCGGTTCCTGGTGGTGGAAGGGCTGATTGGCGTCGGCAAGACGTCGCTGTGCCGCCTGCTCGCTTCCGAGTGGGGGGCGCGCCTCGTCCTCGAGCCGTCGGCGACCAACCCGTTCCTCGAGCCATTCTACCGGGACCCCGCCCGGTATGCCTTCCCGGTACAGATGTACTACCTGATGAACCGGTGGCGGCAGCAGGAGTCCATCCGCCAGGAGGACCTGTTCCACCCGCTCGTCGTCAGCGACTACTTGTGGGAAAAGGACCGGATGTTCGCGGAGAAGACGCTCGAGGAGCTCGAGCTCGAGCTGTACGGGCAGATCGCGGGCGCGCTCGGGCAGGGGGCGCCGAAGCCGGATCTCGTCGTGTACCTGCACGCACCCATGGACGTGGTGGTCGAGCGGATCGCGAAGCGAAGCGCCCCGGGTGAAGAGCGGATCCGAACGGAGTACCTGGAAGATCTCGCGGAGCGGTACGAGCGCCTGCTCGCCGGCTGGCGCGCGTGCCCCGTTCTGCGGATCGACAACACGCGCCTCGACTATGTGGACGACCCGGCGGCCCGTACCGCCGTCCTGCGGCGTATCAAGCGCGCTCTCGACGGCGAGCCCGACGAGTTGCCGGCGCCCGACCCTCGGCAGCCGTCCCTGTTCGGCGGGAGCTGACCATGTCGCGCATCACGACCGTCGATCTGCGTAAGAAGAAGGCCGATGGCGGCCGGATCGTGATGGTCACCGCGTACGACTACACGATGGCGCGGCTCGCGGACGCGGCCGGCGTTGACATGGTTCTGGTCGGCGACAGCCTCGGCATGGTGGTGCAGGGCAACAAGGACACACTCGCCGTCACGCTCGACGAGATGATCTACCACGCCCGCTGCGTCTCGCGGGCGCTCACCACGGCGCACCTGACGATCGACCTGCCCTTCGGGAGCTATCAGGCCTCCCCCGACCAGGCGATCGCGGCGGCCATCCGCGTCCTCAAGGAGTCCGGGGCGCAGTCCGTGAAGCTCGAGGGCGGCACCCGCACGGCGCCCGCCATCGACCGGATGGTCCAGGCGGGGATCCCTGTCGTCGGCCACGTGGGCCTGACGCCCCAATCGGTTCATGCAATGGGCGGTTTCCGCGTGCAGGGCCGCGGCGACGCCGACGCCGAGCGCGTAGTGGCCGACGCCCTCGCGGTCGCGGACGCCGGCGCGTTCTGCCTCGTCCTGGAGGGAATCCCGAGCCCGGTGGCCGCCGAGATCACGTCGCGCGTGGCGATCCCGACGATCGGCATCGGAGCTGGATCCTCGTGCGATGGGCAGGTGCTGGTGTGTAACGATCTCCTCGGCTTCGACGGGAGCTTCCAGCCGAAGTTCGTGAAGCGGTACGCCGAGCTGGAGGCGCCGATCGTGGACGCCTTCCGGCGCTACGCCGCGGACGTGCGCTCCGGCAGCTTCCCGGCGGACGAGCACGGGTTCAACCAGGCCGCCGGCGCGCTCAAGCGGGTCTACTGATGGAGATCCTGCGCGCGGTGGACGAGATGGTCGCCTGGTCCCGCGACGAGCGGAGGGCTGGCAGGACGATCGGCTTCGTCCCGACCATGGGGTACCTGCACCGCGGGCACGCATCGCTGATGGATCTGGCGCGCCCGCTGGCGGACCGGCTCGTCGTGAGCATCTATGTCAACCCGCTCCAGTTCGGTCCGAACGAGGATCTGAGTCGATATCCTCGCGATCCAGACGGTGACGCGCACCTGTGCTCGCAGCGGGGCGTGGACATCGTGTTCATGCCGGAGAACCTCTACCCGCCCGGCTTCGCCACGACCGTCACCGTCTCGGGGGTGACGGCACGCTGGGATGGCGTGGCGCGACCCGGCCACTTCGACGGGGTGACAACCGCAGTGGCGCGGCTCCTGATGGTAGTCGGCTCGGACGTCGCGGTGTTCGGCGAGAAGGACTGGCAGCAGCTCGCCACGATCCGGCAGATGGTGCGGGACCTGGGGATGCCGGTGCAGCTCGTCCCGGGGCCGCTGGTGCGAGATCACGACGGCCTCGCGCTGTCGTCGCGCAACAAGTACCTCTCGCCCGCCGATCGCCAGCGGGCGCTGTCGCTCTCGCGGGCGCTCCGGGCGGTCGTCGACGCGGGCACGGTGGACGTGAGCGCTCTCGAGGAGCTCGGCAGGTCGCACCTGACGGTGGACGCGCTCGACTACCTGGCGGTCGTGGACGCCGTCACGCTGGAGCCGATCGACCAGGTGGATCGGCCGGCGCGGGTTCTCGTGGCGGCGCGCGTCGGCGGCACCCGCCTCATCGACAACATGGCCGTCGGACCGGAGCTCTCGTGGATCTAGGGACCGTCCTCGTCCTCGTCCTGCTCGTGATCCTGGGCGTGAACCAGTACGTGACGCGTACGCGCTGGATCGGCGTCGCTGGTGTGTTCTGGGGCATGCAGGCGCTCAACGCTCTGTTCGTGGTCGCCGTGGTGGTCTCGCCGCTCCCGGGCCTGGACCGGATCCCGGCGGTCAAGGTCGTCATCGGTATGATGTTCGGGCTGCGGCTCATCCACAACTGGCGGATGCGGCTGATGTGGGCGCAGCGGCAGGAGAACGCCGAGATCGAGGCGGAGGCGGAGGAGCAGGAGCGGCTCCGGGCGCTGGAGGCGACCGCCTTGCGCCCGCGGTTGAGCCCGCCCGGGAACCCATCCTCCGAGGCGCCGACGGAGCCGATGCCACCGGAGTAGACCCGCCGAACCGCTACTTGGCCGCGTGCCGCGCCACGATCTCCCGCACCTCGCTTTCCTCGAGCAGGCGATTCGTGGTCTTGGCGTGGTCGAAGATCGCGTGCGCCAGCGCGTCGTCCGTGGGGAGACCCCGCTTGCGGAGCCAGTACTTCACGTTCGAAAGGCCGGACTGGTGGCCGATCTCGATCTCCTGCTCCCGCCCGAACCAGCTCGCGGGCACGCCGCTGTAGATCCGGTCGGCGAGCCAGTTGTCGCCCTTGCCCTCTGCCTTCACGACGGCGGCAGCGTGCACGCCGGTGCCCGTGCGGAACGCGTCCTTGCCGAACACCGGGTAGTTCACCGGGATGGCCACGTGGCACTCGCGCGAGACGAGCTCCGCCAGGTCGGCGAGGCACGACACATCCCCGTATTCCTGGCCGAGGAGCTTGAGGTTCACGAGCACCTGGTCGAGGCTCGTGTTGCCGACCCGCTCGCCGACGCCGAGGATCGTGCCGTGGATTCGGTCACAGCCGGCCTCGATCGCGTACAAGGCGTTGACGAGCGCGAGACCGCGGTCGTTGTGGCCGTGCCAGTCGAGCTTGACCTTGTCGCGCGCGCCCAGGCCGAGCAGCACGTCGTTCGCGAAATGCACCAGGTTGAACGCGCCGTTCGGCGTGCTGTGGCCGACAGTGTCGCACAGGACCAGCCGGGTGGCGCCCTCCTCCACCGCGGCGGTGAACAGGCGGCGCAGCGTGGAGGGGTGGCTGCGGACCGTGTCCTCCGTGACGAAGCTGACGGGACAGCCGCCCTCCACGCCCTGCTTCACGGCGGCGCGCGTGAGCTCCTCTAGCTTCGCCTCGTCCCAGCCCTCCGCATACATGCGGATGGGCGAGCTGCCGAGGAAGGTCATGATCTCGACGGGAACGCCCGTCTTCTGCGTGATCTCGACGATCGGGCGAATGTCGTTCGGGTGCGTGCGCGCCGCGCAGCCGACGCGGATGTCGAGCTTCTCGTCCCGCACCGTCTCGACCAGGAGCTGGCTGTCCGCGACCGCGCGCGGGCCCGCGCCCGGCAAGCCCACGTTCACGGAATAGACGCCGAGGAGCGCGAGCTTCCGCACGACCTCCTGCTTGACGGCGATCGCGGGATCATGGACGGACGGGCACTGGATGCCGTCCCGCAGCGTCTCGTCGTGGAGCTCGACCCGGCGGATCGGCGGGGAGACCGCGTGGCCGCGGAGGTTCCAGTCGTAGACGACTTCCTGCTCGTTCATGGATCGCTCCCTCGAGCAGACTCCTCTATCGCGTCGGCGCCGCGGACGGGACCCGGGGGCGCTAGAATGGGATGGGAGGGCGCATGCCGAGGTGGGCCGTTCTCGCGCTGCTGGCCGGTTGCAACCGGACGTCCGACATCGAGGCCGGGCTGCCGTGGGCTGACTGCGGGGACGGGTTCCTGTGCGCGGACTTCGCGCATGATGGCGGGGACCTCTCCGTGGCGTGGCACCCGGGCGCCGACCCGGAAGCGCCGATCGGCTTCCTGGGCGCCGGCGGGCCCGGTGGCTCGTCGGTGAGCCTGACGCGCAGCCTGGTGACGGTGTGGGGTGGTTCGGATCCGGAGATGTGGCTCGACAAGGGCTGGATCGGCCTGGACAACCGCGGCACCGGGGGCTCTGATCCGATCGACTGCGTGGATGCCGCGTGGTTCGACGCGCTCCGCGCACACGAGCCCGTCCCGCGGGACGACGCAGAGGCCGCGGCGCTGGCCGCGAGCCGGGACGCGTTCCAGGACGGCTGCCTGTCGGATCGGGACGCCGACGGCCTCGCGCAGCTCGGGACACCCCAGCATGTCGCGGATCTGCACGCGCTCGCGGACGCGCTGGCGCTCGACACCTTCGACTTCATGGGGTTCAGCTACGGCACCTGGCTCGCGGCCGTGTTCGCGGCGGAGCACCCGGATCGCGTGGGCCGGTTCGTGCTCGACGGCGTCGTGGGGCCCGAGCAGCAGCGGCAGATGTTCCTCCTCGAGCAGGCTGAGGGCTTCGAGCTCGCGTTGGAGCGCTTCTTCGAGCGGTGCGCAGAGGACGTCGCGTGCCCGATCCGCGAGGATCCAGCCGGCGTCTACGACCGCCTGCTCGCCGCCGCGGCGCTCGCTCCCCTGCCCGCGCCCTCGGATCCGGACGGCCGCGCGCTCACCCACAACGACCTGCGCTGGGCCATCACGAACCTGCTCTATGGGCCGGACGACGAGAACATCGCCCTCGGGCTGGCGGAGGCCGACGCGGGCGACGCCGCGCTCCTCCTCGCCGCCGCGGACGCCGGGTACGGCCGTGACCCGGTCACCGGCGAGTACGACCCGTTGCTCCAACGCTACTGGGCCATCGGCTGCCTCGACATGCCGTGGCCCGCAGACTGGACGGACGACGACGTGTTCGCGTTCGGCGCCGACCTCGACGCGCTATTTCCCCGCGTCGGAAGCACGCTCCTGACGGGCGAGCTCAGCTGCCTCGGCTGGCCGGTGCAGGCCGATCCCGTGTCGGTGGACGCCGCGGGCTCCCCGCCCATGCTCCTGGTCAACGGCGCGAACGACCCGGCGACCCCACTCTCGTCCGCGATCGACCTGCGCGCGGCCCTCGGCAACGGCTCCGCGCTGCTGACGTTCGAGGGCGACGGCCACGTCGCACTCTTCACCGATGGGAGCGGGTGCACCTACCTGGCCGAGCGCGAGTTCGTGCTCTCCGGGATCCTGGAAGACGGCGCCGTCTGCCCCTGATCCGCTACTTGTCGAGCCCACCGTAGGTGCCGTGGGCCGCGAGGATCACGTCGACCTCGAACGCGCACGCCTTCCCGTCCATCCAGCGGAACCGCCGCGCGACGACCTCCGTCGGCGCCCGCATCCCGAACCGCGCGACCTTCTCGACCGACGTCGCCGCGTCCGCGAGGGCCACGCCGCACGCGTCGTCCGTCCGCGACATCTCCGCGCGGCCGTCCGAGGCCGTGTAGCGCGACGCGCCGAAGCGCGGCATCAGCTCCCACACCGCGCCGAGCTCGCGCTCCTGCTGATGCGCGGACCGGTCCCCCGGAACGATCAGCCAGTCCCCACCGAGCCATTCCTTCGGCCCGCTCACGTCGGCCGGAGTGACGGGCTCGATCGCGATGGCGAGTTGGGCCAGGAGCAACACGAGCATCGTCGACCTCCGGGAGATGGTGCGGGGTGCTGCCCCTCAGTTCACATCGACTCGATGATGATGGCGATGCCCTGGCCGCCACCGATGCAGGCCGAGCCGAGGCCGTAGCGCGCCTTGCGACGACGGAGCTCGTGCACGAGAGACGCCGTGATCCGCGCGCCAGACGCCCCGAGCGGGTGACCGAGAGCGATGGCGCC
>CAMCWU010000112.1 GCA_945882675.1 Klebsiella pneumoniae | reverse complement strand
CGTTCAGCGACTTGCGGCCGAAGTTCTTGGTCTTGAGCATCTCGGCCTCGGTCTTCTCCACCAGCTGGTAGATGAACTCGATGCCGGCGTTCTGGAGGCAGTTCTGCGAGCGGACCGAGAGCTCGAGCTCGTCGACGCGCTTGAACAGGTTCTCGTTGAACTCCTGCTCCTGGGCCGTCTCCTCCTGGACCTGCGGCTCCTCTTCCTCAGCGAAGTTGATGAAGATCTGGAGCTGCTCCTTGAGGATCTTCGCGGCGTACGCGAGCGCGTCCTCGGGGACCACCGAGCCGTCCGTCCAGATCTCGAGGGTGAGCCGATCGTAGTCCGTGCGCTGCCCGACGCGGGCGTTGGTCACCGCGAAGCGGACGCGCTTCGTGGGCGAGAAGATCGCGTCGATCGGCATGACACCGATGACCTGCTCAGGAGCCTTGTTCTGGCTGGCCGGAACGTAGCCCTTGCCGAGCTGGACCGACACCTCGGCCTCGAAGCGGCCCTCCTCCGTGAGGGTCGCGATCGGATGCTCGGGGTTCAGGACCTCGCACGCGGCGTCGAACACGAAGTCACGCGCGCGGACCACCGTGGTGGTGCCGGGCTCGCCGCGCTTGCTGATGCGGCCGCGAACAGGCTCCATCGAGGTCGTCTTGAGCAGCACGCCCTTGAGGTTGAGGACGATGTCCGTGACATCCTCGACGATGCCAGGGATGTACGAGAACTCGTGAAGCACGCCGTCGATCTGCACCGACGTGATGGCGGCGCCCTGCAGCGAGTTGAGGAGGACGCGGCGCAGCGAGTTCCCGATGGTCGTTCCGAAGCCGCGCTCGAGAGGGCGGATCACGAAGCGGCCGTAGGTCTTGCTGGACTTCGGATCGCGCTCGACGCGACGCGGCTTGATCAGATTCCGCCAGTTCGCGTAAACGGTCTCGTGCATGGGTGACTCCGTCGGGACGACCACGATTCAAGGGGTCCGGGGTCTCCCCCGGGACTCTCGCCCGCCATCCGCAGCGGGCCACAACTGAAAGATCCACCAGGCCCTGGGAGGTTCCCAGGGGCCGTGGACAGGACCGGCCTCGGATCGGGCTGGTCCGGGATGCCTCACACCCGGCGGCGCTTCGGGGGGCGGCATCCGTTGTGCGGGATGGGCGTCACGTCCTTGATGAGCGTGATCTTCAGGCCCGTGTTCGCGATCGCGCGGAGCGCCGATTCGCGGCCGGTGCCGGGGCCCTTGACGAACACGCCGACCTGCTTCATGCCGTGCTCGATCGCCTTGCGAGCGGCGTCTTCCGCCACGAGCTGCGCGGCGAACGGCGTGCTCTTGCGCGAGCCCTTGAAGCGGAGGACGCCAGCCGAGCTCCACGCCACCGTGTTCCCACCGAGGTCGGTGATCGTCACGATCGTGTTGTTGAACGTGGCCTGGATGTGCGCAACGCCAGCGGGCACGTTCTTCTTGACTTTGCGCTTGTTGTGGACCTTACGGCTCGGAGCGGCCATGACGTGTATCCTTGAGACGAATGTTCGGCCGGCGCCGGCCCGATGGAGGGCTGTCACCGGCATGGAGACGAGGAGCGATCAGCAGCTCACTTCTTGGGCGGGGGCGAGCCGCCGCCGCCACCCTTCGAGCCCGGCACGCGACGCGGCCCCTTGCGGGTGCGGGCGTTCGTGTGGGTCCGCTGGCCGCGGACCGGGAGGCCCCGGCGATGGCGCAGACCGCGGTAGGTGCCGAGATCGATGAGCCGCTTGATGTTCATGGAGATCACCTTGCGGAGCTCACCCTCGACCCGGTAGCCACCCTGGATGACTTCGCGCAGGCGAGCGATGTCGTGGTCCGTGAGCTGGAACACGCGCGTGCCCTTGTCGATCCCTGCCTGAGCGACGATCCGCTGGGCGGTCGCCTGACCGATCCCGTAGATGTAGGTCAGGCCGATCCAGATCGGCTTGTTCCGCGGGAGATCTACACCTTCGATACGAGCCACGTCACCACCCCACCTGCTCCCGCATCAAGCGGCGAGCACCGTCAGAATTTCGGGACCTCTGGGCGTGATGGCGATGGTGTGCTCGAAGTGGGCCGCGAGGCTGCCATCGAGGGTCACTACCGTCCATCCGTCCTTGCAAACTCTCGTCTTGTGACCACCCAGCGTGATCATCGGCTCGATGGCGAGACACAGGCCCTCCCGGAGAAGCTGGCCCTGACGGGCCTTGCCGTAGTTCGGAACCGAGGGGAGCTCGTGCATGGCGCGGCCGATGCCGTGGCCCACGTAGTCCCTGATGATGCCGAACCCGTGCGGGCGAACCTGAGTCTCGATCGCGTTGCCGATGTCCCCTACCCGGTTGCCTGCAACAGCCCGAGCCACGCCCTCATACAAGCTCTGCTCGGTCACGTCAAGGAGACGTTGTACTTCCTCTCGTACCGCACCGACCGGCACCGTGAAGGCCATGTCGGCGTGGTAGCCGCCATATACAAGCCCGAAGTCGAGCGAGACGATGTCACCTTCCACGAGCGGGCGATCGTTCGGGATGCCGTGCACGACCTGGTCGTTGACCGAGGAGCAGATCGTGCGCGGGTACGGGACGCCCGTGCCGCCGGCGCGGTAGCCCTTGAACGACGGCAGGCTCCCCAGCGCGCGGATGGCGGTGTCCGCGACCTCGTCGAGCTGGAGCGTGCTCACGCCCGGACGGACCGCCTCACGCACCAGGGCAGCCACCTCTGCGAGGCGACGGCCGCTGTTCCGCATGAGGTTCAGCTCCCACGGATCCTTCACCTGCATGCGTGCACTCAGAACCCGCCGCTGCCGACGCCGCCGATGGGCTGACGGCGCTTCACACCCACTGCGCCCGGCCCGATGAGGCCGTCGTAGTGCCGCGTGTTGAGCTGGGCCTCGATCTGGGCAACGGTGTCGAGGGTCACCCCGCACAGGATGAGCAGGCCGGTACCGCCGAACTGGAACGGGACGTGCGCCTGAGTGACCAGGATGGATGGGATGATGCACACCATGGACAGGTACGCGGCGCCCGCCGCCGTGAGGCGGTTCAGGATCCAGTCGATGTACAGCGCCGTGTCCTTGCCGGGCCGGACCTTTGGGATGTAGCCACCCTGCTTCTTGAGGTTCTCCGCCACGTCGTCTGCGTTGAACGTGATCGCCGTGTAGAAGTACGCGAACACGAAGATCAGCACGATGTAGGAGACGTTGTAGAGCCACCTGCCGGGTGCGAACGCGTTCATCAGCCACATGGCGACGGGCGCGGTCGACAGCCGGCTGATCGAGCTCGGGAACATGAGTACGGAAGACGCGAAGATCGGCGGGATGACGCCCGACGTATTCATCTTCAGGGGAAGGTAGGTCGACGCGCCCGGAAACAGGCTACGACCCAGCACTCGCTTCGCATACTGGAGCGGTACCCGACGTTGTCCGCGCTCGATGAACACGATCGCGGTGATCGTGAGGAACATGAAGGCACCGAGCAAGGACACCTGCAAGAGGTTGAGCTCTCCCAGGTTGATCAGCTGAATGAGCTGGATCGCTCCCGCAGGGATCCCCGCGATGATCCCGCTCGAGATGATGATCGAGCTGCCGTTGCCGACGCCCCGCTCCGTGATCTGCTCTCCGAGCCACATGACGAAGCAGGAGCCCGCCGTCATGGTGATCATGGTCATGAGACGGAAGCCCCAGCCGGGGAACATGACCACCGGACTGTTCCCGACCTGCATCTGCTCCATGGTGTACGCCATCGAGAGAGCCTGGCCCATGGCGATAAGGATCGTCAGGTATCGGGTGTACTGGCTGATGCGGTTCTTGCCCGTCTGGCCCTCGTCCTTGATGCGCGTGAGGGTCGGGATGAACTCCGCCCCCATCTGCATGACGATGGACGCGGAGATGTACGGCATGATCCCGAGCACGAACACGCTGAACTGCTGCAGCGCGCCGCCCGAGAACATGTCGTAGAGCCCGAACAGGTTCCCCGACTGCTGGTTGAACCACTCGCCCAGCACGAGCCGGTCGATACCGGGCGCCGGAATGAAGATCCCGAGGCGGTACACGCCGATCATGCCGAGGGTGAACAGGACACGCTTGCGCAGATCTTCCATCTGCCAGATGTCCGAGAACACGTTCCCCATGGTGGCCCCCAGCCGGCAAGCGCCCGGAGGACCTGCGCGGCGAAACCCGACGCCTAGCGCGGGAATACGAAAGCGGGCCAGGAGGGCCCGCCGGACGGTCCCGGCGACCAACGCCGGGCGAGCAGCACTCGGAGCGCAGGGCGGACCCGAGCGCTCCAGACTCAACTCACTCGCTAGACTCGCCCGTGCTCGCGACGCGCCCACCCGCGGCCACGATCTTCTCGCGCGCCGAGGCGCTCACACTAGACACCTGGACATCGAGGGCAACCCCGATCTCCCCGCCGCCGAGAATCTTGACGCCGTTCTTCGCGCGGCGCGAAACGATGCCGAGTTCGTGGAGGAGCTCGTCGGTCACCACGGTTCCCGCCGGGAGCGCACCCAGGCGGTCCAGGTTGATCGCCGCGACGTCCTTCGCGAAGATGTTCCGGAAGCCCTTCTTCGGGAGCCGGCGATGCAGCGGCATCTGGCCACCCTCGAAGCCCGGCTTGTTCTTGTAGCCGGACCGTGACTGAGCGCCCTTGGTGCCCTTGCCGGCGGTCTTGCCCTTGCCGGAACCTTCGCCGCGGCCAACGCGCATACGCTCTTTGCGTTCACCGACCGCTGGGCGGAGGGTGGAGAGTTCGTTCGCCATGATCAGCCAACCTCTTCGACGTCGACCAGGTGAAGCACGCGCTTCACCATGCCGCGCACTGCGGGGGTGTTTTCCAGAACGCGCGAGCCGCCGATGCGGCGGAGACCGAGACCCTTGAGGTTCTCGATCTGCCGATCCGTCTGCCCGTAGGAGCTCCGCTTGAGCGTCACCTTGAGATAGGTCATGACACTGCCGTCCGTAGATGAAGGGGCCGGGAACCTGGCCCCGGTTCACGCGAATCGCTCGTACTAGCTAGCGGCGCTGGCCGCGGCGAGTGCACGGAGCGTGTAGTTCTCGAGGACCTCGTCGATGCCTTTGCCCGTACGCGTCGCGTACTGCTCGGCAGACTCGAGCTCGGCCATCGCGGCGAACGTGGCGCGAACCACGTTGTGCGGGTTCGAGCTGCGGATCGACTTGGTGAGGATGTTATGGATGCCCACGGCCTCCATGATCGCACGGACGGTCGGACCGGCGATGACCCCCGTACCGGGCGATGCCGGTCGCAGAACCACCGTTCCGGCGCCGAAGGAGCCCTGGACGAGGTGGGGGATCGTGCCGCTGACGAGCGGGACGCGGATCAGCGAGCGCTTGGCGCGCTCGGTCCCCTTGCGGATCGCCTCCGGGACCTCATTCGCCTTGCCGAAGCCCACGCCCACCTGACCGTTGCCGTCACCGACGACGACGATGGCGGAGAAGCTGAACCGACGGCCGCCCTTGACGACCTTCGCGACACGGTTGATGAAGATGACCTTCTCGATGAGATTGGTCTCTTCTTCTTCCCGCCGACGCCTGGAAACCTTGCTCATGGACGACTCCGTCAGAAGTTCAGGCCGGCTTCACGCGCGGCGTTGGCAAGGGCCGCGATGCGCCCGTGGTACAGGTAGCCGTTCCGATCGAACACCACCCGCGCGATGTTCTTCTCCGCCGCAGCGGCAGCGATCTGCTGGCCGACCTTGGTGGCCTCATCGCAGTTGCCGTTGACCTCGCCGTCACCCCGAAGGGTGAGGCTCGAGGCCGACGCCAACGTCACCCCCGACTCATCGTCGATGAGCTGGGCGTAGATGTAGCGCGAGGAGCGGTAGACGGAGAGCCGTGGCTTCTCCGCGGTGCCCGCGAGCGTCTTCCGGATGTGCTGCTTCCGGCGAAGGCGCGACTGGTACTTCAACTCTGACTTGCCCATCGTAGCGCTCCTTAGCCGTCAGGCCGACTTACCGGCCTTGATACGAACCTGCTCGCCCGAATACCGGACGCCCTTGCCCTTGTAGTGGTCCGGCGTACGGAACTCGCGGATGACCGCGGAGACCTGGCCGACCTGCTGGCGATCGATGCCCTGGATGGACAGGTTCACGTTCTTGTCGACCGCAACCGTGATGCCCTCCGGGATGGGGAATTCCACCGGGTGCGAGTACCCCAGGTTCATCACCAGCATCCGCCCCTTGACCTCGGCACGGAAGCCGACGCCCTGGATCTCGAGCTTCTGGTTGAAGCCGGTGGTCACACCGGTCACCATGTTCTTGACCAGCGCGCGCATGAGGCCGTGGTTGGCCCGGGCGACACGGCTCTCGTCAGAGCGGGTGAAGACGATGTTGCCGTCCTCGACCGACGCGCCGATGTTGGCCACGAAGCGCTGGGTCAGCTCGCCCTTGGGGCCCTTGACCCTGATCTGGTCAGGGTTGACGTCCACGGTGACACCCTTGGGGATGACGACCGGCTGCTTTCCGACTCGCGACATGAAGGCTCCAAATCGCTTCGAGATTCGAGGCACCGACCTGAGCCGGGCCACCGATCAGAGGATCTACCAGACGTGGCAGATGACTTCGCCACCGACACCGGCGCGACGCGCCTGGGAGTCGGTGAGGATACCGCGCGGGGTGGTAAGGATGGCGACACCGAGACCGTTCCGGACCCGGGGCACTTCCTTGCTCTTGACGTATACGCGCCGGCTCGGCGTGCTGATGCGGGAGATACCCCGGATCACTCCGCGACGAGCTGCGTCGTACTTCAGGACGAGACGCAGGGTTCCCTGCCGGTCATCCGTCTCCTCGGCGACGTCACCGAGGAAGCCCTCCCCTTTCAGGATACGGGCGATCTCGACCTTGAGGCTGGACCGCGGCATCGTGACGACATCGTGGCCCGCGACCTGCGCGTTCCGGATCCTCGTCAGCATGTCCGCGATCGGGTCGGTCATCGACATGGCAATCTCCAGACGACAAGAATGGACGGCATCAGGCGGAAAACGGCATGCCGAGGTGACGGAGGAGCGCGCGCGCTTCCTCGTCCGTCCTGGCGGTGGTGACGAACGCGATGTTCATCCCGCTGACCCGATTCACCTTGTCGTAGTCGATCTCAGGGAAAATGATCTGCTCGGTCAGACCGAGCGAGTAATTGCCCCGGCCATCAAAGGCCTTCGGGCTGATGCCGCGGAAGTCGCGGATCCGGGGGATCGAGACGGTGATCAACCGATCCACGAACTCCCACATCCGGGTCGCCCGGAGCGTGACGCGCGCACCGATCGGCACACCTTCGCGAAGCTTGAAGTTCGCGATGGACTTGCGCGAGCGCGTGAGCACCGCCTTCTGGCCAGCGATGGCCGACAGCTCATCCACTGCCGTCTCGAGGAGCTTGACGTTCTGGATGGCCTCCTTAGTGGTCATGTTGATGACCACCTTCTCGAGGCGCGGGACTTCCATCACGTTGCCATAGCTGAACTCCGTGAGGAGTGCAGGGATGACCTTGTCCTGGTACTTCTGCCGCAGCCGCGGCGCGTAGCCGTTCATCGTCGACCTCAAACCGCACAAACTGTTTCGTTAGCCGTCGAGCCGGGCGCCGGTCTTCCGATCGACGCGGACCTTCTTGCCATCTTCCAACCGAAAGGCAACCTTCACCTTCCGGTTCTCGTCGGCGCTCCAGAACGCCACGTTCGAGATGTCGAACGGGAGTTCCTTCTCGACGATCCCGCCGGGCTGGTCACCCGCCGGCTTCTGGTGGCGACGCACGCGGCGTACGCCCTCGACAACGATCTTCGCTTCTCCAGGGAGAACGCGAAGAACACGGCCGACCTTGCCCTTGTCGGACCCGGTGACCACGACCACCTGGTCACCGCTACGGATCTTCTGAGCCATCACGAACCTCTTAGAGAACTTCAGGCGCGAGCGACACGATCTTCATGAACTGCCGCGCGCGGAGTTCGCGGGCGACCGGACCGTGGATACGGGTGCCGACCGGCTCATTATCCTTGTTGATCAGGACCGCACTGTTGTTGTCGAACCGGATGTAGCTGCCATCCTTGCGGCGGAGCTCCTTCTTGGTCCGAACGATCACGGCGCGGGCGACCTGGCCCTTCTTCACCTTGCCGTTGGGCGTGGCATCCTTCACGGACACCACGATGATATCACCGACAGTGGCATACTTACGCTTGCTGCCGCCAATTACCTTGACGCACTTCACGCGCTTCGCACCAGAGTTGTCGGCGACTTCCAGAACGGATTCCATCTGGATCATGAGCGGCTCCCGTCAATCACTGCACAAGTTCCGTTTCAACCAACGAGCGCCGCTCAGTCCACGAGGACCGGAGCCGCCCCCGTGGCCTGCCGCTCGACCACCATCCAACGCTTGGTCGCCGACATGGGCCGGCTCTCCTGGATGGTGACCAAGTCATCCATCTGGCAGTCGTTGTTCTCGTCGTGTGCCTTGTAGGTCTTCCGACGGGTCACAACCTTGCCGTACACCCGGTGCTTCACGCGCCGGGTCACCTCGACCGTCACCGTCTTGTCCATCTTGTTGGACACGACACGGCCGACAAGCATGCGACGACCGCCATCGCTGTTCGCGCCCTTACTCATGGTCCCCTCGTGGGATAATCGACGATCAGACGGTAGCTGGAAAGCCACCAGGAAACGGCAGACGGGCAAGGTCTCCTGTTACCAGGACTCACACCCGCATGGCACACGCCGGCACGATCGGGGGCCACCCGCTCGTGCCCACCCTACTCACACGGTAGGGTCGACTTGTCTACTCGGATGAGCCGGAAAGACGATCGACGACGTTCTTGAGGAAGCCGCCCTTCGCCTGGTCGGCGCCGAGATCGACACCAGAACCGCCCACTGCCGAGATCTTCACCTGCGGAACGATACTGCCACGAGCGCCGCCGGCAGCGATCTCGCGAGCGCGCACATCCGTCAGCGTCCGGGCGTACTTCTTCCGAAGCACGCGAGCGGAAGCGGTGTTCTCGAGGCGGCCCATGGCGAGCTGCAGGCGAGCCTGCACCATCTTCCGCTCGAGCTCACCCAGGTTCGCCAGGTCATCGGTCGCCATCACAGCACCTCGGACTCGCGCTTCACGAAGCGCGTGTTGATGGACAGCTTGTGCGCGGCGAGGCGGAAGGCCTCCTTCGCGATGTCCTCGGTGACCCCGTCGAGCTCGTACAGGATGCGGCCGGGGCGGACGACCGCCACCCAGAGCTCCGGCGGGCCCTTGCCCTTGCCCATTCGGGTCTCGAGCGCCTTCTTCGACAGCGGCTTGTCCGGGAAAACCCGGATCCATACCTTACCGCCACGCTTCACGAAGCGAGTCATGGCGATACGGGCTGCTTCGATCTGACGCGCGGTCACGAAGCCACAAGCGAGCGCCTGGAGCCCGAAATCTCCGAAGGAGATATCCGAACCACGGTAGGCGAGCCCCCGCATTTTGCCTTTCTGAACCTTACGATGCTTTACACGCTTCGGAGTGAGCACGACGAACCCCTACCGGTCAGCTGATGACCTGACGCCCTTCCTCACCGGGAAGGATCTCGCCCTTGAAGATCCAGACCTTGACGCCGATGACCCCGTAAGAGGTTCGCGCCTCCGCGAAGCCGTAATCGACATTCGCCCGCAACGTATGCAGCGGAACGCGGCCCTCGCGGTACCACTCCGTCCGCGACATCTCGGCCCCGCCGAGACGCCCCGAGCACATGACCTTGATGCCCTTCGCGCCCGCGCGACGCGCCTGCTGCATCGCCTTCTTCATGGCGCGCCGGAAGCTGACCCGCTTGACGAGCTGGGCTCCGATGTTCTCTGCGACCAACACCGACTCGGTCTCGACCTTGCGGACCTCGATGATGTGGACGTAGACTTCGGTGCTCGTGAGCTTCTGCAGGTCGGCACGGAGCGAGTCCAGCCCCGTGGCGCGCTTGCCGAGGACGATACCCGGCTTAGCCGCGTGGATGAAGACCTTGGCCTTGTTGGCCGCGCGCTCGATCAGGATCTTGGCAACGCCAGCAGAAGCGAGCTTCTCCTTGACGTGCTTGCGGATCTTGATGTCCTCCGCGAGATACCGACCGTAGTCGCGATCCGCGTACCACTTGGAGTCCCACCCGGTGGTGATCCCCACGCGGAAGCCGATCGGGTTGACCTTCTGTCCCATGAATGCCTCGATGCGACCCTAGCGGGCCGCGAGCTCGACGGAGATGTGGCTGGTCTTCTTGAGGATCTTGGTCGCGCGGCCCTGGGCCCGCGGGCGGAACCGGCGCAGCGACGGTCCACCGTCGACCATGATGGTCTTAACGAAGAGCTGATCGATGTCCAGGTCCACCTGGTCACGCTTCGCGGCCTGTTCGGCGTTCGCGACAGCAGACTCGATGAGCTTGCGGATCATCGGCGCGGTCTTCTTGTCGGTGAAGGCGAGGATGTCCATCGCCTGCGGTACGTCCTTCCCGCGGATGAGATCCGCCACGAGCCGCGCCTTACGGGCGGACACACGGGCGTACCGGAGAATGGCCTTGCTGTCCATGGCGGCTCCTACTTGGTCTTGACCTTGCGGTCAGCTGCGTGGCCGCGGAAGGTACGGGTGGCCGCGAACTCCCCCAGCTTGTGACTGACCATCTGCTCGGTCACGTACACCGGGATGAACTGCTTGCCGTTGTGCACGGCGAAGGTGATGCCGATCATCTCGGGGATGATGGTCGACCGGCGGCTCCAGGTCTTCACGACCTTGTTGCCACCCGAAATGCGCATGGCCCGCACCTTGGCGCGGACGTGGCCT
>CAMCWU010000111.1 GCA_945882675.1 Klebsiella pneumoniae | reverse complement strand
CTTGACCGTGCACTCGTGGAACCGCGGATCCGCCGCGAGATCCTCGGCGAACTCCGTGAGCCCTCCGACCGGTGAGCCGTAGTAGGCGGGACCCGACGGGTAGGCGTCCACCCACAGGCCCTCGTCCGCCGCGACGTACGTGCGGTTGTTGACGAGGCCCTCCTCCTTCTCCCACCAGAACCCGTAGAAGTTGGCCGCGATCGGGTCGAGCGTAGCGTGGCACGCGAGGCAGGTCGGGTTCTCGTGGATGGTGGCGGTGGCTTCTTCCGGCGTCAGGCCGTCCAGCGCGTCACGCGTGAACTCGACCGGGCGGGTGAGGTAGTCGTCGCACAGGAACATGCGAGAGACCTGGTTCGCGCGGTGCCGGTTGGCGTTCAGGCCGGCCGACGGGTACCGCTGCCACAGGCTGGTCGTCGAGAGCACGCCGGCCGCCGGGCGCCCGTCCGTGTACTTCACCTGCTGCCAGCCGGTCGCGCCCTCCGGGTAGGCGAGGCCCCACATCGCCGCGACGATCGGGTCCGCGTAGGTGTAGTCGGCGGTCAGGATCTCCGAGAACGGGCGACCTTCGCCGATCACATGGCCGATGATCTCGAGCGGCTCCGAGCCGACCGAGTCCGCGACGAGGTAGTACGGGTCGGTGACGCCGGCCTCCATCGGGTCCTGCCACGCGTTCGCGGTGCGGGTCCGGAGAACGCCGTTGTACAGATCCTTCATCTGCTCGACGAACCGCGGATCCTGCAGGTACTCCTCGACGTATCCGTCGTAGGCGCCGGGGTCGGCGTCCATGGCGGCGAGGGACTCCGCGTCGGGGCGGACCCCGCGCAAGTCGAGCGACAGGCGGATGAGCTGCTCGCGGGGGGTGAGCAGCGCGTCCACCTCTGCGTGCGCCCCGGATTTCTCGTCGCCGCCGCATCCCGCGAGGGCGAACAGGGCCAGCATCGTGCGCATCTGGAACCTCACAGGGCGAAGTCGTTGGAGGTCGGCGTCTCGAGCGCGTTCCACAGGAAGTCGAAGTCGAGGCAAATCTCGCGCTGCTCGTAGCCGCGCCAGTAGACCGTGCCGCAGCCGTCGCAGGCCGACAGCTCGCTCTCGTACTCGAGGTTCGAGTTGTACTTCGGGGCGAACACCACGTCGTACCAGCGGGCGTCGGCGTCGCGGAAGGAGATCGTTCCGCGGGGCTCTGCCGTGCAGTCGGTGGTCGAGGTGGACGTCTTCTCCATCTCGACGTCCACGTGCACGCTGTCGAACTTCCCGTCGAACAGGTCCTCGTACAGCAGCACGTCCCCATCGGCTTCGAACGTCGGGGAGGCGCCGGTCTCCAGGTCGACGAACAGGTTTGCGCGGTAGCCGCCAGGCCCGACCCGCGCGCCGGTCGCGAGGATCCCCGTGACGGTGGCGTCGACCTCCGAGAAGTACGTGGCGCCGCTCGGCAGGACGTCGAGGCGGTCGGACGCGTCTCCGTCGAACTCCCACTCCACGAGGTCTCCGACGGAGACGGTCGCGTTGCCGAAGAGCGCCCGCTGACTTGTGGTCTCGCCGGCCGCGACCTCCCAGAACATATACCCGGTGTAGCTGCGAAGCGGGGTCTCGCACTCGCCGATCCACGACTCGCCGGTGCTCACGGTGCCCCCGCCCTCGATGTCCTGGCCGTATGGCTCGCCGGCGTTCCGCGCCGGGCACGCGCCGTCTCCGGCAGCCAGGGTGGCCGCGTGCCCCGCCCAGGGCGCCTGGATGGTGGTGGCGAGGACCACGTCGAAGCTCCCCTGGATCGCCGAGATCAGCTCGGGGTCGGTGAGCGGGCTGCGCAGCACTTCTTCCGCGCCGGCGCCGGCGCCCTCTTCATCCGGGGAGCAGGCGGCCAGCAGCGTCACGAACGGGAGGGTGCGGAGCATGCCCGGGAACGTAGCAGAACGCGTGCCACCCGGGGAAGCCCGCGAACCTCGATTGTCGCGCGGGTGCGACAAAATTGTCGCAGCGATCGGGGCGCGAGGTCCCCGGCGCGCATGGGCCACACGTGCCGAGACGACCTGGTGCTGCTGGCGAGCCCACCCTAGAGCACGAGCGACCCTTCGAGATAGCCGCGCACGCGCCCTCCCGGCGTGAAGTCCACCTCCTCGAGCACCAGCCGCCCCTCCCAGAGCATCCCGAGCGGGACGCCCTCCTCGCTCACCGCGAAGTCGATCTCGATCAGGTACGCGGGCTGGGAGAACGGATCGAGCTCGATCTCTCCCGGTACGACCTGCCAGGTGGGGATGTACAGCACGGTCTCCAGCACCACCGTGGGGCTGGTGAGCGCGACGGCCGCGAGCACGGTGTACCCATAGTCTTCGCCAATCACGACCGCTCCCACGATGGAGAACGGGTCGCCGTACAGGTCGCCCGCCTGCGTGCTCGAGCCCTCCGACAGCGGATCCGGGCTCGCGAGCGTACCCCACTCGGCGTCGAAGTCGACGCGCAGCGTCCCCACCTCGCCGAGGCACGGCGGCGCGGGGAGCGGCTCCTCGAGCTCCGGAAGATCGGCCTCCATGGCCGCGCGAAGGTGCGCCTCCCGCCCGCGCACGAAGTCGCGGAGCTGCTCCTGGGCCTGGGCGCGGTAGTCGTCCGGGAGCGCGTGAGGCTCGACGAGCGCCGCCATCCGGTCGATCTCGGCCAGGATCGCGTCCTCGTCCCAGACCGTGGCGAAGAGATCGTCGAGCGCCGCGAGGTAGCCGTCGCGTCCCGCATCGGTCTGCCAGAGCCGGCGGGTGAGCTGGCTGTTCGCCATCACCACACCCAGCGTGGAGAGCGTGCCGTCGTCGTACAGGATGAACGTCGAGTCGATGCCCCAGGGGACGAACGACCCCGGTCCGCCGTCGGCCGGGAAGTACACGTAGAAGTTGTTCGTGTTGCCGGCGTACCCGTCCAGGTGGCCGATCAGCACCTCCATCGCCCAGAACCGGTAGAACTCCGGGAGATCCACGAGCGCGCCGACCGCGTCGAGCATCGCGTCCTCGTCGGCGATCTCGAGCGCGGCCGTCAGCGCGTACACGGGCCCGAGCGATGCGTCGGACTCGTCGGTGTCGGCCTCGAACGTCTCGGTCCAGCCGGCGCGGAAGTCGGACAGCGTGCCCTCGTAGAAGTCGCCGTCGTCCTCGCCGAAGACGTTGCGGAGCATGATCTTCTTGGGCGGCTCCAGGTTCACGTAGACGCCGAGCGGGTCCCCCGCGCCGCTGACGTCCGCATAGCCGCACCGCGGCGCCGGAAGCCCCGCTTCCGCGAACAGCCAGTACCCGAGGCACTGCTTGACCAGGCTCGGGTCACTGATGGCATTGTTCAGCGTCAGGTGCTCGAGTCCCTGGTACTCCTGGCCGTCCACGTACTCGTCGAGCTCGACCTTCAACGAGGGCTTCTCGGTCGACAGCGATCCGATGAGGCCTTTCTTGCGGATGCCCGACTCGGGCAGGGGTGTCCCGTCGATCGTCAGATCCGCCGGGAACCAGGTGAACGGCCCGTTCCATGGCTCCGACATACACTCCTCGCCGAGCAGGAGGTCGTAGATGTCGTTCGTCTGCGCCGACAGGGCCGCGGCGTCCGCCTCTGTCATCACGATGTCGATGGCGACCACGCGATCAGATGCCCAGAAGCGGTCGGCCACGCCCTGGACGGCCGTCGTGGAGGGGGTGCCGCCGGTAGTGACGTCCGATGGGGTCGTCGGTACCGGCAGTATTCCGGCCTCCTTTTCGTCGCCCCCGCCCTTGCAGCCGATCAGCGCGAGCAGCATCCACATGGCGACCCCCAACGTCCGACACACGAGCGCCACGGTGCCGAAACACGATCTCACGCCACGATGCTACGCCACGAGCTTCCGCCGCGCTGCGCCGAGCCGCCTTGCCGCCGGGATGTTCGCGGCCGACAACGTCGCGCACAGGGCCGCCGCCGCCGCCGTCAGCAGCACCAGCGGTGTGAGGAACCCCACGTAGAGAAGGAGCGCGAACCACAGGAACAGCCCGAACGCAGTGCCCGCGGAGAGCAGCGCCGCGCCACCGACGCCCACTGCGTTCCCGTCGTACGAGGAGACGCCAGCCGCGAAGTTCGCGATCGCGAGGAGCGGGTAGACGATCGCAGCGAGCACGAGCCACCAGTCCCAGCCGGCGATCGCCAGCAGGATCTGGGCTTCGCACGCCAGCAGCATCACGCCGACCACCAGCGCGCACACCGCCGACAGCCGGAGCGTTCCCGGCACCACGAGGTCGGCGTCGTCCATCAGGGCTCCTCTGCGACGTCCCGGTCGCGCGCCCAGCGATAACGCAGCCGGGCCGCCACGCGCACGGCCGCCTGCTGGTAGACGAGGAAGATCCCGCCCGACAGCACGGCCGCGAGCGGCCAGGTCACCAGCGCGCGCGACTCCACCGCGCCGAGCCCCGCGAACCACGCCAGCGCGAGAAACGGCGTCCACGGCGGACACCACCGGAACCGCAGGTCCAATCCATGGCGGTGAGGTGCGAGCGCCACGACGCCGTGCAGGCCGCCGGGCGCTCCACGCGCGCCGCGCTCCACCCACCAGCGTAGGCCGTCCCCGTGACGTGCCCACCGGATCCCGCCATCTTCGCCCTCGAACGCGGGAGCTCGCGGGATGGGCAGCGGCTGCGCCCCGAGCGGCCCCGTGGCGTCGAAGTACCAGGTCCAGGCGCGCGCGACCGCCAGCCGCTCGATCGCCGTGAACCCCACGATCAGCGCGACCGCCGCCAGCATCCTCCAGAGCTGGCCGTCTGCGAGGATCTCGTGGATCACCTGCCCATCATCCGCCGCCAGGACGCGTAGTCCGGAGCGTTGAGGATCGGGTTCGTCCGCCGGACATCGCCCATCGGCGCGGACTTCCCGGAGTAGTCGTGGCCCGGGTACAGCACCACGTCGTCTCCGATGGTGGAGAGCCGCTCCGTGAGCGTCCGCCACATCTCTTCCACCGATCCGCCAGGGAGATCCAGGCGTCCGCAGCCCTGCAGGAACAGCGTGTCGCCCGCGATCAGCTTGTCGCCGCACCGGAAGCACTGCGACCCGGCCGTGTGCCCCGGCGTGTGCAGGCACTCGACCTCGATCGCGCCGGCCTTCACCTTGTCACCGGAGTCGTGCGCGACGATGTCGGAGTCCGAGATCGCGGTCATCATCTTCACGAACTGCACGTCGCCCTTGTGGATGTGGACCTTGCACGGCGCGAGCTCGAGGAGGCGCGGCAGGCCCTCCACCTTGTGGTTCATCAAGGGTCCACCGACGTGATCCGGGTGCCAGTGCGTGACCAGCGCGCCCGTGATCTTCATGCCGTCAGCGGCGGCCGCGTTCACGATGGATGCCACGTCCCACGCGGGGTCGACGACGAGGCATTCGGACGTCACCCGATCGCCGATGAGGTAGATGAAGTTGTCCATCCCGACGCAGACCGGGTTGCCCTGGCCGAAGTCGCGGCCGGCCTTGAGCTGGCGGAAATACAGGCGATCGTCCACGGACACCTCCACGCGGGCACCAGGGTAACCGCGTCGACGGTCAGGCGGGGCGGACATCCTCTCCGAGCCAGCGCTTGCGCAGGAAGATCGCCGTATCCTGCTCGAGGACGCGGAAGCTCAGGTGCGCGACGCCGACCGTCAGGGCGAGCGCCAGGACCGAGTACGCCGCGAAGCCGTAGGGTGTACGCCACGGACACCAGTCCCACGTGATGTCGAGGATCAACCCCTGCCACAGGTAGAAGCTATAGCTCACGAGCCCCAGGTGCTGGAGTGGCCAGCTGCGGAGCATGGTGTGGAACCCCGTTTCTCCGTCGATGACCGCGCGGAAGCACAGGTACGCGAACGGCAGCGCCGTGGCCAGCAGCACCGGCCGGATGTCGATGATACTCGCCACGATGGGGTTCGTACCCCGGTACGCGGCCCAGAGCAGCGCCAGGAACACCAGCAGCCACAGGACGGGCGCCCGGGCGCGAACCGGCCAGCGGAGCGCCGCGATTCCCACGCCGAAGAACGCGAAGCGCGGGTGCCACGCCGCGAGACACAGCGCGAGCCCGCTCCCCAGGATCACCGCCGCTTTCGGCCGCCTGCGGGAGAGCGCGAACAGCAGCGCGGCCGACAGGTAGAACGTCTCCTCGTAGCTGATGCTCCACGCGGCGGTTTGCATCACGGCGATGTCGAGCATTCCGGGCAGCATGAGGCAGCTCTGCAGGTAGATCGGCAGGACCTCCGCGAGCCGCTCCCCCATGCGGAGGTCGAGGACCAGCAGCAACGTGTTGATGAACCAGAGCAGCGGCACGATCCGGATGATCCGCCGGGCGAGGAACGGCCCGATCCGCCCGCTCTGCCTGAGGCTCCGGACGATGAGGTACCCGCTGATGACGAAGAACAGGTCCACGCCGAACTGCCCGACTTCGAGCCCGAGCATGAACGGGTGGCGCAGCGGCAGGATCCCCCCCTCCGCCGCCAGCTTGCAGAGGTGCGTCCAGAACACCAGCAGCGCCGCGAGCGCCCGCAGGCCCTGAATGTGCGGGTTGAACGACCCCGTGTCCAAGCCGGCTCTCCGTGGCGCGCGAGTATGGGGCCGCGGCCGGTCCGGAGCAAGGGCGTGCACGCGCGCCCGCGCTCCGGTAGGATCGGGGCCGGGGGGGAGGGGATGATCCACGGCGTCGACGTGCTCGAGAGCCTGGCGGACGACGGCAACCCGCTGGTGCGCGACTGGGCGCGCACGCGGCTCGCCGTGGTGGCGCCGGAGCGGCTGCGCGAGCGCGTGCCGCAGGATGGGTGGGACGCGACGTTCTGCGGGCTCCGGACGCCCGTGATCGACGCGCTGCTTCCCCACGTCCGCGCCGGGCGACCGTGGGCGGTGCTGGCGTTGCGCCAGCTCGGTGGCCTCGGCGCGTGGCCGGAAGATGTCGGGCCGATCGTGAACGCTGCGCGCGAGGGTCTCGCGCACCATGCGGGACCCTGCGCGGAGATCCTGCTCGCGGCCGGGGTCGCGGATGCGGGGATCCTGCGCGCCGTGCTGGCGGAGGCTGCGCCGGATCGGGCGGTCGCCGGCGCGATCGCTCTGTTGCTCGCGGAGCCGGCGGGGATCCTCGACGAGACCGCGAGGGAGGTCGCCGCCGGCCTGGACCTGTTCGAGGTGGGCCTGGCACTCGACGATCTCGGCGTACGGCGCTTCACCGGCGTGGCCGAGATCTTCGACGATCCGGAGGCGGCCGCGGGCTACGGCGCCATCGTCGGCGGGGGCGACGAGACGCTGCGTCCGCCGCGGGGGGCTGCGCGGCGCCGGCCGGCCGCTTGGATCCATCAACTCCTCGAGGGCGTGCCGGGCCCGGCGGCTGCGCTGCTCCGCGCTCTACCGGCGCCGACCGTCGATCTCGTTGCGGTGGCCGGCTGGCTCTCGCGGACCGAGGCCAGCGGCGATCCTGTTGCCGACGTGCTCGAGCGCGGCCGGGAGTCCACCTCCGACCTCACGGCCGCGGTACGCACCCTCACGGCCGACGCCCTCCAGGCGATCTACGAGTCGCCGCCGCAGGCGCATGGCCCTCGGGTGCTCGCACTCGCGCTCGCCGGGTCGTTGCCGGAGCATAGGGCGCGGCTGGTCGACTGGATCCTGTCCGACACGTACGGGATCGAAGTCCAGGAAGAGGCCGTGATGATCGCCAGTGCCGCCGTCGCCCTCGAGCCCGCGATGGTGGCGGGGCTGCTCGCGGATCGCCAGACGCGCACGCTGGGGCTCCTGGTCGCTCGCTACGTGCTCGACGATAACGCCCTGGCCGTGCTCCTCGGGCTGCCAGTGTCCCCCGAGCCGGACGAGCGCGCGGACCACGCCGCCGCCCTCGCGGGGAGCGGGGACCCCGCCGCTGCCGCGCCGCTCCGCGATCTGTACGCCTTCGACGGGGATCTCCCGCCGGAGCCCCGTGAGCTGTACGAGGCCCTGCTCGGCGCCCCCCTCGACGAGATCTAGCCCTGCCGTCACTTCCCGGGCAGGCCGCCGTGGTTACGGGTGTTCTTCGAGCGCCACCCGTGGAGTCCCGACCCGATGCAACCCCCACAGAGCGTGGACGCCCTGGCCTGGTTCGAGCGCCTCGGCGTCAGCGCGGAGGCGATCCGTCAGGTCCTCGCCACCGCGACCGCCCACGGCGCGGACGACGCCGATCTGTACTTCGAGCACGCGACCAGCACGGCCATCGGGCTCGCGGATCGCAAGGTCAACCGCGCGCATACGTCGGTCGACCTCGGGGTCGGCGTTCGCGTGGTCGTCGGCGACCAGGTCGGGTACGCCTACACGGAAGATCTCTCGCTCGAGAGCATGCTAGCGGCCGCCCGCACCGCGTCAACGATCGCCCGTGGCGCGGGGCGCGGCACCCCGCCCGTGGGCGTCTCGTCGGTCCACCCCGCCTCGTACTACCCGGTCGCCCACCGGTGGGAGCAGCTCGCGCTCGCCGACCGCATCCCCCTCGTGCGCGGGTGGGAAGAGCGGGTGTTCGCCGCGGATCCACGTATCGCCAAGGTTCAGGCCAGCATCGCGGACGCCGACAAGTGGGTGCTCGTGGCGCGCGCGGACGGCACACTCGTGGGTGACTATCGCCCCATGACCCAGGCTTACGTCTCCTGCACCGCCGTGGACGGCACCCGTCGCGAATCTGGTAGCTACAACGTCAGCAGCCGCCAGGACCTCTCGTACTATGACGACGACCGGCAGTCCCGCCTCGTCGACCGGGCCGTCGCCCGCGCGATCGGCGCGTTGGACGCCGGGACTGCGCCAGCCGGGGAGATGACGGTGGTGCTCGGCGCAGGATCGAGCGGCATCCTCCTCCACGAAGCCATCGGCCACGGCATGGAGGCCGACTTCAACCGCAAGGAGACGAGCATCTACGCGGACAAGATCGGTAAGCGCATCGCCCCGAAGGGCGTGAGCATCGTCGACGACGGCACGATCGGCGGCGCCCGCGGGTCCATCAACATCGACGACGAGGGGAGCACCACCGAGAACACCATGCTGGTGGAAGACGGCATCCTCCGCTCGTACATCCACGATCGGATCTCGGCGCGCCACTATGGCGTCGCGACCACGGGCTCAGGACGCCGCGAATCTTTCCGACACCCCGTCCTCCCGCGCATGCGCAGCACCTACATGCTGCCCGGTGAGCACGCGCCGGAAGAGATACTTGCCTCCGTCAAGCAAGGCATCTACTGTGACACCTTCGCGAACGGCCAGGTCCAGATCGGCGCGGGAGACTTCAGCTTCTACGTGCGCTCCGGCTGGCTGATTGAGGACGGGAAGCTGACGAAGCCGATCAAGGACATCAACGTCATCGGCAACGGCCCGAAGGTCCTCGAGACCATCGAGATGGTGGGGAACGACCTCGTGATCGACGAAGGCGGCTGGACCTGCGGCAAGGACGGCCAATCCGTGCCGGTCAGCCAGGGAATGCCCACGGTCAAGGTCGGCCGCCTGTCGGTCGGTGGGGGGCGCTCGTGAGCCTCCTCGACCTCGCGGGGCGCGTCGTCGAGCGCGCGAAGGCCATGGGCGCCGAGCAGGCCGTGGTGGGCCTCACTCGCGGGACCCACACCCAGATCATCCGGCGCGGTGGCAAGGTGGAGTCGGCGACAGAAGCCACCTCTCGCGGCCTCTCGTTGTCCGTCCTGGTGGACGACCGCTGGACCTCGAACAGCACGAGCGATCTGCGGGAAGACGCCCTCGAGAGCTTTCTTCGCCGCTCGGTGGAGGCCGCTGGCGTCCTCGAGCCCGACGCCGACCGTCGCCTCCCCGACCCTTCCGAATGCGGCCGCGGCGCGACGGAAGCCGCGCTCGATCTCGACGACCCCGCGTGGCACAGCCGGACCGCCGAGCAGCGCGCCCACGACGTGGAGGCACTCGAGGAGATCATCCGCGCGAACCCCGGGGGAGACGTCATCTCCTGCTCGGCCTGGGTGTCGGACGGCCGGTCCGAGGGCGTGCGCGTCACATCCGACGGCTTCGCGGACATGGCCGCCGGCGGCTGGTTCGCAGCCGGGGGCGACATGACGCTGCGGGACGGGGACCGCAGGCCGGAAGCCTCCGCCGGATTTACCACACGCTACCTCGCGGATCTGCCGGGCGCGGACGTCATCGCGGGTGATCTCGCCGAGCGCGCCCGCGAGCGCATCGGCGCGGGGCCCATGGAGAGCGGCACGTTCACGATGGTGGTGAACAACCGGGTCGTCGGCCGGGTCCTGGGGTTGATCCTCGGTCCCATCACGGGCGGCGCCCTGCACGAGGGCCGGAGCTGCCTCCACGACAAGCTCCACCAGCGCATCGCGTCCCCGCTGCTCACGATCGTCGACGATCCGCTCCGCCCCCGCGGCCTCGCGAGCCACGCCTGGGACGGCGACGGCCGCCGGCCCCACGCCTTCGACGTCGTCCGCGACGGGGTATTACAGACCTTCTACCTCAACACCTACTATGCCCGGAAGCTCGGGCGGCCCGCCACCACCGGCGGCCGGAGCAACTGGGTGCTGCCGGTCGGGGAACGGCCGATCTCGGCCATCTGCGCCGACATCCCCAAGGCCATCCTCGTCACCGGCTTCCTCGGCGGCAACAGCAACCCGGTCACCGGCGACTTCAGCTTCGGGATCTCGGGGATGCTCCTCGAGAACGGCCGGCCCACGCGCCCGCTCGCCGAGATGAACATGGCCGGCAACACGCTCGAGCTCTTCGGCCAGCTCACGGCCCTCGGCGACGACCCGTGGCCATGGTCCTCCACGCTCGCGCCGTCGATGGTGTTCGACGGCGTCCAGTTCTCGGGGCGCTGATATG
>CAMCWU010000110.1 GCA_945882675.1 Klebsiella pneumoniae | reverse complement strand
TCGAGACGAAGAAGGAGGAGGTCAAGCGGATCCAGGAGACGCTCGACAACTTCATCAACAAGTACGCCAGCTTCGAGCACCGCTCCGGCGCGCTGTACTACAAGGGCTTGGCGCCGATGTACCTGGCCGATCTGGGCCTGTCGATCGTGCCCCCGAAGAACCTGAACGAGGACGACGCCGCGCTGTACTTCGAAGTCCTCGAAGAGAAGGTTTACCCTCTCTTCTACGCGTTCGAGGACGCCGGTATCGCGCGCATGAAGGAGCTCGTGGACGGCGCCCGCTCCGCGAAGCAGCACTCGAAGTGGGTCGACGAGGCCCTCGCCGAGATGAACCGCAGGAAGCCCGCGGACTACCCGGCGGTCAAGCGCGAGCTGGTGGGCCAGACGGACTCGTCGATCCCGCCGCGGCTCGTGCCAGTGGCGATCCCGACGGTGGTTGCGCCCACGATCACCCCCGCGAGCGACCCGGGCGCGCCCCCCGCTCCCACGCCGAGCCCCGCAACCGGAGGTGGCCGATGAGCCGCTGGATCCTCGCGTTCGTGCTCGTGTGCGCGGCCCCGGCGGCCGCCCAGGAGCCGCCGGGCCAGCCCCCGGCCGCACCCGTACCCGCTCCTGCCCCCGCTCCGGCCCCCGCTCCGGCCCCCGCGACGGCCCCCGCCGGGCCTGCCGGCGCCGTGAACGAAGCGAAGCGCCTGCTCGATCAGGGAACGCCCCAGGGCGCCCAGGCCGCCATGGTGATCCTCCAGCCGATCGTGGCGTCCCAGCCGGATATGCTCCACGCGCGGTACAACCTCGCGGTCGCGATGCACCAATCGGGTGACGCCGCGGGCGCGGAGCGCGAGATCCAGGCCGTGCTCCAGAAGGATGCCGGCTTCGGGCCCGCGTGGGCCGCCATGGGCGTCATCCAGCTCTCGCGCGGCCAGACCTCCCAGGCCGAGGAGACGCTCCGCACCGGCATCACGAAGGCGCCGGACGAGATGACGATCCGCGTCGCCCTCATCGATTTCCTGCGCTCGCAGCGGCGCACGCAGGACGCGATCAACGCGGCGAAGGACGCCCTGAAGGTCGATACCCGCGCGGTGGAGGTCTTCAACAGCCTCGGCCTCGCGTACCTGGACCAGAACGAGCTCCTGCTCGCACGGTTCGTGTTCCAGAAGGCCCTCCGCGACGGAGACGGGGACGGCAAGTCCGACATCCCGGGCGCCGATCAGAGCGCATACATCCATTGCAACCTTGGGTGGACCTGGTTCCTGCAGGGCGACCCGTTCGCGGCCGAAGCCGAACTCAAGAAGGCGATCGAGCTCGACCCGAACCTCGTGCCCGCGCTCGTCTACCTCTCGCGCCTGTACATGGACGCGCACAACTACACCGAGACGGTGCCGCTCCTCGAGCGCGCGGCCGCCCGTGCGCCCCAGAACCACGGCGTGCAGATGAACCTCGGGCTCGCGTATCGCGGCGTCGGCCGACTGCCGGACGCGCGTGCCGCGTACCAGAAGGCCCTCGCGATCGACCCGCGCAACCCGGATCCGCACTTCAACCTCGGCGTCCTCACGGGCGACTACGAGAAGAACTACCCGGGCGCCATCGCCGAGTTCCGGCAGTACCTGCAGCTCGGCGGGAAGGACACGGCGCTCGCGAACGAGTACATCGACGCCGTGGAGCGCGAGCAGAAGCAGCAGGACAAGCGCAAGAAGGCGGAAGACGACAAGAAGAAGCGCGACGACGAGCGCAAGAAGCGCGACCAGACCGAGAAGGCCGCGCCTCCCGCTCCCGCTCCCGCGCCCGCGCCCGATGGGGGGACGCCCGCGCCCGATGGGGGGACGCCCGCTCCCGATGGCGGGACGCCCGCTCCCGATGGCGGAACGCCTGTTCCGACCCCCGCGCCGGCGGAGACACCCGCTCCCGAGACCCCGGCCCCGGCCGGCAGCACGCCCGCAGAACCCTGGGGAGGCCCGAAATGAGCATCCGTGCACGCGCCGTGTCTCTCCGACTCGTGGTCGTCGGCTTTGGGCTGGCCTTCGCGCCCGCCGCGCAGGCCGAACGCTTCGACGACTTCGAGATCATCGGGGAGGTCCTCAAGCCCGAGATCACCGTCGTGATCTCCCGCGAGAACCTCAACAAGTCCATGGATCTCGCCAAGCTGGAGCGGTCCTTCGTGGACCTCATCCTGCAGTCCGTCGAGCGCGATCCGTTCTAGAGAGAGCGGGACGTGGCCGCGGGCAGCCCGCGATCGTCACGCGCCCGCCGGCCGGCGCCGTGCCCCGCAGCGCCGACCGCAGTTGAGAGGTTGCCAGCGTCGCTATCCGAGGGGCACCCCGAACGGCTTGTCTGCCCGACCCGCCCGTTCTAGAGTCCGGTCATCCGGGGCCAGGTCCCCTCGAATTTTTGGAACCGCACCGGGGCGCGGTGGTCAGGAGGGACAGGGCGCCTCCTCCCGAACGCCGCGCACGGAGAGCTGACAGCCATGGCTGAGAAGTCGCGTAGCAATAAGGTTCTTCGCATCGGAGTCATCCAGGACGGCAAGATCGTCCGCGAACGGGTGATGAAGGGTGGGGAGTCGGTCACGGTCGGAGAGTCTCCGAAGGCGTCCGTCGTCTTCCCGAAGACCCATCTCCCGGCCGACTTCGTCATCTTCAAGTGGACCGGAAAGGAGTACGTCCTCCGGTTCACCGAGCAGATGAAGGGCAAGATCGATCGCATCGGCGCGGCCAACGCGGTCGTGGCGCTCCAGAACCTGCGCGACGATCCGTCGGTTTCGCGCACGGACGGCGTGTTCAGCTACCCGCTGACCGAGCAGGATCGCGGCAAGCTGACGATTGACCAGGTCACGATCCTGTTCCAGTTCGTCGCCGCGCCGGCCGCGGTGGCCGTCTCGACCCAGGTCACGGACTTCCGCCCGCGGCTGATGCAGGACGACGACCCGGTCTTCCTCGGCTTCCTCGGCCTGTGGGGGGCCATGGGCATCATGCTGGGCCTGTGGGTCGCGTTCACGGAGCCCCCGGAGCTCACGCTGGACAACGCGCCGCAGCTCGCGCGTCTGATCGTCCCGCCCAAGATCGACGTTCCGCCGGTTGTAGAGGCAGAGGTGCCCGCGGAGCCCACGGAGACCGCAGCGGCCAAGCCGGCGCCGACCGCGTCTTCGTCGGAGGCCGCGAAGGGGGTCGCCAAGGACCCTGGCAGCGCAAGCGAGCGCAAGGGCGAGATCACCGCGGAGTCCAAGCTCCTCGCGGCCCTCATCGGCACGACCGGTGAAGGCAAGACGGGCATGGAGGTCCAGGACGTGCTCGGAAACGGCAACTCCGGCAACGTGGACGACGCTCTGCGCGGCGCGGTCGGGTCGACCACGGACGCTGCGGGCGCGGGCTACAAGGCCGGCGCTGGCGGGCGCGGTGGTGCGGCCACGATCGACGAGATCGGCGGCCTCGGCGGTGGGCAGGGCGGCGTCGGCACCGGCGGCGCGGCGGCGGCGACCCTCAAGGTCTCGGCCAGCGCGGGCGAGGGCTCCATGGAGGAGCTCGTCGGCGACAAGGCGACCGTCACGAAGACGGTCCGCGGCTACGCGGGCCAGGTGAAGTACTGCTACGAGAGCCGGCTCAAGGCCGTGCCGGGACTCGGCGGCCGCGTCGAGATCGGCTGGAGCATCGAGGGCACGGGCGCCGTCTCCGGCGTGTACACCGTGTCGAACGACACGGGTGACGCCGAGCTCGCCAAGTGCATCGAAGGCAAGATCCGCCGCTGGAAATTCCCCGTCGAGACCGAGGGCGACGTCAGCTGGCCGTTCCTGCTCAGCGCGAAGGGGGGCTGATCTCTCCGGATGGAAAAGCGTGTCATTTCGCGGCGGCTGCCTGCGGGCGTGATACGATCGACGCGGAGCCCCGAGCGGGGCTACCTGAGGGGGCGAGGTCGCGATGAGAAACCGTCTGCTGGCATTCGGAGCGGCCCTGGCCCTCGGCCTCACAGCGGTGGGCGTCGTGGCCGCGCAGCAGCCGACCGGTGTCGTGAGCGAGCTGCAGCGCATCGCCAACACTACGCCGGAAGAGAAGATCGCCTATGCGGACGCCTCGAACGAAGAGATCGCGGAAGCTGGCAAGACGATCGAGAAGCTAGCCGAGTCCGCCAAGCGGGACGGGGCCACGCCGGAGGTCATCCAGTGTCTCGCCCAGCGCTTGAACGCCGTGCGCATCCTCGGTGACGTGTCGCTGCGCTCCACCGCAGCCATGCGCGAGTCCCTTGCCTTCAAGGAGATCGAGTCTGCGGACCACGAGTTCCGCAAGATCGCGATCGTGCTCAGCAAGGTGCGCGGCCTCCTCGGAGAGGCATACACCTGCACGGGCGAAGAGACGCTGGAGTCGGGGTCGACCCAGATCGACTACACGACCCCGGACGACTTCGACGAAGACATCGGGAACCCGGACGACGACTTCACCGGTGTCGTCGATCTCCCGGGTACGCCCGGCCTCGAGACGGCGATCCTCTGAACCCCGTGGGCCGCACTACCGACAGCCCGGGTGAACCCGGAGACTGCCTGTACGACGACGCTTCGCTGCTTGTGAGATCGATGACACTCTCGCCCGGTACATGCTTCGCGACCCGCACCACGCTCCGAGCGCTGCCGCTGTGCGCGCTGGGGCTTTCCGGCGTTGCAGTGGCCGAGCCGGGTGACCACATCCGGATTGGCAATACAGAGGTCGTCCCGGACCTCGACATCGGCTTCGAGTACCGCTCGAACGTGTACCACGAGGAGATCGACCCCCAGGGCGGCGGTAACCTCCGCGTGGCGCCCGGCCTCCAGATCACGGCGGAAGGAGAGGAGCACCGGTTCAGCTTCGGCGGCGAGTACGAAGCGCGGAAGCAGGTCTTTGTCGCGTTCGACGCCGCAGATGTCCCGCCCGAGCTCGGCGCGACCTTCGACCAGTCCACCGCCGTGAGCAGCCTCGACCGGTGGAACGACTTCACGGCGGACGCCACGGTCAATCTGTTCCGCAGCAGCCAGCTCGGCTTCGACTTGACGGACAAGGCGACGTACCGCAACAACGTGATCGACTCGGACTTCAGCGACTCCCCGTACATGACCACGTTCCGGAACGCGCTCGAGGGGCAGATCCGGTTCAAGCCGAGCTCCGCCGTCGAGATCAAGGGCGGCGGAATGTGGCAGTACGACGACTACCGCGTCCCCGAGTTCTTCCGGGTCGCGGGGATCGACGAGAACGAGCACGATCCGTTCAACAACCGGCACATGTACGGCCCGTCGCTCTCGGTGGCCTGGAGCTTCTTCCCGAACACGGCGTTCGTGCTGGAGAGCCGGTACCTGATGTCGCGCTGGGCGGTGGACGAGGTCCCGTCCCAGACCGTCGACCCCACGCTCGGCACGCCGGGCGTCACGGTCCCCAAGCCCGACTCGAACTCGCTCCGCCTCGCCGCCGGCCTGCGCGGTCGGATCACGGAGAAGCTGAGGATTGACCTGCTCGCGGGCTACGGGACCGCGGACTACGTGGGCGCGTCCGGCGCGGCGGCCGTCGACCTTTCGGGGCTCCAGCGCTTGACCGTCACCGCGCAGCTCGGGTACCTGATCCGGGAAGGCTCGGCGCTCGCCCTCGGGTATCGCCGGGACTTCGCGGATGTGTTCTTCACGAACTACATGTCGTCGGACTTCTTCTACCTCCAGGCGGACACCCGGCTGTCCGATCTCGCGATCTCCGCGCGCTACGGCGTGCGCCTCGAGCGGTACGAAGGCGGCGTGACCCGAGACGACGTGTACAACCGCGCCGCCCTCGACCTCGGCTACTCGCTCTCCGACTGGGCCAAGCTCGGGGCCGGCGTGTTCTACCAGGCGCGCTACTCGACCGACGATCTGGTCGAGTACGACGACGTCGGCGTGCACCTCGAGACGACCTTCACCTACTGAGCGGGACTGGCCAGGGCAGGGGAGGGGACTGAACGTCTCCGCCATTGTGTCGCCGCGCGACAAGATCCGCGTCGTGTGCTAATGTCCTGCCTCAGGTGGGCATATGACGCGTCAAGAGCGTGCCCGCCGCGGGGAGTGGCCGGTGGCACGCAGGGAAAAGACCGTAGCGACCTCGGCCTCCGCGCCGGGGACATCCGCGCCCGCGCGGCTCGTCGAGCAGCTCACGACGGCGGTCGGCGCGATCGTGGGGGAGCGGCAGCGCGAGCTCACGCTCCTCGGCGTGCTGCTCGCGTCCATGTTCGCCATGGTCTCGATCCTCTGCTACGACCCGGCGGACGCCACCCTGCTGCACCGCGACGGCCGGGTGGAGGTGCTCAACAAGTGCGGTCCCATCGGGGCGAACCTCGCGGACCTGGTGTTCCAGGGGGTCGGCTGGGGTGCGTACGGCACGTTCGTGTTGATGGTCGGCTCGATCCTGGCACTCGCAGGGCGTCGCGTGTGGCACACCGGCCGGGTAGCGGCCGCGACCGCCGTCTACTGCGCGACCCTGGGCGTGGTGCACCTGGTCCTGCGGCCCGGCGGCGCGTTCCCCCCGGGCGGCGTGGTGGGCCGCGCGTCGGCAGAGCTGCTGGAGGCGGGCGTGGGCACCGTTGGCGCGTGGATCGCGCTCCTGGGCGTGATCACGGCTGGCGTGACCTGGCTCGGCGACATTCGGTGGAGCCGCCTCGTCGGCTGGGCCGCCGACCACCTGGAGATCCTGGTCCCGCGCCTGGGCCGCCTGCTCACGGACCTGGCGCACGCAGCGCGGCGGCACGGGTTCAGCGCCGTGGGCATGGTGATCGGCGGCTTCGTCGGCGTGGTGCGCGGCGGGGCAGGCAGCGTGGTGGGGACGCTGCGCCGGATGGTGGAGTCGCTCCAGCGGCGGGACGACGCGGTGGAGGAGGACGAGCTCCCGCTCCGTGACGAGTGGGACGGCCGGCTCGAGGCATCGGATGCATCCGACGACCTCCCGTCCGAGGTGGACGGCACCGCGATCGGCGCCGTGAAGCTGGCGCACGTCGTGTGGGCGCCCACGGAGGCCCCGCCGAGCCGCGCAGAGTGGCGCCCGAAGCGTCTGGACCCCCCGTCGGAGGTCGCTGGCCTGTTCGAGGGCCTCGCGCCCCGCACCCGCACGTCCGAGGGCGCGGACCGCGAGACCGGCACCTGGCCCGAGCGGGACGAGCTCACGAGCCCGAGCGCCGAGCTGAACGAGGCCTCGGACACGCCGGAGGCCGTCCCAGAGCGCGCCGTGCGCCCCGCCGCGCCCGCGGTCCGCGCGGTCGTCCGCGCCCCGGAGCGCGCGATCTCCGCGCCCATGATGATGGAGGACCTCTCGGATCCGCGCCCCGCCATGGTGCGCGCTCCGACGATCGTGCCGCTCGAGCCCCCGCCCGTCCCGAAGCCCGCTCCCAAGCCCGTGAAGCCCGAGCCCGTGTCGGTGGACGAGTCGCCGTCGGTGGCCACGCGCAATAGCGCTCCTGCTATGATCCACAAGGCCGCGTTCCTCGACAAGGCGTTCAAGGACGACGGGAAGGCCCTCGTCGCCGATCAGGGGAGCTTCGAGCTCCCGCCGCTGAACCTCCTCGACGTCGTGCCGAAGCAGCACGCCCAGTTCGATCCGGAGGAGCTCCGCCGCATGGCGCGGACCGTGGAGGAGACGCTCGCGTCCTTCAAGGTCGCGGGTGCGGTCACCGACGTGCGGGTCGGCCCTGTCGTCACCACGCTCGAGTTCCTCCCGGAAGCCGGGATCTCCGTCCGCAGGATCGCGGGCCTGGCGGACGATCTCGCGATGGCGCTGTGTGCGATCTCCGTCCGCGTCGTGGCCCCGATCCCCGGCAAGGGCGTCGTCGGCATCGAGATCCCGAGCCCGCAGCGGATGAACATCTACCTGCGCGAGCTTCTCGCGAGCCCCGAGTTCCGCGACAACAAGATGGCGCTGCCCTGCATCCTCGGGAAGGACGTGGAGGGCCGGCCCATGGTCGCCGACCTGGCGAAGATGCCGCATCTGCTCGTCGGCGGCACCACCGGCGCGGGCAAGTCCGTGGGCGTCAACGGGATGCTCCTCTCGCTGCTCTTCACGCGCACGCCGGACGAGCTCCGGCTGCTGCTCGTCGATCCGAAGAAGCTCGAGTTCAAGATGTACGAGGATATCCCTCACCTGCTGCACCCCGTCGTGACGGAGGCGAAGCAGGCGTCGTCCGCGCTCGCCTGGGCGTGCCGCGAGATGGACGATCGCTACGGCCTCCTGGCCCGCTGGGACACGCGGAACATCCAATCCTACAACGAGAAGGTCGACCGCGAGGCGCCGAACTGGACCCCCGAGAAGGCCCGTCGCTACGCCCCGAAGGACTGGCCCGTCGAGCAGACGCCGCCGAAGCCCGAGCGTCTGCCGTACATTGTCATCATCATCGACGAGCTCGCGGACCTGATGCTCGTCGCGAAGAAGGAGGTCGAAGGCAGTATCGCGCGCCTGACGCAGATGGCGCGCGCGTGCGGCATCCACCTCATCGTCGCGACCCAGCGCCCATCGGTCGACGTCGTCACCGGTCTGATCAAGAGCAACCTGCCGACGCGGATCAGCTTCAAGCTGCGCTCGTCGATCGACAGCCGCACGATCCTCGACGCCGGCGGCGCAGAGGCCCTGCTCGGGCGCGGCGACATGCTGTACCTGCCGAACTCGGGCGATCTCGTGCGTTGCCACGGCGCGTTCGTCGGCGACGAGGAGGTAAGCCGGGTGGTCGACTTCCTGCGCGACCAGCGCGCCCCGAACTACATCGCCGCAGTGACGCAGGAGCACAGCCTCGGGGCGGGCGGGGACGCTGGCGACGACGAGGAGAGGGACGACCTGTACCGCCAGGCGGTGGACGTGGTCCTCAACGCCGGGAAGGCGAGCACGAGCCTGGTCCAGCGGCACCTGAAGATCGGCTACAACCGGGCGGCCCGCCTGATCGAGCTGATGGAGGCCGACGGGGTGGTGGGCCCCGCGGACGGCGCGCGCCCGCGCGAAGTGCTGATCGACCGACTGTCGGCCTAGAATTTCCCCACTCCCCGGGGTGTTATGTAGGACAAGAGGTGACCATGTGGGGTCTGGTTCTCGCGGGGATGGCGCTGGCGGCCGATCCAGCGCCCATCGTCGAGCGGATCGAGGCGCACTACGGCGCCGTCACCAGCCTGCAGGCGAGCTTCGTCCAGACGGTGAAGAGCCCGCTCTACGGCGACGACGTCCAGCCGGGCCGCATGACGCTGCAGCGCCCCGGGAAGATGCGCTGGGACTTCACCGGCGACGGCCGCGTGTACGTGACGGACGGCAAGATGCTCACGATGTACACGCCCGACGCAAAGCAGGCGATCCAGTACCCCTATACGCCGACGGGCGCGGACGGCCTGCTCCAGTCGCTCGACCGAGTGGGCGACCTGTTCACGGTGACCGCGCCCGATCCGCAGCCGCCGACCGGCGTCGTCGTCGACCTCGCCCCGAAGACGGCGGACGGCCAGCTCTCGAAGGTGCGGCTCACGCTCTCGGCGGGCCTGGATCTGCAGAAGATCGAGCTGACGGACGCGATGGGCACGAAGACGGAGATGGTGTTCACGGACGTGAAGGCGGGAGCGGCGCTCGATCCGGCCACGTTCCAGTTCGTGCCGCCCGCGGGGACCCAGGTCATCTCGAGCGGAAAGTAGCCGGACGCTTGTTCCGGGCGGCTTGCCGTGCTACTTTCGCCGGTCCGCCGCCTGGAGTGCGTACGATGACGATCCCGTCGACCACCACCTCGTCCCGCCCCGTCCTGGAAGGGGCGACCCTCATGGACGTCGCCGAAGGCGCCCGCAAGGTCCACTTCGTGAGCCTCGGCTGCCCGAAGAACCGCGTCGACAGCGAGGTCATGGTGGGCGCCCTGCAGTCCGGCGCGTTCCAGATGGTGGACGACCCGGCGGACGCAGAGGTCATCGTCGTCAACACCTGCAGCTTCATCCAGCCGGCGACGGAGGAGTCGATCGACACCGTCATCGAGATGGCGAAGTTCAAGACGGCCGGCACCGCGAAGAAGCTCGTCGTCACCGGGTGCATGGTACAGCGGTACGGATCCTCGCTCGAAGCCGAGCTCCCCGAGGTGGACGCCTTCCTCGGCACCGGCGAGTACCACCGCCTGCGCGAAGTGCTGGACGTCCGCGACGCCCGCGCCCCGAAGACCCACGTGGACATCCCCCTGTACCTCCCGGACGAGCTGGCGCCGCGCGTCAACTCGTGGAGCAAGGCGAGCGCGTACCTGAAGATCTCGGAAGGCTGCGACCACCGTTGCAGCTTCTGCATCATCCCGACGCTGCGGGGAAACCTCCGCAGCCGGACGATCCCGAGCCTCGTGACGGAAGCGCGCCAGCTCGCGGAGCAGGGCGTCGTCGAGATCAACCTCGTCAGCCAGGACAGCACGGCGTACGGCAAGGATCTGAAGAACGGGACCGGCCTCGGCCCGCTCATGCAGCAGCTTTCGGAGATCGAGGCGATCCGCTGGATCCGCCTGCACTATGCCTACCCGCACGGCTTGCCGGACGGCCTCCTCGAGCAGCTCGCGCACAACCCGAAGGTCGTGAAGTACCTGGACGTGCCGCTCCAGCACGCGTCGGGGCCCATGCTCAAGGCGATGCGCCGCGGCGTCACGCGCGAAGGCCAGGAGCGGATCCTTCAGCGCGTCCGCGGGGCTGTCCCGGACATCGCGATCCGCACCACGTTCATCGTGGGCTTCCCTGGTGAGACGGACGCCGACTTCGCCGAGCTGTGCGACTTCGTGCGGCAGAGCCAGTTCCACCATGTCGGCGTGTTCACGTACTTCCAGGAGGACGGGACGCACGCGGCGACCCTCGGCGACCAGCTCCCCGAAAAGATCAAGAAGGCCCGCCAGAAGGAGCTGA
>CAMCWU010000109.1 GCA_945882675.1 Klebsiella pneumoniae | reverse complement strand
CCCCCGCCCCGTGTCCGAGGAGCCTCCGATGATCCGCCAGCTCGCGTTCGCCATCTGCCTGATTGTCGGCCTGCTTGCCGCGAGCCCGGCGCTCGCCGGCCAGATCGCCGTGGTCGACTTCCAGCGCGCCGTCACCCAGACGGTGGAGGGCAAGAACGCCCAGAAGAAGATCGACACCATGTACCAGACGCGCAAGGCCGAGATCGACAAGATGAAGACGGATCTCGAGGCCGCGATCCAGGACTATCAGTCCCGCGCCATGATCTTGTCCGACCAGGCCCGCGCGGAAACCGAGCAGAAGCTCGGCATGCAGCAGCAGACGTTCGAGCAGAAGTATCAGACGTACCAGCAGGAGCTCCAGCAGGTGTACGGCACCATGCTGCAGGACCTCGACGCGAAGATGCGCACGCTCGTGAGCACGATCGCGAAGGAGAAGAGCTACTCCCTGGTCATCGACTCGGCCGCCGCCGTCTACACGGGCAGCGACGTGGTCGACATGACGAACGACCTCGTCACGCGCTACGACGCGACCTACAAGTAGCCGGTGGGCGTGACGGCCGGGCGCATCGCCGCGCTGGTGGGCGGCGCGGTCGAGGGAGACGCCGATCGCGAGATCGACGGCGTTGGAGCTCTGGATCGGGCCGGTCTGGCGCAGCTCGCGTTCTGCTCGGGGGCGCGCTGGGAGCGCCTGCTGGCGGGCACGCGGGCGGGCGTGGTGCTCCTGAAGCCCGGCTTGCCGGTACCGGCCGGCACGGTGGCCATCCGCGTGAGGGACCCGCGGTACGCCTATGCGCTGGCCGCGGCGGAGATCCTGCCGTTGTACTGGCCGGAGCCCGGGATCCACCCGACCGCGGTGGTCGACCCCACGGCCATTGCGGACGGCGCGACGATCGGGCCGTACGCGGTCGTGGAGGCGGGAGCGGTGGTGGGCAGCGGGACCTGGCTCATGCCCCACGCATACGTCGGACCGAACGCCCGGATCGGCGAGCGGTGCCGGATCGGGCCGGGTGCTGTGATCATGGAGGCCTGCGTCCTCGGCGACCGCGTGTTCCTGGGCCCGGGGGCGGTGATCGGCGCGGACGGGTTCGGGCACGTCCTCGGGCCGAACGGGCCGCGGCGGGTCCCCCAGGTCGGGATCGCGGTCCTCGAGGACGACGTGCACGTCGGCGCCAACGCGTGCGTGGACCGGGCCGCCATCGACGAGACCCGCGTCGGACGCGGATCCCGGCTCGACAACCTCGTGCAGGTCGCCCACGGGGTGCGCATCGGCGCGGAGTGCATGCTCGCGGCGTTCGCGGGCGTCGCGGGCGGCGCGCGTCTCGGCAACCGCGTCGTGATGGCCGGGCGGACCGCGGTCGTCGACCACATCGAAGTCGGGGATGGCGCGGTGTTCGCCGGCCTCGCGTCCGCGGCGAAGGACGTGCCCGCGGGCGCGTGGATCGGCGGGTCCCCGGCGCGACCGTACAAGCGCTGGCTGCGCGAGGTCGCGGCGCTCAAGCGCCTGCCGGACCTCATCCGCCGGGTCGCCCGGATCGAGGCGGCTTTCGACATCCCGACGACGGAGCGCGACGATGGACCGGAGTGAGATCGAGGGGCTGCTGCCGCACCGCGCACCGTTCCTGTGGGTGGACCGGCTGACCGAGCTCGAGCCCGGGAAGCGGGCGGTGGGCGAGCACGACGTCCGCGACGACGCCTTCTGGATCCCGGGGCACTTCCCCGGCAATCCGGTGCTCCCGGGCGTGCTGGTGGCGGAGGGCCTCGCGCAGGTCGCGGCCCTGGCGTACCTGACGGGAAACCGCGATCTCGCGGGCCGGGACGTGTTCCTGGTCGGCATGGACAAGGTCCGCTTCCGCCGCCCGGTCCGGCCGGGCGAGACGCTGGTCCTCGAAGCCACCGTGACGGACGTGCGCCACGGCATGCTAAGATGTGAAGGGGAGGCGCGCGTGGGAACCGAGCGGGTCGCGAACGGCAGCTTCCTGGCGACGCTCTCCCGATGAGCGGGGGCGCGATGATGTGGTGGCTCGCCACGGCCGCGTCGGCGCACGTGCCGGTCCTCGTGTTCGCGGGCCCGGCAGACGACTGGTGCGGCATGTTCCGCGACGCCATGGGCGCCGGCGACCTGCTGTTGCTCGCGCCCGGCGACTACACGGGCCCGTGCGAGATCACGGCTAAGCCGCCGGTGGCAGAGTCCGAGTACAGCGTCCTCGCGGCCCAGGACCAGGCGTACCGCCCCCGGATCCACTGGGACGGCGTCTCCGACCACATCCTGCGCGTGAACGGGGAGATGCTCCAGGTCGCGTGGATCGACTTCCCGGACGTGCCGGTGGGCGTGGACGCGATCCAGGTCACGGGCGGCCAGACGGTGTGGCTCCTCGACAACCGGCTCTCGGCCGTCGCGGGCACGGGGATCCGGGCCACGGGCGTGGTCACGGGCCTGCGGCTCACGGATATGGACGTGCAGGGGGCGGGCGGCGCCGGCGTGGTGGTGGAGGATTCGCGCGTCGTGGGCGCGTGGGTAGAGGAGTCGCTGTTCGTCGGCCTCGAAACCGGCATTCGAATTGACGCGGCCGGCGGGCTGCTCGACGGCAATGTGGTGGACGCCACGACCGCGCTGGAAGTGGGCGGCGGCGTGGACGCCACGGGGAACCTGGCCCGCGGCGCGGTGGTGGCCGGGGCGTCCACGTGGACCGCGAATGTGCTGGTGGGCGGATTGACCGGGGGCGCAGGCGCGGCGTGGTACGGCAACACGATCGTCGGCGGCGGAGCCCCGGTCTCCGTGGTGGCTGGGAGCGCCTTCGTGGGGAACGCCGTGGACGGACCGCTCCCGGCCGACGGCACGGGCAACGTGGCATGCCTGGAGCCCGCGGCCTGCTGGGTCGATCCCGCGGGGCTCGACCTGTTCCCGGTGGCGAGCGGACCCCTCGACGGGGCGGGTGATGCGGGGGGGGACGACTGGTGCGGCGACGCCCGCGGGGTCCCGCCGGCCGCCGGCGCGCTGGAGGTGCACGTCGAGCCGTCCGGACCGCTCGATCTCGCCGCGTTCAAGCGGGATATCGAATGTGGTGATCTCGCGTCGGAGCCGGAAGAGCCGCCCGCCGACACGGGCACGCCGGACGACACGGACGCCCCGCCCGTGACCGATCCGCCGGAGGACTCGAAGGGGTGCGCGACATCGCCCATGGGTGCGCCGTGGCTGGCGCTCCTGCTCCTCAGGCGGCGCCGCGGAGCGGAGCGCGCAGGTCGCGCACCGGTCGGTGGCGGAACGACAACGCAGCGGCAGGGGGCGTCGATCGCGACAAGTCCTCGCGCAAACGGAGCTGACGACGTCCACGTCACATAGGATGTTGACAGGCCCAACGGATGAGTTACCTCACAACCGGGTCCGCGCGATGGCGGGTAGGGGGGAAGATGCGTTACGCGCTCTGTTGGATGGGGGTCGCCCTGGGGGGGGGGGGTTGCGGTAGCCTCGTCGCCCGATGAGCTGGCGACGGTGGAGGAGCAGCCGGTGATGCCCACCGACCCTGGGGGATGGGGACCCGTGTGGACGACCTCGCTCGCTGACGCGCTCGTGCCCGTTGTGTCCATCTTCCCGTTCGCCGCCGGTGCGGAGCACGTGATCGACGTGACCGTCGAGCTGGCGCCCGGCACCCAGGTTGCGTGGTGCGAGGGTCCGCTGGTGGCGGCTGACCGGGACGTGCCGATCGTCCTGACCGTCGATCTCCCGGACGAGATTGGTGCGACGATGGCGTCGGTGCGAATTCTCGTCACGGCGTACGACCCCGGAACCGGCGCACGGGTCGGCAACCACTCGCTGAAGGCATGGGCATGGCGCGACGCGGCCGGGCTGATCACGCTCCACGACTGGGCCGAGGGCACGACGCGTGCGGTCCGGGCACCGGTGGTAGATGGCGTCGTCGAGGAAGTGAGCGCTGGAATGGGGGTGGCGCCATGAGCGCCCTCAAGTGGATGTTCGCCGTGGTGCTCCTGCTCACCGGCGGTGACGCACGCGCGGCACTGATCACGGCAACCTACTGCGTGACCTACAGCGTCTCATACACTGACGGCGCCAGTGGGGACTTTCTCACGGGCTCCACGTACCCCGCGCGCGGAGTGGACATCCGCTTCGTCAAGCCGGACAACAGCTACTTCGACTATTATGCCGACATCAACGGCTGCGCGACGCCCGTCCTCGACAATGCGACCACGTACACCGTCAAGTCGCTACGGAAGGCGTCCCTCAACGACAACTACCTGGCGGTCTTGATCCAAGGGGCCGGCGGCTACGGGATCGGCGCGTCCACGATGTACACGCACATTCCGGTGTCGGGCCAGACGTACTCGTACACGACCGGCGTCACGGACGGGATCAACGTCATGGCAGCGGCGACCCGGGCACTCTATGCCCACGACGCGGGCCTTTCCAACGAGACCTTCGAGTTCTGGGTCGACGAGTGCCCCGGCGACTCAGATAACAGCTGCTACAGCGCGGACAAGATCTATATCAACCCCACGAACGGCGACCCGGACGAGAAGTTCATAATCGCCCACGAGATGGGCCATGCGGTCACGGACCTCAAGAACGGGAACAACGGGATGAACTCGGACTACGACGCGAACGTCGGCGATTGCAGTCCGGCGTACGATAACGGCGGGCACAAGTACAACAGCAAGGAGTATGCCAGCGCCGCATGGACCGAAGGCGTCGCCAACGCGTACGCCGCCTTCAGCTTCAACGACGACGTTGTCGGCGTGAGCACGGACTGCGAGTACCAGGCGCGCAATACACAGGACTGGAACCTGGACGGAGATACGAACGACCCTGGAGACGTCGAGGTGTTCAGCTGCGAGGACGGCACGGGCCTACCCGCTGGCTTCACACAGGGAAGCGACTGGCTCGGTGCGCACTGCCTCGCGACGGGGGCCATACACAACCGCGGCCTCGAGTACGACGTGCTGCGGCACATGTGGGATATGCGGACGAACGAGGCCGTCACGGTCGCGAACCTGTTCGATATCGTCGACAAGGCCAACCCCAACTCGTGGACAATCTCCGGCGCCGGCACCACGTCGGACTACCCGACACCGCGGATGTCGAGCGGGGCATTCACGGTCGGCGGGAGCTCGATGCAGAACGACTGGGACTCGCAAGCGACATTCAACGGCCTCGACCCGTGATGCTCGCGCTCGTGCTCCTGGTCGGTTGCAACGGGAAGCCCGCGAGCCAGGACAGCGGCGGTGACACCGGCGGCGCCGTCGCGGTGGCCTGCGCGCAGCAGCCGTGCGTCACGGACGTCGCCGCTGCGCAGTGGGCCGGGGCCGAGACCACGCAGTTCGCGGCGTCTTCCCTCGCAGCGTGGGGCGACACGGTCGTCGTGGGATCGGTCGGCGAAACGTACGCGGGGGTCGACTGCTCGGCCGCGGCGCTGCGCCTGCCGGACCTGGCGCAGACGGCGACCTGGCCGTGCGAGATGTACTTTGCGCTCGGCGGCGCTGCGATCGCGATCGGGGATCCGGATGGGGACGGCGCTCCCATCGTGGCCGTCGGCCAGGCGGGCGATTGGGAGTGGCACACGCGGGTCTTCGTGCTCGACGCTGCGGCGACCGGCTCCCTCGCGGACGCCGCCTCCCTCGTCGTTACGGCCGGCCCGCAGGACAAACTCGCTACCGATCTCGTCTTCGCCGCTGTGGGGGCGGGCGACGACGCCCTGCTGGTCATGGGCGCCGTGGGCGGTATAGGGATCGCGGACGGAGCACTGTACGCCGTGGACCCGGCCGTGACCGGGGAGGTGGCGGCGGCGTCACTCGACCTCGCCCTCCGCGGCGGACCGGGCTTCGGGGGGGAATTCGCGGCGGTGGACCTCGACGGCGACGGCCAGCTCGATCTGGCGGTGACGGCGTCCATGTACGGTGGCGTCGCGCTCTTCCCGGGCCCCTGGACGGGGGTAGGCTCGGAGGACGACGCCCTCGGCGTCTGGACCAACACGGACACCCAGTCCGGCCTGGGGGAGGTCGTCGAGCCGGTCGGAGACGTGACGGGGGACGGGGTGGACGACTTCGCCTTCTCCGCCGCGACCTGGGGTACCGATCCATTCCGCACCGGCCGGGTTTACGTCGTGGCCGGGAGCACGACAGGGCTCGGGTTCGGTCCCGTGGACGACGTCCCGATCCAGGTCCACGGCGGGTTCCTGGGCGAGGGCGCCGGGTTCGGCATCGCAGGCGCGGACGTCACCGGCGACGGCACGACCGACCTCGTGGTCGGCGCGTCGGGCGTGCCCCCGGGTCGCTCGCCCGGCGCCGTCCTCGTGTTTCCAGGCCCGGTGAGCGGCATCTCGCAGACGGAGGACGCGCCGTACCAGGTGCACGGCGAGAACGACTTCGACCTGTTCGGCCGCGCGATGGCCGTGGTCGACGCCGATGGTGACGCGCGCGACGACCTGGTGGTGGGTGCGCACTGGTGGCCGGCCGGCGAGGGGCGCGGCGCAGTGTACCTGCTGCTCGGAGCCGACATCGCCCCGTGAGGTCGAGTCCTGGCGAGGCAGTCGGTCACCCTGCCCGATCCTGGTGATCTTCGTGCTCCCCGTGTGAACCTGTCCGATCGCCCCTGGACTGGGCCGCTCTCGTTCCGATCCGCCCCCATTCCTGAGGTCGGCCTGAGCGGAGGCCGAGATTTTCCTGGTTCGCCGGATCGCGGGGTTGGCCGATCCTTCTCGCCGGGCTCTGCGGCATAGCGTGATCGCGGGCGCTGGACGCCCGATCCCGGCGGTGTGATCCGGTCGGCGCGCACCCTGCCGTGGAGTCACCGTGACCACACCCCCGCCCCCCGCCGCGTCCGCTGACATCGAGATGGAGGTGATCGCCAGGGCCGTCGCCCACCTTCCCGTGGTTCGCGCCATCATGGATCGGATCGGGATCCTGGACACGCTCGACGAGTTGCTCGGTTCGGACCCTCGGAATCGGGTATCGGATGCCGAAGCGGTGCTCGTCATGGTTCTCAACATCCTTCAGGGCCGTGTCGCGCTCTACGACATGGACGAGTGGTTGTCGGGAACCGACGTGGAGCTGCTCTTGGGAGCGGGCGTCCAGGCGTCCTATTTCAACGACGCGCGGCTCGCCGCGTGCCTGGACCACATCTACGAGGCCGGCACCGAGAACATCCTGAGCGCCGTCGCGAAGAACTACCTCGGACGCCCGGAGACGCCCGAGGTGCACACCGTGCACCTCGACACCACGTCCATCGCGCTCCAGGGCGCCTACGAGAGCGCCGAGGGCCGCGTGATCCCCGCCCGCGGCTACTCCAAGGACAACCGGCCGGACCTGCCGCAGCTGGTCTTCGGGCTCGGGCTGCACGGCAGCACCGGGATCCCGCTTGCGGCGACCTTGTTCTCGGGCAACGCCTCGGACCCGATGGTGAACCGGTTCCACCTCGAGACGCTCGTCGAGCTGCTGCCGGATCCCGCCGACGTCACGCTCATCGGCGACTGCAAGCTGGTCGACGCCCGGACGATTGGTCAGCTTCTTGGTCAGAAGTTCCACTTCGTGTCGCTGCTGCCGCGCAACTACGGGCTGCGCGAGGAGCTCGTCGAGCGCGTCCGGGTGGAGGGCCAGGCGCTGCCGGAGCTGGCTCGGAGCCCCGGTCGGACGAAGAAGGATCCGCCTCGGGTGTACGGCGGAAAGTCGTTCGTAAGCGACTTCACGGTGGGCGTGGGCACCGCTGGCGACAACCACGAGCGCAGGGTGCCGCTGCGGTTCCTGGTCGTGGAGTCCAACCAGCTCGACGAGGAGGGCGAAGGGGTCGTCGAACGCCGGCTGGAGCGCGAACGCGCCAGCTTCGAGAAGGACCTCGCCGCCGCCCGCAAGCAGGCCTGGTCGTGCCAGGAGGACGCGGCCAGCGCCCTGCAGAAGCTCACCCGTAAGCTCGGGCTTCACGAGGCCCACGTCGAGGTCGTGGCCACCACCGTGCCGGTGAAGCGCCCCACGCGCGGTCGTCCCAAGGTGGGCTCGGTCCCGCCCGAGGCCACCGTGTTCAAGCTCGTCGAGAAGCAGCCGCTGACGCCGCTCACCGCCGAGGTCGAGAAACTCCGGTTCCATGCGCGGCACTTCGTCCTCATCACGGACCACACGGACGAGGTCGCGTGGCCGGACTCGAGGGTCCTGGCCGAGTATCGGCACCAACACATCATCGAGGGCCACACGGGCTTCCGCTGGCTCAAGAATATCGCGACCGTCGCGCCGGTCTTCCTGCACACGCCGACGCGGATCGCCGCGCTGTCGCTCGTGATGATGCTGGCGTTGATGGTGCGCAACTACATCCAGTTCGAGCTGCGCAAGCAGCTGGCGGAGACCGGCGCGACCATCCCCGACCGCTTGAAAAAGCCGACCGCGAAGCCCACCACCGAGGTCGCGTGGCTGCCCTTCGCCCACGTCATGGTGCTGCGCGTGGTCGCCGGGGGTCGCACGCTGCCAAGGAAACTGCAGGACATGAACGAGCACGGGCGCACCGTGCTGCGAATGTTGGCTCTCGACGAGGCGATATTCAGGACACCGCCCATCCGGAAATTCCGAAGTGCGACCCCGGAGACCTCAGGAATGTAAGGATCCGCGGCGCTGGCTCGAACGGTTCACACCAGGGGCGCGAAGATCAAGAGGGCGCTCTTCGGGTTCGCGGCGTCCCAGGAGCACCCCGCGTCACGATCGACGTCCCACCGTCGATCGGGGCTCCCTCGGATGGACCGCTCAGGCCGCACCGCGGAGCTTGATCGGCTTGTACGCCCGCGCCGCCGGGATCTGGATCAGCCGGTCCTCCTCGACGATCCAGCCCGACAGCGCCCCCCCGTAGACGCACCCCGAGTCGAGCCCGACGATGAACGGCTGGTCGTCCCGTTCGATGCGGACCACGCCCGTCACCGCGTCGTGGCCAAAGATCACCCTCCGATCGCCGGTGTACACGTCGTACCAGTGGGGATCCGTGGGGGCCTCGTTCGGCCAGCGGCGCAAGTTCAAGGCCTGGTTCCGCTCGGTCCGCGCGAGGTCGCCCGACGGGTGGAGCCCCGCGTGGACCACCGTGAACCCCGCGACGTCCAGGAACAGCGGCCGCCGCCGCAGCCACGGGATCGCGGCGGGATCCGCGGCAGCCAGCGCGTCGACGACCTTGCGGGCGCCCTTGTCCTCGCGGCTGCCGACGGCGTCGAGCACCCGGGCGTCGTGGTTCCCGAGGACGGCCTCGAACCCACCGGCCCGGATCTGGCGCCAGACGCCGACCGGGTCGGGGCCCTTGGTGTAGAGATCTCCCACGAGCACCACGCGGTCCGCCGCCGCGGTCGCCACCAGCCGCGCGAGCTCGTCCGCGCAGCCGTGCACGTCGCCGACCACCAGGGTCCTCATCCCGCCTCCATGAGCTCCGCGACGCGAGCCCGCCGGTCCTGGCCCCACACGAGCGCGCCGTCCACGGAGAATGTAGGCACGCCGAACACGCCTGCATCCCGCGCAGCGTCCGTGTTGGCGCGAAGTTGCAGCTTCGCCTCGGATGACGCGGCGCCGTCGACGAGCGCCCGGCCGTCGAACCCGGCTGAGTCGAGGATCTCCACCAGGATCTCGGGCTCCGAGATGTCCCGATCGTCCGCCCACGCGGCCCGGTAGATCGGCAGCGTCGCGGCGGGCTCGAGGAGCGCCACGCGCGCCGCCGTCACCGTCCGCATGGGGAACCGCGACGGGAAGCGGAACGGCACGCCGCGCAGCGCCGCCTGCTCGTGCAGATCCCGCAGGCTCCACTGCCGGCGCGGCTCCGAGAACGCCAGGAGCGGCACATCCGGCGTCCCGATCGCGCGGAACAGAGCTCCGAGCAGGATCGGCACGAGCTCCAGCGTGCGGCCATGGGCGGCGGCGAGCTCCGCGGCGCCGACCACGCCCAGGTACGAGAACGGGCTCGCGAAGTCGTGGTAGACGCGGAGGATCCGACCGTTCGGCGGCAGTGGTGGGCCCGGCCGCCACGGATCGGCGTCGATGCGGTCGGCGCCCCAGTCCAGCCGGTCGCCGACCTGCAGCGTGGGCACGCCGAAGACGCCGGCGTCCCGCGCGGCCGTGGTGGACGCCCACAGCGCGTCGCGGCCCTCCATCGCGGGATCGAGCCCGTACCGGGCGGCGATCTCCGCCAGCACCGCCGGCTCCGCGATGTCCCGCCCGTCCTCCCAGAACGCGGCCCACAGCGCCAGCGAGAGGTCCGGCCGCACGGCGTCCGGGGCGGCGGCGCACAGCCGCATCGCGCCCAGCGAACGCGGGGTCTCCTCCGTCAGCCGGATCCGCCGGCCGGCGCGCCCCACCTGCCAGACGGCGTCCTCGCGGAGCGCGCGACGCTTGCTGGCCGGCATCGCCAGGTTCGGGTCGCTCGCCACGCCGAGGTCGCGCAGCAGCCCGCCGAGCAGGATCGGCCTCCACGCCATGTCGCGCTCGCGCAGCCGCAGGGCCGCCGCGTACGCGAACGGGCACGCCACGTCGTACCAGAACGTGGGCGTCACGGCGCCACCGGGATGCGCGCGAGATGGTGCTCGATCGAGCGCGCATAGTACGTGACGAGGTCCTCGCACCCCGGCGCCGGCTCCACCCCCGCGCCCGTCACCGTGTGGACCCGCCGGAGCACGCGCCGCCGCACCAGGAGCCCGCTCGCGAGGTGGTAGAGCTGCTCGGCCTCCTCGTCGTCCACGATCGCCTGGTCTAGGCCGGGGACGCGGCTGTCGGCGTCGTCCGTGCGGCGGACGGCGATCCCGGCAAAGGCACGTCCGAACCGGATCGGCGCGCCGGTCGCCCGCAGCCCCGCCAGCATCCGCCGGATCCGCCCGCGGATGGCCAGGGCGTCCATCGGCCCGCCCGCGAGGAGCGCCGCGCACAGGAGCGGCACCGGGATGACGGGGACGACCGCGGCGATCCGCTCGAACAGGAGGTGGTCGGCCAGCGCCTGCATGGCCGGGTCGCGCTGCTCTCGGGGCAGCGCGTG
>CAMCWU010000108.1 GCA_945882675.1 Klebsiella pneumoniae | reverse complement strand
CGCGCGCGGCGGGACCTGGGCGCTCGTGGTGGACGCATGCGCCGGGCCAGCCGCGTGGAAGGCGCTGCGGGAGGCGCTCGGGCTCGAAATCGCGGACGGGGTAGCGCTGAAGGCGCGGCTTCCCGGCGTGGTGTTCGAGGGCACCGCGTGCCACGTGGGGTGGCTGTGCGACCGGGTACGAGCGGGCGGCGGGGTCGCCCGGGTGGTGCGCGTCGCGTGAGCGCTGCCAACGCTCCCGCGGAACGGCGCCGTGGTAACGCGCGGACGTCGTTTTGCCCCCGGTCACTCCCAGACGTCTGGGAGCTATGTGGTGGATTGTCGGCTCGCTCGGTCGGGCCGCCGTTCTGCACCAATCACGCTACACGCGGCCCCAGCGGAGGGCCGCTTCCTCGCCGATGGTTGACCATCCCGACAGATGCGGCCCCGCGGGGGGCCGCTTCCCCGCCCATGGTTGACCATCCCGGCAGATGCGGCCCCCGGGAGGGCACGGCAGGCCCTCCGGTTGCCCTGCCGCGAGCGCACGGACCGGAGCCCGGCCACCCGGGCATGGGTTCGAGCCCCCCACTGCCAGTTTCGGCTCAGTTCACCCGGGTGAACTGTCGATTACTGGCTAGCGCCCCCGCCGCGCGAGCGCCTTCCGGTAGACCTCCTCGTACAGGTCCACCGCCGGCGCCCAGGAGTAGTCGAACTCCATCCCGCGCTTCTGCATGCGCTCGAACGCGCCCCGGTCCCCGCGCCAGAGCTGCAGCGCGCGCCACACGGCGTCCCGGAACGCCCCCGCGAGCGGCCGATCGAAGGAGAAGCCCGTGCCGACGTCGTTCGGGGGATCCCAGTTCGCGACGGTGTCCGCGAGCCCGCCCGTGCGGCGCACCACCGGCGGCGTGCCGTAGCGCAGGCTGTACATCTGGTTCAGGCCGCACGGCTCGAACAGGCTCGGCATGAGGAAGATGTCACTCCCGGCCTCGATCCGGTGCGACAGGGCCTCGTCGAAGCCGACCCAGCTCCGGACATGGTCGGGGAACCGGCGCTCGAGCTCGCGGGCCTGGTGCTCGTAGCGCACATGGGCCGCCGCGGCCGATCCGAGGAGGACCACCTGCGCGCCCTGCTCCACCATCCACGGCACGCTCTCGAGCAGGAGCTCGATCCCCTTCTGCGGGTCGAGGCGCCCGACGCTCCCGAGGACGGGGATGTCCGCGTCCACCCGCAGGCCGAGCTCGCGCTGCAGCGCAGCCTTGCACGCTCGTTTGCCGGAGAGGTCGGCGGCCGAGAAGTTCGCCGCCAGGTGCGGGTCGGTCGCCGGGTCCCACATCCGGGCGTCGATGCCGTTGCGGATGCCCGTGAGGTCCGCCATCCGGTGCCGGAGGATGGGCTCGAGGCCAAAGCCGCCGCCCGGCGTCGTGATCTCCCACGCGAAGGTGGGGCTGACGGTCGTGAGCTGATCCGCCGCGAGCAGGCCGGCGTGCAGCAGCCCGAGGTCGCCCTGCTGGTCGAGCGCGCCCGGCGAGAACCAGCGGCGGTGGAGCTCGAGGTCGTCGAAGAGCGCGGCCGGCAGACGGCCCTGGTGCGCGGGGTTGTGGATCGCCAGCACCGTCGGCGCGCCCGTGAACATGCCGAGCGGCCGGTAGAGCGCGTCGAGGTAGATCGGCAGCAGCGACGTCTGCCAGTCGTTGACGTGGAAGATCACGTCTTCGCCGAGGCCGTCCCAGCCGAGTCGGCGCACCGTGTCGATCGCCGCGCGGCACAGCAGCCCGAACCGGATATGGTTGTCGCCGAAGCTGCCGTTCCGATCGCCGTAGATCCCGTCGCGCTCGTACATGGGGTTGGAGACGAACAGGTGCTCGACATTCCCCACGCGCTGGTGGTGGACGTGGACCTGGTGGATAGCGCCGCCGAGCGGGATCCAGAGGCGGAGCCCGGTGTCCCCCGCGCCGTCGTGCCGGTTTCCCTCGTAGCGAGGGGAGACCGTGAACACGCGCCGGCCCGCGTCCGCGAGCGCTATCGCGAGCGCGCCGGACACGTCGCCGAGGCCGCCCGTCTTCGAGAACGGAGCGATCTCGCTCGTCACCATCACGATCGTGGGGAGCCTGCCGCGCTCCGGACCAGCCGCCATCGGGACTCCGGACGCCCAAGTACCCCGCGCGCCACCGCGCCGCCGCAGGGATACGTGCCGCCCGTGGAGGTGCGGCCGTGAAGGTGTGGATCGACGGGGACGGGGCGCCGCGCCAGGTCAAGGACATCCTGTTCCGCGCCGCCGACAAGCGGAATGTCCCGGTCGTACTCGTGGCGAACCGGGCGGTCGCGGTCCCGCGACACTTCAACATCAAGACGGTGCAGGTCCAGCGCGGCTTCGACGTCGCGGACGACTGGCTCGTGGACAACTGCGAACCCGGCGATCTCGTGATCACGTCCGATATCCCGCTCGCGGCCCAGGTCGTCGCGAAGGGCGCCACGGGGCTGTCGTTCCGGGGCGAGCTCTTCACGAAGGAGAATGTCACCGCCCGGCTGGCCGAGCGCGACTTCTTCACGGACGCCCGGAACAACGGGCTGATGACGGGCGGGGGGCCGCCGCCGTTCGACGCGCGGGCCGCCACCGCCTTCGCGAACGCCTTCGACGTCTGGCTCGCGAAGGCGCGCCGACCCGGCTGAGGGTTTCGCGAAAAAGATGTATGCATCTTATTTTTTGCGGGCCGAACGGATTAGGGTAGACGCGGCTCCCCGCTCGGGCGCGCCGCATTCCGCCCGCAGCCGGGCGTTGGAGTCGTATGGAAATCCAGCCGCCGCCCGTCCCGGGCAAGCTTCGCGCCCGCAAGCAAGCCTCTACCGGCGAAGCCCCCGAAGGCGACCTCGAGCTCGGAGACCTCCGCGACGCACTGCGCGCGCTCAAGGCCGGCGACTTCAGCGTCCGGATCCTCCCCGGCGAGCGCCGCGTCACGAAAGAGGTCGCGACCGCCTTCAACGACGTAGCGGCCATGCTGGACGGCACGTCCGTCGAGTTCGTGCGGGTCTCCAAGGTCGTCGGGCGAGACGGCGAGATGATGGAGCGCGCGGCCGTCCGCGGCGCCCAGGGCGGCTGGTCGAGCCAGGTCGAGTCGTTCAACGCGCTGATCGGCGACCTCGTCCGCCCGTCGACGGAGGCCGCGCGCGTCATCCTCGCGGTGGCGGCCGGTGATCTGTCGCAGAAGATGGCGCTCGAGATCGAGGGAAAGCCCGTCCGCGGCGAGTTCCTCCGCATCACCACCTCCGTCAACACGATGGTGGACCAGCTCCGCTCGTTCGCGAGCGACGTGACGCGCGTGGCCAAGGACGTCGGCACGGAGGGCAAGCTCGGCGGCCAGGCCGAGGTCAAGATGAGCGGCACCTGGAAGGATCTCACGGAGAGCGTGAACCTGCTGGCCGCGAACCTCACGAACCAGGTGCGGAACATCGCGCTCGTGACGACCGCGGTGGCGAACGGCGACCTCTCACGGAAGATCACGGTGGACGCCCGCGGCGAGCTCCTCGAGCTCAAGAGCACGATCAACACGATGGTCGACCAGCTCAGCGCCCTCGCGAGCGAGGTCATGCGCGTCGCGCGCGAGGTCGGCACGGAGGGCAAGCTCGGCGGCCAGGCCTAGCTCCGGATGAGCGGCACCTGGAAGGACCTGACGGACGGCGTCAACGTCCTGGCGGACAACCTGACGTCGCAGGTCCGGAACATCGCGCTCGTGACCACAGCGGTCGCGAACGGAGATCTCTCGCAGAAGATCGCGGTGGACGCCCGCGGCGAGATGCTCGAGCTGAAGCTCACGGTCAACAAGATGGTGGACCAGCTCTCCTCTTTCGCAGGAGAGGTCACGCGCGTCGCGAAGGAGGTCGGCACCGACGGGAAGCTCGGCGGCCAGGCCGAGGTCAAGATGAGCGGCACCTGGAAGGACCTCACGGAAAACGTCAACCGGCTCGCCGGAAACCTGACGTCCCAGGTCCGGAACATCGCGCTCGTGACCACGGCGGTCGCGAACGGGGACCTGTCGCAGAAGATCGACGTAGAGGCCCGCGGCGAGCTGCTGCTGCTGAAGAACACGGTCAACAAGATGGTAGACCAGCTCTCCTCTTTCGCGAGCGAGGTCACGCGCGTCGCCAAGGAGGTCGGGACGGAGGGCATCCTGGGTGGCCAGGCGAATGTGCCCGGTGCGGCCGGTATGTGGCGCGATCTCACGGACAATATGAACCGGCTCGCCAACAACCTGACCGGCCAGGTCCGCGCGATCATGGAGGTCTCGATCGCGGTGACGGAGGGCGATCTCACGCGCTCCATCAGCGTCGAGGCGCAGGGTGAGCACCGCGCGCTCCGAGTGAACCTCAACCAGATGATCGCGAACCTCCGCGACACCACGCTGCGGAACGAGGAGCAGGACTGGCTGAAGACCAACCTCGCGAAGTTCAGCGGGATGATGCAGGGCCAGAAGACGCTCGAAGCCGTCAGCCGCCTCATCATGAGCGAGCTAACCCCTCTGGTTTCGGGCTATCACGGCGTATTCTTCATCTCGCAGACCGAAGACGGCGTACAGGAGCTGCGGCTCCAGGCGAGCTACGCGTACCAGGTGCGCAAGGGCGTGAAGAACGCCTTCAAGCTCGGTGAAGGGCTGGTCGGCCAGTCCGCGCTCGAGAAGAAGGCGATCCTCGTCCTGAATGTCCCGAGCGACTACGTGCAGATCAACTCGGGCCTCGGGAACGCGACGCCGCTGAACATCCTCGTGGTCCCGATCCTGTTCGAGGAACAGGTCGTCGCGGCCATCGAGCTCGCGAGCTTCATGCCGTTCAGCGCGATCCACCTGCTCTTCCTCGAGCAGCTCTCGGGCACGATCGGCGTCGTGCTCAACACCATCGGCGCGAACATGCGCACGGTGGAGGCGCTCGCACAGTCGCAATCCCTGGCGCAGGAGCTGCGGAACCAGAGCAAGGAGCTCCAGCAGCAGCAGTCGGAGCTGCAAAAGAGCAACCAGGAGCTCGGCGCCCAGGCACAATCGCTGAAGATCAGCGAGGATCGCCTGAAGGACCAGCGGATGGAGCTGCAGCAGGTCAACGAGCAGCTCGAGGAGAAGGCCTCGCTGCTTGCCAGCCAGAACCAGGCGGTCGAGCAGAAGAACCGCGAAGTCGAGCTCGCCCGGGTCGCGCTCGAGGACAAGGCGGAGCAGCTCGCGCTCTCGTCCCAGTACAAGTCCGAGTTCCTGGCGAACATGAGCCACGAGCTGCGCACGCCGCTGAACAGCCTGCTGATCCTAAGCCAGCTCCTCGCCGACAACCCGGACGGCAACCTGGTCCCGAAGGAGGTCGAGTTCGCCACGATCATCCACTCTGCCGGCGCGGACCTGCTCACGCTCATCAACGACATCCTCGACCTGTCGAAGATCGAGTCCGGCACGATGACGGTCGAGCTCGGGGCGCTCGCGTTCGCGGCGCTACCGGCGTACGTCGATCGGAATTTCGGCCAGCTCGCCCGGCAGAAGGGCCTCGCGTCGGAGGTCACGTTCGCCCCCAACCTCCCGCCGTCGATCACGACGGATCCGCGCCGGCTGCAGCAGGTCCTCAAGAACCTCCTCGCCAACGCGTTCAAGTTCACGGAGCACGGCCGCGTCTCGCTGTCCGTCTCCATGGCGACGAGCGGCTGGGCGCCCGACCACCCGTCGCTCTCGAAGGCAGAGTCCGTCATCGCGTTCGCGGTCCAGGACACGGGCATCGGCATCGCGCCCGACAAGCAGGAGATCATCTTCCAGGCGTTCCAGCAGGCGGACGGGACGACGAGCCGCAAGTACGGCGGCACGGGCCTGGGCCTGTCGATCAGCCGGGAGATCGCCAATATCCTGGGCGGTGAGATCCGCGTGGTGTCCACGCCGGGCAACGGCAGCCGGTTCACGCTGTACGTCCCGCGGTTCTACGCTGCGATGACCCCAGGGCCACCGCGCCGCGCGGCCCGCCCCCCTCCGGAGGCGGTCGACATCCTGCCGGAGGTCGCGATGACGCCCCTGGCCGTCCGCCAGCGGGAGATGGCCCCCATCGAGAGGAAGGCGGACGAGACTTCCTCCGAGCTGCGCGACGGCGTCCCGCAGCTCCTCACGAACTTCCTCGGCGACGACCGGGCGGACGTCGAGCCCGGCGACCGGGTGATCCTGGTGATCGAGGACGATCCCACCTTCGCCAGGATCCTCCTCGATCTCGTGCGGCAGATGGGGCTCAAGTGTATCGCGGCGGCGAGCGGCGACGCGGGCCTTGCCCTCGCGAACCACTACAAGCCGGACGCGATCACGCTGGACCTCGGCCTGCCGGGCGTGGACGGCTGGATCGTGCTCGACCGGCTCAAGCACTCGGCGCGGACCCGGAATATCCCGGTCCACGTGATCTCCGGGGACGACTCCGGTCACAGTCGGAGCCTCGAGCTCGGGGCGCTCGACTTCCTCACCAAGCCGGTGACGGCGCAAGCGCTCGCGAAGGTGCTCGGCAAGGTCCGCGCCGTCGGTATCCCGCGCGTCCGCCGCCTGCTCCTGGTCGAGGACGACGCGGCCGAGCAGCGCGCGATCGTCGACCTCTTCCGCAACGGCGATGTGCTGGTGACCGTCGTGGCGACCGGCGTAGAGGCGCTCGCGGCGCTGGGCGACCAGCGGTTCGACTGCATGGTCCTCGACATCGGCCTGCCCGACCTGTCCGGCTTCGAGCTCCTGGATCAGATCCGGGACCGGCCGGCCCTCGATCTCATGCCGATCATCGTGAACACGGCCCGGAACCTGACGGCCGACGAGCGGGAGCGCCTCGCCGGCAGCACGGACGCGATCATCGTCAAGACGGTCGACACCCACGCAGAGCTGTTGGACCAGACGACCCTGTTCCTGCACCGGAACGAAGCGAAGACGCCCGCTCCGACCAGGCTGATCCCCCGGAAGATCCGCGAGGCGGATGCCAACCTGTCCGGCAGGACCGTGCTCGTCATCGACGACGACCCGCGGAACATCTTCGCGGTCACGAGCGTGCTGGAGCAGCACCAGATGAACGTGTTGTACGCCGAGAACGGCCGGAAGGGCATCGAGACGCTCGTGCGGAACCCGAACATCCAGCTCGTGCTCATGGACGTGATGATGCCCGAGATGGACGGGTACGAGGCCATGCGGGAGATCAGGAAGATCCAACGCTACGAGGAGCTGCCGATCGTGGCGCTCACGGCGAAGGCGATGCGGGACGATCGCGCGCTGTGCATCGACGCCGGGGCGTCGGACTACGTGACGAAGCCGGTGGAGGTGGAGCGGCTGCTGTCGGTGCTGCGGGTGTGGCTGTACTGACGAGCTAGCTCGCCATCTTCCGCGACGCATCCAGCGTCTCCAGCAGCATCCCCGCCCCCGTGACCACCGCGGTCTCCGGCGACTCCGCCACGACCACGGGCAGCCCCGAAAGGTCCCTCAACGCAGCGTCCAGGTGGCGCAGGCGGGCCCCGGCGCCGGTCAGCACCACGCCGTGGTCCACGATGTCCGAGCCGATCTCGGGCGGCACAATCTCGAGCGTGCGGCGAATGAGGGCCCCGATCTGCAGGATCATCGGCGCCAGCGCCTCGTGGATCTCGTCGGCGCTCACGACGGCGGCGCGCGGGATGCCGAGCGCGATGCACCGACCCTTCACGACGGTCTCGCCCGACATCCCCGGGAACGCAGATCCGAGCTCGACCTTCACGCGCTCGGCGGTGGGACGGCCGATGAGCAGGCCGTGGTGGTCGGCCATCCAGCGGACGATGAGCTCGTCCATCGCCTCTCCCCCGCCCGGGAGGCTCGCGCTCGTCACGACGCCCGACAGCGAGAGGACCGACACCTCCGTGGAGCCGCCGCCGAGGTCGACCAGCAGGTAGCCGGACGGCTGGTGGATCGGCAGATCCGCCCCCATGGCGGCCGCGACCGGCCGGGGGACGAGGTGCACCTCCCGCGCGCCGGCGGACTCGCACGAGTCGCGGACAGCCCGGAGCTCCATCTCGGACGCGCCATGGGGCACCGCCACGACCATGCGCGGGCGGATCCAGCCGTTCCGGTTGTGCACGCGCCGCACGAGCGAGAGCAGGAAGGCCTCCGCGGCCTCGTAGTCGGCGATCCGACCGGCGCGGATCGGCTGTACGACTCGCGTGTCCTCTGGGTTGCGGCCGAGCATGGGCCAGGCGTCGTCTCCGGACGCCACGACGGTCCGGCGACCCTTGCGATCGGTCCGCACCGCGATCACGGTGGGCTCACTGGACACGGTGCCGGCCCCCCGCAGGGCGACGCGCGTGGTCGACGAGCCGAGATCGACGGCGAGATCCTGGGAGAACAGCCCGAGGACGGCGCTGAGCATGGCGTTTCCGGTGCGCGGGGGTGCGCGAGAGGCGGTGGCGGGAAGGCGGGAAGAGCGGCGGGGGGGGGAGCGGTAGCGGGAGCAACGAGGAGCCCGCGGGGAACGGGCACCATTCGGACCTCGGGAGTATACGTCAGGGGGCCCTCTCGCGCAAGCTTCCGGGCCTCCTGCGCAGGGGCGCGATACGAGCCGCGCGCCGGAGGGCCGCCATGGGCCAGAGTCTGCTCGAGAAGATGCGCGCGGGATCGGACTCCACCTTCATGCAGGTGCTGATCGCCCTCGTCATGCTCTCGTTCCTCGGCTGGACCGGGGCGGGGCGGGGCGATCGCTCGACCACCGTCGTGAGCGTGAACGGGACGCGGATCCTCGACGTCGACTACAACCGCATGTTCCGTCAGGAAGCCCAGCGCGCGGAGATGCAGTACGGACGCGCGCTCTCGGACGGCGAGCAGAAGATGCTGGGCGAGCAGGTCAAGCAGCGCCTGATCGAGGACGAGGTCGTCCTCCAGGAAGCCCAGCGCCTCGGCCTGGAGGTGTCGGACACGGAAGTCGCCCGCCAGCTCCTGGACATCCAGCCGTTCCGCGGCCCGGACGGCAAGTTCAGCACCGAGCTGTACCAGAAGTTCCTCAAGCGGAACCAGTTCACGCAGACGAAGTTCGAGCTCGACATGCGCGAGACGCTGCTGCGCGAGAAGCTCCGCCAGCTCGTCTTCATGGGCGCGAACGCGAGCGAGCCCGCCATGCGCGCCGCCTGGGTCACGGCGAACACGAAGTACGACCTCGAGTATGTCCGCGTGCGAGCCGGCCTCTTCGACGACGACGTCCAGATCACGCCCGAAGAGCTCGCGGCCTGGAGCAAGGAGAACGAGGGCCAGATCAAGGAGACGTACGACCGCGACTTTCAGCGGATGTACGATCACCCGGAGACCGTGCGCGTGCGCATGATCCGGCTCGCGGTGCGGGAGGACGGCGCGACCGCCGCGGACCTGACGGCGCGCCTGGACGGGCTCGCGAAGGAGCTGGCGGGCGGCGCGGACTTCGATCTCCTCGCGAAGACCTGGTCGGAGGACCCGAGCGCCGCGAGCGGCGGCGACATGGGCGAGCGCCCCGTGCCCCAGCTCCCGGCAGAGGTCGCGGCAGCGGTGAAGGGCCTCGAGCCCGGGAAGCTCTCCGGCGTCGTCGCCACCCCGACGGATGTGCGCCTGTACCGCCTGGAGTCGCGGACCGCGGCGAGCGTGGACCCGATCGACTCGGTGCGTGACCCGATCGCCACGCGCCTCATCAAGAGCGAGCGCACGCCGACGATGGCCGGCGAGTTCGCGGAGGCGGTCCTCGCGAAGTGGCGCGAGGGCGGCCTGCTGCCGGACGAGATGCTCGGCGCGCAGCAGCTCGTGTCGGCGCGCACCGGCCCGATCACGGCGGAGTCCGCCGGTGGTCCGTTCTCCCCGCCGGAGAAGATGCTCGCGGACGCCGGGCGCGCGAAGCCCGGCGACGTCCTGCCGGAGGTCTACGAGACCAACGGGATCCTGTGGATCGGCCGCCTCGCCGAACGCCAGGAGGCCGACATCTCCGAGTTCGACGCGAACAAGCAGCAGATCCGCGACCAGTACCTCGCGCAGGCGCGCATGGGGTTCTACACGGACTGGGTCGCCGCGCAGAAGGCCACGGCGAAGATCGAATAGGGTCGGTCTGCGCTGGTGTTTCGCGACCTCGCGGCGGGTGGGCGCTCCACGTTTCCAAGCCGACATCCCCTGGACCCACCCGCCCTTGACACGTCAACCCGATCTCTCGACTTCACCTTAAAGTGATCGAAATTGACGCGCTCCGCTTTACAGGATCGGACCCTCAAGGTACTATCGGATCGGCAGCGGGTAGAGACGCGGGCAAACGCCTCACCCCACCTCCCCCCGGAGGAGACATTCCCCCCGATGTCCTCCTCTCCCCTTGATTCTCCGTCCGTTCCCACCTCGACCTCGTTATCGAAGCCAAGCCCGCGTCTCACCCCGCCCGCCCGCGCAAGGGCCCGTCTCCTGGGCCGTGCGCTTCTGCGCTCCGCAAGCACCGTCTCGGTGCGCACTGCCGGCCACCTGGCCTGGCGCGCCCGGCACCCTGCCGACCGTGACCGCTTCGTCGAGCCGCCGCCGGCTCCCCTGACCACATCCGTGTGGTATGCGGCGGAAGACGGCGTCCGCGCACCTCTTCCCGTCGTGCCTGCGCGTGCTGGCGGGGCGGGCGAGCCGGTCCTGCTGGCGCACGCGCTCGGCGTCGGGGCGGACGGCTTCCGTCTTGGAGCTGCCGGCACTGGCCGGGGCGCGGAGTCCACGCTCGCCGGCGCGCTCGCGCAGCGCGGGTTCCGCGTGTACCTGCTCACGCATCGCGGGGATCGCGCAGCCGTCTCGCCGGGTGGCGTGCCGCTCGACTTCGACGCGATCCTGGAGCGCGATCTCCCCGCGGCGCTCGACCGGGTGCGCGCCGACTCGGGCTACCCGCGTGTCCACCTCGTGGGGCACGGCCTGGGAGGCCAGCTCGCGCTCGCGTGGGCGGCCCGCGACCCGGACGTCGCGACGGTCACGGCGGTCGGGGCGCCCGTGCGGTTCCGCCCGGGGTGGGGCGCGGCGGGCGCGGCGCACCTGCTCCCGGCGGGCTGGCCCGTCCCCGTGCGCTGGCTGGCGCGCCTGGCGGCCCCGTTCCTCGGGCCGGACGAGCTCGGCGGCGGCCTCACCACCGGCGCGGCCCCGGGGAGCCGAGTGCGCGGGGCGGCGCACCACGCCGCG
>CAMCWU010000107.1 GCA_945882675.1 Klebsiella pneumoniae | reverse complement strand
TCCCGGCGAGGGCGGCTCACCGCCCCGGGGCTTCGCGCTCGCGAATGTACCGGGCGAGCTCATCACCCATGGGCAGCTCGTCTCCCGGCCCCTCCCAGGGCTCCTTCGTCCACGCGCAGAATTGCGCCGCGTTCGCTCCGGGCGGCGCGGGTCCGCCCGCGAAGCCCACGGACGTCGCGCCGTCGGGCCAGATCGCTGCTGCGTCCGCGCTCCCCGCCAGGCCGGAGAGGCTCTTTACCCGCGCGATCCCCGAGGCCGGCACGGCTACCGTCGCCGTGCGGCCCAGGAACGGCGCCCGCACGCCGCTCCAGGCGAGCGGAGCCCCCCGCTGTGGATCCTCGAGGAGCACGATCCAGCGCGGATCGGCCCCGGGCGCGAGCTCGAACCGCACGGCCGGGGGCGGGGAGAACGTCGACTCGTAGAACGTCGCGGTGACGGCGAGCAGGCCGATGCCCACGCCGACCAGCGCCCCGAGCGCACCCACGGCGAGCGCCCGGCCGAGCGTCGCGCCCGCGAGCCGCGCGATGAGGAACGACCCACCTCCGAGTACGACGATCGCGCCAACGACCATCGCGACCATCGCGGCGAAGATCGCCAGCGCGAGCCCGCCCATCCCGTCACCGCCGCTCATGAAGCCTCTCGACGGAGCATACCACAGTTCGGCGGCCAGCCGTACACCGCGAGCGGGGGTGCCGTGGGGAGGCCCGCGCCAAGCGGATCGCAGGGCGCGCGGTCCATTCCGAGAAACCTCTCAAGCTTCCCGCGCCGCGTCCGAAGGGTCCGGCATGGGAGTGCAGATGCAGAACGCACATTCGGTGATGGACCTGACCTTCCTCCAGGAGATCCCTATCGAGCTCGTCGTCGAGCTCGGCCGGTCGAAGCTCACGGTGCGGGAGCTGGCGGCCCTCGGGCGGGACGACGTGATCGAGCTCGACCGCTCGGCGAGTCAGCCGCTCGACATCCTGGCGGGCGGGCGGGTGTTCGCGCGCGGCGAGCTGGTTGTGGCGGACGACCGGGTGGCGCTCCGGATCACCGAGATCCTCGGTCGCGCGGACGAAGGGGCGGTCGGATGATGGTCTGGGCCCTCGCAGCGGCGCTCGCGGCGCCGCCGGACGACGCGCACCTGTACGGCAAGCTGCTCGGGGAGCCGTCTGCGGTGTCGGCGCAACCGGCGCGGTCCGCCGGCTTCGCGTACACGGGGCTTTGGCCCCTGGCGCTCGCTGCGGCCGGCGCGGCGCTCGTGGTGGGGGCGAAGCGGCTCCCGCGACGCGGCGCGGCCTCTGCGGCGGCGGTGCGGGTGGCCGGCCGCGCGTCGCTCGGCGGGGCGGCGAGCGTGGTGGTCGTGGACGTCGACGACGGGGCGGGCGGCACGCGGCGGCTGCTCCTGTCAGCGGGCGGTGGGCCGACGGCGCTCCTCGCGGATCTCGGCGGCACGGAGGACGTGCCCGCGGAGGCCGTCGCAGCCGAACCGGCGCCGCCGGCGCGGGCGCCCGTCGTGGCCAGCAAGGCCGCGGGGCTCTCGCTGGTCGACGAGGTCCTCGGCGCCCGGCGCGCGGGGATCCGGACGTGATCGCGCTGCTCGCAACGGCCGCGCTCGCGCAGGACGCGGTGGCCGCGGACGTCGTCGGCCAGGGGATCGCGACGCTCGCCACGGCGGGCAGCGACGCGGAGGTCGGCTCGGCGGTGCGCTGGATCGTGCTGATGACCTCGCTCTCGGTGCTCCCGGGCGTCGTCCTACTCATGACGCCGTTCACCCGGTTCGTCATCGTCTTCTCGCTCCTGCGCCAGGCGCTCGGCCTGCAGCAGGCGCCGCCGAACCAGGTGCTCCTCGGCCTCGCGCTCGTGCTGACGGTGGCGGTGATGCGCCCGACGCTCGACGAGGTGAACGAGGTCGCGCTCCAGCCCTACCTCGCCGGCACGGTGGACACGCCGACTGCCGTAGAGGCCGGCATGGCGCCGATGCGCCGGTACATGCTCGAGCACACGCAGCGCGACGAGCTCGGCACGGCGATCCGTATCGCCCGGATCGAGCGGCCGGACACGCTCGACGACCTGCCGGCGTCCGTCATCGTCACCGGGTACGTCCTTAGCGAGCTCGGCGCCGCCTTCGTGACGGGGATCAAGGTCTACGCGCCGTTCCTGGTGGTCGATCTGGTGGTCTCCTCCATCCTGCTCGGCATGGGCATGATGATGCTGCCGCCCGTGGTGATCTCGCTGCCGTTCAAGCTGCTGCTGTTCGTGCTGATGGACGGCTGGTCACTGCTCGTCCTCGGCCTGACCGGCGCGGGGGGCCCGTGAGCGTCGACGAGGCGGTCTGGATCGGCCAGCAGGCGCTGATGACGGCCCTCTTTCTCGCGGCGCCGGCCCTGCTCGCGGCGCTGATCGTCGGCACGCTCGTATCGGTGATCCAGACGGTCACACAGTTGCAGGAGGTCACGCTCTCGTTCATCCCGAAGATGGCGGCGGTGTTCCTGGTGCTCGCGGTGAGCGGCGGCTGGATGCTGCAGATCGCGGTCGGCTTCGGCACGGAGATGTTCCTCTCGATCGGCCAGACCGGTCCGTGAGCGCGGCACTCGTAACGTTCGTCCTCGTGTTCGCGCGCGTGAGCGCGACCCTCGCCGCGCTGCCCGTGTTCTCGCTGCAGGGCATGCCCCGCTGGGTGACCGCGCTGCTCGCGCTCGCCGCGACGGCGCTCGTGACCACGGGGATCCCGGCGGTAGACCTTACTCCCGGGCTGGCGACGCTCGGGGTCGCGCTGGCGTGCGAGCTCGTGCTCGGCGCGGTGCAAGGGCTTGGCGTGAGCGCCGCGTTCGCCGCACTCGGCGTCGCGACGGACATCATGTCGAGCCAGATGGGCATGTCCTTCGCGGCGATGTTCGACCCCGTGAACCGCGCACAGGAGACGGTCCTCGGGGCGCTCGCGAGCTGGCTCGCCGGCCTCGTGTTCGTGGGGGCGAACCTGCACGGCCGCTGCCTCGAGATCCTGGCGCGGAGCTTCGACGCCCTCCCTCCCGGCGCGGCCGGCCTGCCCGACACGGCACTCCTGCAGGCAGTCATCGACTGCTTCGCGCTGGGCGTCCAGCTCGCGGGGCCGGTGGTCGCGCTGGTGTGGATGATCCACGTGCTCGTGGCGCTGCTGGCTCGGTTGGCGCCGCGCATGAACGCGTTCTTCTCGATCGGGATGACGGCGACGGGCGCGGCGGGCCTCGCGATGGTGCTCGTGGCGCTCCCGTGGTTGCTCGCAGTGCACTCGGCGCACGTGCTGGCGGCCGTCGACGCGCTCGGCGCCGGGTTCCGGCCGTAAGATGTCGGACGCAGAGGACAAGAAGCACGACCCGGGCGAACGCCAGCTCCGCGAGGCCGCCGAGCGCGGGGAGCTGCCCCGGTCGCCGGAGCTCTCCGCGGTGGCGGGCCTGCTGGCGGTGGCGGCCGCGCTCACCTATGGCGGCGCGTCGGTCGCGGGGCCGATCCTCGACTTCGCCGTGCGGGAGGTGCCTTCGGTCGGTCCGCTCGAGACGGGGGACGCCGTGGCGCTGCTGCACCGGGCGCTCGAAGTGGTGGCGGCGGCGTCGCTCCCGCCGCTCGCGGCGGCGGGGCTGGCTTCTGGTGCGGTGGGGCTCGCGCAGACGCGGTTTTCGCTGGCGACGCGCGCGTTCGAGGCGCGCCTCGAGCATCTGGATCCCTTCGCGACGTTCGGCCGGATCTATATGTCGAAGCAGCCGTTCGTCGAGCTCGCGAAGGGCGCGCTGCACGTCGGCGCCCTCGGCGGCGTGACGGCCTGGGCGATCGCGGGCCGGCTCGGCGAGCTCCCGCGCATGGCGACGGCCGCGCCGACGCAGCAGCTCGACCTGCTGGTCACGCTCGGCTGGGACCTGGTGACGCGCGCGTTCCCCGTGATGCTGCTCCTCGCGGGCGTCGACTACGCGTGGTCGTATCGGACGTGGTGGACGTCGCTCATGCGCACCGACCAGGAGGCGCGCCAGGCGAGCCGCGAGCAGGACGGCGACCCGCACGTCAAGGCACAGCGGCGGCGCCGGATGCGGGAGCTCGCCACGAACAACGCGATGAAGCAGCTCGCGACTGCGGACGTCCTGATCACGAACCCGACGCACTACGCGATCGGCCTGCGCTACCGGCACGGCGTGGACGCGGCACCGGTCGTGGTCGTCAAGGGCGTGGACCACGTCGCGCTGAAGCTGCGGCAGGAGGCGTTCCGCCTCGGGATCCCGCGGGTCGAGGACCGGGTGCTCGCGCGGACGCTCCACGCGACGGTCCAGGCGGGCAAGCCCGTACCCCCGGCGCTGTTCGGGCCGGTCGCGAAGGTCCTCGCCGTGATCTGGCGGCGGCGGCGTCCGCGGGCGGCGGCGCTGCCGGGCCGAGCGGGACCGCGCGGGGGGCGGACGGCGCGTGCGCCGCGCCAGGGGGCGTGAGGGCCGACCGGGCTCCACGGGGGTGGATGGGGGGCTCGAACCGGGCGTGGATCCTGGGGCTCCGGTCCGTGCGCTCGTCACGGGGACCCAGCGGGGGATCCCGCGGTTCCCGCCACGGGCACGAAGTTCGCCAGGGTCGGGTCACCCGGGGGGAGGCGCCCCGGTGTCGCATCCTGCTCACCTGACCGGCTCCGGGGCCGGTCCTCTCGAGATCCGCTGCCGCGAGCTCGGACCCCCTCCAGTGCGCGCGGACCGGCGCCCGGCCACACGGGCACGGGGTGCAACACCCCCCTGTTTATTGGGGCTCCTCCTCCTGCGCCGTCAGCAGCCCGCCCCGGTCCAGCCGGTCCAGCAGCTCCCCGGTCGCAGCGGGCGCGCCCGCCCGGATACGGAGGGTGACCGCCCGGGACTCGGGATCTTCGCCCGCGACGACGGACGCGCTCGCGATGAGGTGCTCCCGCGGAATCCCGCGGCGCTCGAGGAACCGCACGGCCGCGCCCGCGCGCGCCGAGGCGAGCGCCCAGTTGTCCTGGTATGGCCCGCCGGCCCGCAGCGCGGTGGCGTCGGCGGCGCCGCTGACCTCTACGGTGGCGTCGGCCTCGCCAACGGTCTCGGCGACGGTCGCGAGGACGTCGTAGGCGCTCGGGTGGAGCTCGGCGGAGCCGGCCGCGAACGCCATGCGGCCCGGCAGGACGACCACGAGGGACTGCTCCACCATCCCGAGCTGCACCACGTTATCGGAGAGCGAGCCGCGCAGGCCGCGCTTCATCGACTCCACCACGGAGGCCGAGTCCGACTGCATGGTCTGGTGGACGTCAGACATGCCGATGTTGGTGGTGCCAGACGTGCGCGAGCTGATGATGGCGTGGGGCATGCCGCCGTCAAACGCCGCGTTCAGCCCGTCGACGACCGCCTCGAGCTTCTTCTGGTCGGTCTGCGCGGTGGCGTAGAGCACGGTGAAGAAGGCGAAAAGCAGGGTGATGAAGTCGGCGTAGCTCACGAGCCAACGCTCGTGGTTCTCGTGCTCCTCGTGCTTCTTCCGGCGGCTCACGCGGCTTCCTTCACCGCCGGCGGGCTGTTGGCGTGGGCGTGGCCGACGTACGGCGTGAGCATCTCCTCGACCTGGCGCGGGTTCGAGCCGCTGGCGATGACCTCGAGCCCCGTCAGCACCATCGATCGCGCCTCGACGTCGACCGCGATGATCTTCTTCATGCGCGAGCCGAGCGGAAGGAACAGCAGGTTCGCCGCGCCGACCCCATAGATCGTGGCGACGAAGGCGACGGCGATGCCGCTTCCGAGCGCGTCCGGGTTCGACAGGTTCGACATGACGTGGATGAGGCCGAGGACTGCACCGAGGATGCCGATCGTGGGGGCGAAGCCGCCGGCGGTCTCGAACACCTTGCCCGCGCCGTTGCCGTGGTGCTCGATCAGATCCATCTCGAGCTCCAGCAGCTTCTGCAGGTCGGTCGGGCTGTAGCCGTCGACGAGCACGCGCAGGCCGCGCCGCAGGGATTCGTCCTCGATCTTCGGGAGGAGCGCCTCCACCGCGAGGAGGCCGTCTCGCCGGACGACGGCCGAGACCTCGAGGAGCTGCTCGAGGATCTTCTTGCGGTCCGGGTGGCGCGGCGAGACTACGCGCGGGAGCAGCCGCGCCAGGTGCTTGATCTCTTCGTCGGTGGACGCGAGCCAGGTCGCGCCGATGGTGCCTCCGAGCACGATCATGCCGGCCGTCGGCTGGATGAGCGCGCCCATGTGGCCGCCCTCCATGTAGTTCCCGAGGAGGATCGAGCCGAAGCCGAAGAGGAGGGCGAGGATGGGGCTCGGCGTCATGGGTTCGCTCCGGAGAATCAATACGGGTTATCGGCTCGCGCCGACGCGATGTTTAGCTCGCATCCGTCGCGGGCCAGCGCAGGTCCGGGAAGCCTTCGGCGGGGCGGGCGACGAGGTAGCCCTGGACGAAATCGCTGCCGATCGACAGCAGGTGCTCGTACTCGGCGACCGTCTCGACGCCCTCCGCCACGAGCTCGATGTCGAGCTCACGGCACAGGCCGAGCAGGCCGCGGATGATCCGCGAGCGGACTCGGTCTCCTTCGACGCCGCGGACGAGGGCCTGATCGAGCTTCGCGAAGTGGGGCTGGAGCGCCGCGAGGCTCCCGAGGCCAGCCGACCCCGCGCCGAGGTCGTCGAGGGCGAGGCGGAACCCGCGCTCCCGCCAGGCCGCGAGGCGGTCGGACGCGGCGAGGATGTCCTCGGCCGACGCGTTCTCGGTGACCTCGAGGACCACGCGGTCGGCGAATCGGGTGAGGGGGCAGTCGTCGCTCCCGAGCTCGCTGGCGCGTAGCGACTCGGCGTGGACGTTCACGAACAGGCACGCCCCCGCGGGGAGGCGCTCGGCGAGGTCGGCGGCCCGGCGCCGGATCTCCCGCTCGAGCTCGAGGACGCGCCCCGTGCGCTCGGCGAGCGAGATGAACTCCCCCCCATTGGTGACGGTAGGCTCGCGGGTCCGTACCAGGACCTCGTACGCGAACGCGGAGCGCGCGCTCGCGCGGCCGATCGGCTGCGTCGCGAGCCAGATCGCGGCGAGAGAGCGTTCGAAGCGCGCGCCGAGCTCCACTTCCTCCGCGCGCCGGCGCTGGGCGTCCCGCGCATACGCGACGCCGGTCTGGGCCGCGGCGGCCTCCGCGACGGCGGCGAGCAGGTGGCGCGGATCGCATGGCTTGCGCAGGAACCGGAACACGCCGGCCTCGTTGATGGCGCGGATCGCGGTCTCCGGGGAGCTGCTGCCGGTGACCATGATGGCCACCGTGCCCGGGCTGAGCTCCCGCGCGGCAGTGAGCAGGTCGAGCCCGCTCATCCCTGGCATATTCTCGTCCGCAACCAGGACGTTTACGGCGCGGGCCCGCAGAAGCTCGAGGGCAGCCGTGCCCGACCCGGCCGTCAGGACCTGGTAGGGCTGGCGGCGGAAGATGTCCACCCACGCCTCGGTGACGAAGCGATCGTCGTCCACCAGCAGAACAGTGGGGAAGGTCATGGCTGCTCCGAGTGCGCTGCGAGGCCCCCGGCGACGTCGCGCCAGGATGGATGGTGGCGATCGAGGTCGAGGGCGGCGGCTTCCGACGGCTCGGGCTGCCCCGGCGCCCAGTCCGCGAGCGCGCCGGCTGCGCATACCGCTCCGGCGAGGCCCCACGCGTCGGGCCGGTGGCTCCGCTCGACGGCGTCCGTGACAGAGGCGGGGACGCCCCACGTGGCGAGGAGCCACGCGCCGGCTTCCGGGTGGGCGACGCCGATCTCGGCGATCTCGGCGTCGACGAGCGAGACGCCGGGTGCACGGCGCAGGACGCGCTCGTAGGCGTCCCGGCGGGCGCCGGCCAATAGCAGGCGACCGATGTCCTGGAGCATCGCGGCGACGTATGCCGCGTCCCCGTCGGTGGGCGCCAAGCGGCGGGCGATGGTGGCAGCGCAGAGTCCGTGGCGGCGCACCTGGTCGACGAGCTCGGGCGCCACCCCCGGAACCGCCGCGAAGCCTTCGCCGGCGAGGACGGTTGCGTGGAGCGTGCGCGAACCGAGCCACGCGACCGCGCGCTGGATCGATGTGATCGGCCGCGCGAGCCCGAAGAAGGCGGAGTTCACCACCTGTAGCACTTTGAGGGCGACGCCCGGATCCTCCTCCACCACTGCGACCACACGAGCGAGGTCGCAGTCGGGATCTTGGAGGAGCGCGGCGAGGCGCGGCCACGTGCGGGGGGCGACCGGCGGGCAGACGAGCTCGCCGATGAGCCGCCGGATCGGGTCGTCCGCCGCCCGGTCCGCCGCGCCCTCGAGCACCGCCAGGAGCGCCGCCGGCTCGCACGGCTTGGCAAGGAACCGGTGGGCGACCGGGACCGTGCGCAGCACCGACGCCTCGTCGGTAGTGCCCGACAGGATGACTCGGGTGGTCGACGGGCTCACTGCCTTGACGTGGGCGAGCAGGGTCGCGCCGTCCATCTCGGGCATGCGCAGGTCGGTGACGACCACGTCGAACGCCGGGCCGCGGGCGAGCGCGTCGAGGCCCTCCGCCATGCCGACCGCGAACACCATGTCCCAGCGCCGCCGGTGCGGGCGGAGGAGGTCGCGCAGCCCCTCGAGGACGCGGGGCTCGTCGTCCACGAACAGGGCGCGCATCACGGCGCCACCGGCGTTCCCGCGAGCGGCAGGCGGACCGTGAAGACCGTGCCGCTCGCAGGGACGGACTCGTACGCGAGGGTCCCCCCGTGGCCGCCGACGACGATGGCGCGGGCGAGCGCGAGGCCCTGGCCGGTGCCCCGCCCGACCTCCTTCGTGGTGAAGAACGGCTGGAACACCCGGTCGCCGATGTGAGCCGGGATCCCGCCGCCGTCGTCCGAGACGGAGAGCACGGCGTGCCCGTCGGCCACCGAGGTCTCGATCGTGATCCGGCCGAGGCCACGGCGATCCGGGCGGTCCCCGATCGCGTGTGCCGCATTGACCACCAGGTTGAGCAGGACCTGGTGGATCTGACCGACATGGCAGGGGACGGGTGGGAGAACGCCGAGGCGCGTGGTGACCTCCGCCACGCTCTTGTACTCCGCGCGGGCGACGGAGAGCGTCGTCTCCACGGCGCGGTTCAAGTCTGCTGGCGCGTGCTCCGGGCGGTCGGGGTGCGCGAACTCCTTGATCGCACGGACGAGGGAGTTGACCCGCTCCAACCCGTCGAAGGCGCGCTCGAACGCCCCGGGGAGCCGGCCAGTCACGTACGCGAGGTCGAGCTCGTCGGTGGCCTCGTCGAGCGCGCGGAGCGGGGCGTTCGCGGCCTCGATCCCTTCCAGGGCGCCCCGCTGCGCCGCGAAGAGGGTGACCCAGCCCTGGAGCGCGGCCACCGAGGTGCGGATGAAGTGCAGGGTGTCCCCCACGTACTGCACCGGGGTGTTGATCTCGTGGGCGACGCCGGCCGCGAGCTGGCCGACCGCCTCGAGCTGCTGCGCGAGGCGGAGCTCGACCTCGATCCGCTGGCGCTCGGCATCGGCGTGCACGAGCGCGGCGTCGAGCCCGGCGACGAACGCCGGCCAGTCCGCAGGGGACGCGCTGGGGCTGCACCCTGCGGCGCGGAGGTGGGCGTCGAGGAGGGGGGTCATCGGCGTCTCCAGGATGTGAGCTCTTCGAGGAACGCAGCCTGACGCTGCTCCTCGGTGTTGAGGGCCGCCCATGGGGTCACTTCGGAGCGGAGGGGGGCTTCGACCGGCTCTCCGGCCGCGAGGCCCGCGGCCGACGCGATCCAGCGCGCCTCTGCGCGCGTCCCGTCGTCGAGCGCCCGGTCGAGGGCGAGCCCCGCGTCCGCGATGGCGCCGGCGGCGTCACCGAGGGTGAGCCGACAGCGGGCGCTCGCCAGCTCGAGATCGCCAGGAGGGCCCGGGAGGGCGTCTGCCGCGAGCGCAGGCGCGACCGCCGCGACGCCCGGTGCGCACCGGCCGGCGCGGAGCAACACCGCGCCCGCCTCGAGCGCGGCCTCCGGCGCCGTGGTCGGTTCCGCCGCCGCGGCGCGCAGGGCCACCAGCGCGTCGTCCACCCGCCCGAGGAGCGCGAGTGCGCGCCCTCGTTCGAGCTGGAGACGCGCTGCGATGTCCGGCGGCGGGGCGAGGGTGAGCGTATAGGCGAGTGTGTCGACCGCCTGATCCGGCGTTCCGGTCGCCGCCTGCAGGTGCGCGAGGCGGATCAGCGCCCCGGCGTCCTCGTGGTCGCGCCCCGCGTCAATCTGGACGCGGACGCGTTGCACGGCGAGCGCCCGATCCGCGAACCCGAGGCCCTCCCACGCCCGCGACGCGGCGTCGAGCGGGGCGCCGTCCACGACCCACGGGCGGAGCGCGTCGCGCCAGCAGCCGCTCCAGGTCGTGACGATCTCGGCCTCGCGCCCGGGGGTGGCGCCGAGCGTCTCGATCCGGTCGCCGCAGGCGTCGAGGAGGCGCACGGGCACGTCGGATGCCCGCGCGTGGCGGTCCGCGTCCCACAGCGCGACGAGGACATCCGCCTCCGACGCGTCGTCTCCGTACTGCGCATGGATCTGGGCTAGGAGGTAGAGCGCGTCGCTCGCTCCGGGGCCGCCGAGCGCGACGAGCCCGTCGAGCGGCGGGACCCACGCGGGCCAACCGCGGACGCCATCCGACGCCATCGACGCGAGCACCCGGCGGACCTCCAGGACCGGGTCGAGCGGGCCGGCCGGAGCCGACTTCCACGCGTGGCGGGCGTCGTCGAGTCGCTCGAGCTGCAACAGGGCGTCGCCGAGGGCGATGTGCGCGACCTGGAGCTGCGCCTTGGGCAAACCCGGCTCCGCGAGCAGGGGGGCGGCCTCCGCGGCGTAGCCGTCCCGCATCAGCAGCAGGCCCGCAGCGAGCCGGTCCAGCGGCCGCACCGCCACGCGCGCGAGTGCGCGCCCCGTCTCGGCCGGCGGCGGATCGGACGTCGCGAGCGACAACGCCGCGAGGCACGGGAGCACGTCGGCGTCTGGCGCGCCCGCGGCGACCGCAGCGGCGCACTCGTCGCGTGCCACGGGCCATGCGCGCGTGGCGATCGCGGCGTCGGCGCCGGCCAGGTGGGGACGGGGCCCCTCCTCGATCGCGGCGAGCTGCTTCCAGTACGCCATGGCCTCGCGCGGGAGGCCGAGGGCGCGGCACGCCGCGGCGAGGCGCGCGAGGATCGCCGCCCGCTCCGGACCGTGCGCTCCGGCCAGCGCCGCGCGCGCGGCGTCCACGTCCTCCCACGTCGCCGGGGCGTCGTCCACCAGTCGGATCGCCGCGGCGTCGAGTCCGTATGTCGTCGCGTCCCCGCCGAGCG
>CAMCWU010000106.1 GCA_945882675.1 Klebsiella pneumoniae | reverse complement strand
CACGTCCAGGCCGCCGAGCCCCGCCAGGATCTCCGGCACCGCGGCGTCCACCGCGGCCTGATCCGAGACGTCGAGCGCGGTCGAACCGACCACCTGGCCCGGCCCCGCGAGCGCCTTCAGCTCGGCCACGGCCTCGTCGAGGCGCGCCTTCCCCCGCGCCGAGATCCACACGTGCGCGCCGCGCCGCACGGCTTCCGCCGCCGTCGCCTTCCCGATCCCGCTGGACCCGCCCGTGATGTAGACCTTCTTCCCACGATACCAGCTCATCCACGCCTCTCTCCGGCCCCGACTAACGGACGGGAGCGCCGTCGTCGACGTCGCCGGTGGGACCGTTCTGTATCAAAAAATACCGGCGGGTCGGTTTACAGCGGAGTGCCAACGCCGAAAATGCGCAGACCGGTCGGCTTGCACGATTCATTCGGGCGGCATACTCACACCCCCTGCCCGGAGTGACCCCCGCATGCTCCCCTCCTTCCGCACCGTCGCCGAGGCCATCGCAGAGGTTGGCAAGTACTACCCCGACCACGACCAGGTCTTCCAGGACATGGCTGGCGTGGAGACCCGGTACACCTACGTAGAGGTCGAGCAGGCCACGGCCACCCGAGCGGCGAACCTTCAGGCGCTCGGGCTGCGCAAGGGCGACCGGATCGGCCTCGTCGTCATCGAGCCGGAGGACTTCGTCCTCTCGTTCCTAGCGTCGCTTCGGGTGGGCGTCATCCCCGTCCCGCTCTACCCGCCCATGTCGTTCGCGAGCCTGGACGCCTACCACGAGCGCACGGCGAAGGTCCTGGCCGGCGCGGAGGCGAGGATGGTGTTCGTGTCCGCCCGCCTGCAGAACGTGCTCTGGAGCCTGGTGGACGCGGTGCCCACGCTCGAGAAGCTCGTCGCTATCGAGAACCTGCGGAGCCCCGCCCCGGCCCCGATCTACCCTGAGATTCTGCCGGAGGACGTGGCGTTCCTCCAGTACACCTCCGGGTCCACGTCCGACCCGAAGGGCGTCGTGGTGAGCCACGCTTCGCTGGTCGCCAACACGTCGGCGATCATCAAAGAGGGCCTGCAGCTCGACGTCGACAAGAACGAAAAGGGCATCTCGTGGCTCCCATTATACCACGACATGGGCCTGATCGGCTTCGTGATCGCGCCCATCTGCCACGGCATCAGCTCCGTCTTCATCCCGACCATGCGCTTCATCAAGAAGCCGAGCGTGTGGATGGAGACCATGCACCAGCACCGGGGAACGGCGTCCTTCGCGCCGAACTTCGCGTACGCGCTGGCCATGAAGAAGGCCACGCCGGAGGATCTGGCGCGCTGGGACCTGTCCTGCGTGCGCGTCCTCGGTTGCGGCGCAGAGCCCATCCACCCCGAGACCATGCGCCAGTTCACGGACCTGCTCTCCACGCGCTGCAAGCTGCCGGAGACGGCGATCATGCCGGCCTACGGCATGGCGGAGGCTACCCTCGCCATCACGCTGAACCGTCGGAACGACCGGATGCGGACGATGGTGATGGACGCCGAGAGCTTCCAGCACGGCGGCGCGGTCGTGGCCCCGATCGACGGAAAGCCCGCGCTCGAGCACGTCTCCTGCGGCGCGCCCTTCGCCGGGCACGAGGTCGCTGCGTTCGACGACGACGGCAACCGCCTCCCGGACGGCCGCGAGGGCGAGCTCTGGCACCGCGGCCCGTCGGTGACGTCCGGCTACTTCCGCAACCCGGAGGCGACGGGCAGCTGCTTCCGCGCCGACGGCTGGTTGCGCACGGGCGACCTGGGCTTCGTGGACGGCGGAGAGGTGTTCGTCACCGGCCGCCTCAAGGACCTCATCATCCTCAACGGCCGCAACCTGCACCCGCAGGCCGTCGAGTGGGCCGCGGCGGATGTGGACGGCGTGCGCAAGGGCAACGTCGTCGCGTTCTCGGTGCCGGGAGAGGCGAGCGAGCAGCTCGTCATCGTCCTCGAGAGCAAGGACGGATCCCCGGATCTCGGCCACGCCGTCAAGTCGAGTGTCCAGAAGGAGCTCGGCGTCACGGTCGCCGACGTCGTGTGCGTCCCCGCGGGCGCGCTCCCGAAGACGTCGTCCGGCAAGCTCCAGCGCCGCAAAACGCGGCAGCAGTATCTGGCCGGCGAGCTCGGAGCGGAGGGCAGCCGCACGTTCGGCGCGTCCGCCAGCCGTGTGACCCTCGCGAAGCACGTCGCGAAGTCGCTCTGGAGCCGGGCCAAGGCCGCCGTGCTCTGATAGACAGGAACCCTTTCTCCGGATGACCCCGATGACCGACGCGCAGGTTGTGACCCTGATCCAGGAGGCCCTCGCCTCCGTCGCCCCGAACCGGGTGGCCGACTTCAAGAACATCTCCCTCGATTCCTCCATCGAGTCCCTCGGGCTCGACTCCATCGCCACGATGGAGATGGTCGGCGGCATCGAGGACAAGATCTCGACCACGTTCCCGGACGAGGAGCTCGCCAAGGTCCAGAAGATCTCGGATCTGGCCAGGTTGATCCGCGCAGCGTAGCACTCAGTCACAGAGGCCAGCCTTGTCCGAGCCAATGTCGCGCAGCGAGCCCGTCGCGATCGTCGGGATGGGGTGCCGTTTCGCCGGCGCCCCCGACCTCCAGGCGTACTGGGAGCTGACCGTCGAAGGTCGGCACGCGTTCGGGCCGGTCCCCGCGGACCGCTGGGATCACGCCGACTTCTTCGACGCGAACAAGCGCGCGAACGACAAGTCGTATGCGCCGGCCGGGGCGTTCATCGACGACATCCGGAGCTTCCCGGGACTCGCGCTCGGGATCCCACCGCGCCGGATCGAGGTGATGGATCCGCAGCAGCGGTTCGCGCTCGAGGTCGCGCTCCAGGCCGTGCACGACGCCGGGTATCGGCCGGACGAGATGCCGCGGCGGACGGGCGTCTTCATGGGCGTCACAGCGTCCGAGTACCGCACGCTGATGTCGAGCCGGGTGACCGCGCGGCTGATGGCGAACGGCCAGCTCGGCCGGTCGCCGGAGGACACGGACGCGCTGGCGGCCGCCGTGGAGCGGGTCGTGCCGTCGCGACCGTACACGGCGCCGGGCGCGCTCGGCAATATGATCGCGGCGATCGTGGCGCAGGAGCTGGACTTCCACGGCCCGGCGTACACGGTGGACGCCGCGTGCGCGTCCGCCCACATGGCGGTGGGCGACGCCGTGGCGCAGCTCCGGAGCGGCCAGATCGACGCCGCGATCGCGGGCGGCGTGTACATCTGCGTCTCGCCGGACCACCATGTCGCGTTCAGCCGCATCGGCGCGATGAGCGCGAGCGGCGTCTGCCGGCCGTTCGACGCGGACGCAGACGGGTTCGTGCAGGGGGACGGCGCGGGCGTCGTGGTGCTCAAGCGGCTCGCGGACGCCACTCGCGATGGAGATCGGATCTACGCCGTGATCCGCGGCGTGGCTACCAACAACGACGGCCGCGGCGACGGCCCGATGGCCCCGCTCGAGTCGGGCCAGACCGCGGTCATCCGCGATGCCTGGGAGAACGCCGGGATCGGCGCCTCCGAGCTCGGCTATGTGGAGACGCACGGCACCGGCACGGACGTCGGCGACCAGACGGAGCTCCGCGGGCTCCGCGGCGCGCTGGAAGCCGGGATCGGACGGCAGGAAGCCGTGGTGCTGGGCAGCTCGAAGGCCAACGTCGGCCACACCATGTCGGCGGCCGGGATCGCCGGCATCATCCGCAGCGCGCTCGCGATCCACCACCGCGTGCTGCCGCCCATGGCGAACTTCACCGCGGCGAAGCCGGATAGCGGCCTGCACGGGTCGGCGTTCCGGATCATCACGAAGCCGGAGCCGTGGGCGGCGGACGCCCGGATCGCCGGCGTGAGCTCGTTCGGCTTCGGCGGGACCAACGGTCACGTGGTGCTGTCGGACGGCCCATCTGCCGGGGAGTCGGCGGCACAGGCCGAGCTCGTGCTGATCTCGGCGCCAGACGAGCGCGCGCTGCGCGACCTCGCGGGAGCGGCGGCCACGGCGATCGCGGGGGACCCCACGGCGACGGTCACGGGGGTGGCAAGGGCATTCTCGGTGCGCAAGCCGCAGGCGGCTCGCCTCTCGATCGTCGCGGCGGACACGCGGGAGCTGGTCGGCGCCCTGCGCCAGGTCGCGGCCGGCGGGAACCCGAAGGGCGCCTGGATCGGCACGGCCGGCGCCGAGCCGCCGAAGGTGGCGTTCCTGTTCCCGGGCCAGGGCTCGCAGCGCATCGGGATGTTGTCCACGGCGAAGCTTCGGTTCCCAGTCCTGGCGGAGACGCTCGCGCAGGCGGACGCCCACCTCGCGGACCTGATGCCGGTACCGCCGACCCGGCTCCTCTGGCCCGACGGCGGGGATCCGGTGGCCGCCGAAAAGGCGCTGACCGCCACGGAGAGCTGCCAGCCGGTGCTCGCGGCGGTGGGCCTCGCGCTCGCAGCGCTCCTCGATCAGGTCGGCGTGAAGCCGGCGATCGCTACGGGCCATAGCCTCGGCGAGTTCGTGGCGGCCGCGGTCGGCGGCGTGATCTCCCCGCGGGACGCCGTGCGGTTCTCGGCGCAGCGCGGCCGCGCCATGGCGGACCAGCCGGGCGATCCGGGCGCCATGCTCGCGGTGATGACCGACCGCGCTACGGCGGAGTCGCTCCTCGTGGACGGCGCGGTGATCGCGAACCACAACCACCCGACGCAGCTCGTGCTCTCGGGCACGACGGACGCGATCCGCCAGGTCGCCGCCAAGGCGGAGGTTGCCGGAGTCAAGCATCGCGCGCTCGACGTGAGCCACGCGTTCCACAGCCCGCTGTTCCACGACCTCGACGTGGAACGGTTCCTCGGCGAGATCGCGTTCCACGCGCCGGCAGTGCCGGTCGCGAGCGGGATCGGCGACCGCCCGTACGCTTCGGCGGACGACGCGCGGAAGATCTTTCGCCGGCACGCCGGCAGCCCCGTCGACTTCGTGGGGGCGCTGCGCCAGTGCCAGGAAGCAGGCGCGGACGTCTACCTGCAGGTCGGCGCAGGCGGGCCGCTCGCGAGCTTCGCGCGCGGGGTGGTCGAAAAAGACCGCGTGATGACGCTCGGCAGCCAGGCCGACGACGACGGCGGCCGCTCGATCCTCGAGGGCCTGGGCTGGCTGTGGGCAAAGGGCGTGGACGTCGACGTCCGGCCGATCCTCGGCGCCGGCGCGGTGTCGCACGTCCCGCCGATCGTGCTCCCGCGGGAGGTGTACTGGGCGATCAAGGATCAGCCTCAGCACGCACTGAAGTTCGGTCGCGGAGCCGCCCCCGTCGGGACCGCCCCACAGCCTGTGGTGGATGACGTGCAGCCCGCGGCGGCGGGCGTGGACGACGTGCTCGACCGGGTCACCGCGGTCGTCGCGAAGGTCAGCTCCTACCCGAAGCATGCGGTCGCACCTAAGCAATCGCTGGTGGACGACCTCGGCTTCGACTCCCTGATGGTCGCGGACCTGGCGACGGGGCTCGCGGACGCGTTCCCCGGCCTGGGCGGGCTCCCGCAGGAGCTCCTGATCAACCGACCTTCGGTGCAGGATATCGCAGACTACGTGCGGTCCGTGCGGCTCGGCGGGTCCACGGGCCCGGACGACGACGCGCCAGTGGCCGCGTGGTCGGTCGCATGGAGGGCGGCACCGCTGCCCGCCGGCACGCCGCGAAAGGCGAAGATCCTCGGCAACTCTGCCGCGGCGGTGGCGCTCCGTGCCGCGATCGGCTCGGACGACGCGGACGCCGTGGTGTGGGTGGACGATCTGACGGACCGGGCGCCCCTCTCGGCGGTCGTCGCGGGCGAAGCCCCGATCCCGGACCCGGCCGGCGCGCTCCTGGCCGAGCTCGAGCGGTACGCGGACCGGCCGGTGGACCTCGTGGTGGTGGTCCGGTCGGACGACCCGTGGGCGGAGGGCGCGTCCGCCGTGGCGCGCACCGTGGCCCGCGAGTGGCCGGATCGGCTGGTTCGGACCGTGGGGTTCGCGGCGGGCGTGAAACCAGCGGAGATCGCCGCGCGCGTGGGCGCGGAGCTGGCGACGGGTGGATCGGTCACGGACCGCTCCGTGGACGTGCGGTACGCCGGCGCCACCCGGCTGGTGATGGGCTTCGAGCTCGAGGATCGCGTGGTGGCTGCCTGGACGCCCGGGGCCGGCGACCGGGTGCTGATCTCCGGCGGAACGCGCGGGATCGGAGCGCGGCTCGCCGCGAGGCTGGCGGACGCCGGCGCCACGACCCTGCTGGTGGGCCGGTCTGCGCCCGACGCGGACGCCGCAGCCCTCGTGGCCGCCGGGCGCGCGGTATGGATCCAGGCGGACGTCACCGATCGCGCCGCGCTGACCGCGGCCGTCGCGCCGCACCTCCCCGTCACGGCGATCGTGCACGCGGCCGGCGTGCTGGCCGACGGGGCCCTCGGGAAGGTGGATCCGTCCGCGGGCGCTCGCGCCCGAGCGGTGAAGGTGGACGGCCTGGTGGGCTGCCTCGCGGCGGCCCCGGGCGCGCGGGTGGTGCTCGCGGTCGGCTCGTGGGCCGGGCGTCTCGGATCCCGCCATCAGAGCCATTACGCAGCCGGAAACGCTACGCTGGCGGGGCTGGTTAGCACCGCGAGCGGGCGGGGCGTCGCGTCCGAGTTCGGGCCGTGGTCCGGCTCGGACATGGTCCGCACCATCCCCGCGGCCGTGCAGGCCGCCATGCGCGCCGAGGGCGTGGACTTCGTGGGGGACGCTGCGGGACTGGACGCGCTGTGGGCGGATCTGACCGGCGGGGCCGGGATCGTGGTCCGCGGCCGGGATCTGCCGCACACCACGCGCGTCCGCAAGGTCACGGACACGCTGTCCGTCGCGACCCACCCGTACCTCGCCGACCACGCGATCGAAGGGACGCCGATCTTCCCGCTCGCGGCGGCCGCCGACCTCATCGGCTTCACGGCGGATCTCCCGCCTCCGTTCGAAATCGAGGGCCTCACGCTCTTCACGGGCATCACCGCGAAGGAGCCGATCGCCGTCGAGTGCGTCGTCCGCGGCGACCGCGCCGAGATCCGCGGCGGCGAGCGCCGGCAGCTCGCGTACCGCGCCCGGATCCGCCCCGCTCACCCCGTCGCGCGCCACGCCCCCACGGGCGCCACGACCCCGAGCCCGCTCGGGATCGCCGAGTTCTACCGCGACGTGACGTTCCACGGCCCGCTCCTCCAGGGCCTCGTCGCCGTGGACGGCCTCGGCAACGGGTTCGCCCGCGGGAAGGTCCGCGGCGGTACCCCGAAGTCGTGGACCCCCGGCACCGACCGCGCGGCCTGGTCCGTCGACCCGCTGGCCCTCGACAGCGCGATGCAGCTCTCCGCCGTCGTGGCCTGGCTGCGCGAGAAGCGGGGTGGGACACCCGTCTCCATCGGTCGCCTGACCGTCCTCGCGCCCCTGCCGCCGGGCGATCTCCACGCCGACGTCACCTGGGCCACCGACGCCGCCCAGGGCGACCGCTTCGTCGGCACCCTCGCCCTGCGCGACGCCGACGGCACGCTCCTCCTCCTCGCCGAGGACACGGCCGCCGAGCTCCGCAAGAAGCCTGACGCCGTCGAGGAGGCCCCGCCGCTCGTCATCAAGCGCGAGTGGGTCGACTTCTCGAGCTGGTCCGCCGTCAAGGACCTGAAGATCCGCCTCGAGATGGCCGCCGCCGTGGGCCTGCGCAACCCCTACTTCGCCGTGCACGAGGGCACCGCGCGGAACACGACCCGCATCGGCGACCGCGAGCTGGTGAACTTCAGCTCCTACAACTACATCGGTCTGTCCGGCGATTCCCGCGTGAACGCCCAGGTCCACGAAGCCGTCGAGCGCTACGGCACGTCCGTCAGCGCGTCGCGCGTCGCGTCGGGTGAGCGCCCGTTCCACCGAGAGCTCGAGCGCGAGCTGGCCGCTTCCCAGGGCGCCGAGGACGCGCTGGTGTTCACGGCCGGCCACGCCACCAACGTGACGACCATCGGCCACCTGATGGGCAAGGCCGACCTCATCCTCCACGACGAGCTCATCCACGACTCGCTCCTGCAGGGCATCCGGCTCGCAGGCAGCGGCCGGCGCGGCTTCCGGCACGACGACCCGGACCACCTGGAGCAGATCCTCAAAGAAATGCGGGGAAATGCCGAGAAGTGCCTCATCGCCATAGAGGGCGTGTACTCGATGGATGGGGACATCGCGAACCTCCCCCGCTACATCGAGCTCAAGAAGAAGTACGGTTGCCTGCTGATGGTGGACGAAGCCCACTCCTACGGCGTCATCGGGAAGACCGGTCGTGGCGCGGGCGAGCACTTCGGGATCGACGGCCGCGAAGTCGATATCTGGATGGGTACGCTGAGCAAGTCGCTCTCGAGCTGTGGCGGCTGGATCGCAGGTTCGGCCGACCTCATCACGTACCTGCGCTATACGGCGCCAGGCTTCATCTTCTCGGCCGGGCTCACCGCCGCGAACGGCGTCGCCGCCCTCGCCTCGCTCCGGCTCATGCTCGACGAGCCGTGGCGCGTCCATCGCTTGCAGGCGAACAGCGCCCGCTTCTACCAGGCGTTGACGGACCGAGGCGTCGACACCGGCCCCGCGCGCGGCCGGTCCGGCGTCATCCCGGCCATCACGCACAACTCGCTCCACGCGCTCGTGCTGTCCGGCCGCCTGAACGACGAGGGCGTGAACGTCCAGCCCATCGTGTACCCGGCCGTCGCCGACAATGCCGCTCGCCTGAGGTTCTTCCTCTCGAGCACCCACACCGACGACGAGCTCGACACCACCGCCGAGAAGGTCGCCCGCCTCCTCGCCGCCGTGCAGCTCGAGATGCCCAGCCCGACTACCGGTCGCCGGGACCCGCCGTCGGACGTCGGGATCCCTCGGCCGACGCCTTCGGCGCCGAAGTAGCCTCCGACGAGCCGCCGCGTGCGGTACACTCGCGGCGTGAGATTCTGCTGAGGTCACCCGTCCGTCCGCCGATGGGGGTCCGAGGCAGGTGGAGGATCCATGTCGAGCGACGACGGCGCGTCGGAATCGTCCCCGATGCCGGAGATCGACGCCGACCTCCTCCGGTGCCGGGACGAGAACCTGCGGCTCCGCGACGCCCACGACGTCGTCGAGAAGGCCCTGTCGCGCGCCACGCGCCTGTACCAGTTCGCGCCCGTGGCGTGCGCGGAGGTCGACGCCCGCGGGGCCGTGCTCTCCGTGAACGCGAGCTTCGAGGCGCTCTTAGGCCTGTCAGCGGCCGAGCTGTCGGGTCGGTCGGTCGCGTCGCCGCTCGGCCCCGCGCTCGCCCGTGTGGTGGACGCGGCGCTCACACTCGAGCCCGGCGCGACCGCCGACGCCGTGGGCGCGCTGCGGACTGTGGGGGGTGATCGTCAGGTGCGCCTCTCCGCCGCCGCCGTCGGCGGACACCCCCCCACAGCGCTGCTGGCCGTGGAGGACCAGGCCGACCAGATCGCTGCCGACCTGGCGCTCGCCGCCAGCAGGCGTCGGTACCGTGGCGTGTTCCTGTCCGCGTCCGACGCCATTCTCCTCTTCGACGGGAGCGGGAGGTGCCGCGAGGCGAACCCTGCGGCGTACCTGCACTTCGGGTGGGACGCCGGCTCGGCGTTGCCGACGTGGAGCGAGCTCATGCCGCCGGACCTGCGCGCGCTCGCCGCCGAGTCGCGCACGGAAGGCCGGACGCTCGCGCCCTTCGCCACGGAGGTGACGCTCCAGACGCCGACCGGCCCCCGCTCCTTCGAGTTCCGGATCGCCGCCATCGACGCGGATACCTGGCAGGCCGTGCTGCGCGACCTCACCGACTTCAAGGCGACCCGCGCGCTCGAGTCCAGGCTGCGACAGGCGGAGAAGATGGACGCGCTCGGCCGGCTCGCTGGCGGGATCGTCCACGACATGAACAACGTCCTGGCGGCGACGGCGAACTACGCGGCGCTCATCGCCGAGTCCACCACGGACGAGGTCGCGGCGGCGGACGCCCGCTCCATCCTCGGGGCCTGCACCCGCGGCAAGCAGATCACGGGGAACCTCCTGCGCTTCACGCGGGGCGCGCCAGAGGTCCGCGTGCGCGCCGACCTTCGCCGCGTCGTGGAGGAGGCGATGGAGATCCTGCGCCACTCGATCCCGAAGACGGTGGAGATCGGTTTCGCGCTTCCGCCCACGCCCGTCATCGCGATGGTAGACGGCGCCCAGCTCATCCAGGTCCTGCTGAACCTGATGATGAACAGCGCGCAGGCCATGCCGGACGGCGGGCGGATCCAGGTGAGGCTCCGGACCTCCCACGGCCAGGCCCTCCTCGACGTGGAGGACACGGGCCCAGGCATCCCACCCGACATCCTCCCGCGCGTGATGGAGCCGTTCTTCACCACGAAGCCCGCCGGAAAGGGTACGGGGCTCGGGCTGTCCATCGCGTACGGCGTGATCCGATCGCATCTGGGGACCATCGCCCTCGAGAGCGAGCCCGGTCGCGGCACCACCGTCGCGATCGCGCTCCCGCTCGGGGCGAGCGCGCCCGTGACTTTGCCGCCCGCCACAGCGTCGAGCCCATCGGCCCAGGGTGCCGCGCTGCTGAGCGGCCGCCGCGTCCTGGTCGTCGACGACGAGCCCGAGTTCCGCCGGGGCCTGGAGCGCATCCTCGGGGGGATGGGGATCGGCGTCGCGGCCACCGGCGACGCCGCGACCGTCATCGATCGCTGGCGCGCCGAGCCGTACGACGCGATCGTGCTCGACCTCGACATGCCCGGTATCGAGGGTGTCACGGTGCTCCAGCGCCTCCTCGCGATCGATCCTGAGGCCCGCGTGCTGATCGCGGGCGGCTACGGGCGCGAGTGTGTGGCAGACTCCCTGCTCGAGCTGCCGCGCGTGCGGTATCTCCGCAAGCCGTTCCTGCCGGGCGAGCTCGGCACGACCCTCGCGGAGCTGCTCGCGGCATGACGCGCAGACACCATTTCACGCTCCGGGAGGACCGATGAGGCCCCTCAACCCGCCACTGCAGCCATCCTTGGACGGCTTCACGCGCGACACGCTCGTCGCCATGCTCAAGGAGATCGACGCTAAAGGCGCTTCCGAGCTCCACTTCAAGGCGCCGAGTCCTCCGCTGTACCGCGCCGCCGGCTCGCTCCGATCGCTGACCAGCCGGCCGGTGAGCCCGCAGGACACCATCCAGATCGCGGCGCTCGTGCGGACGTTGAAGGAGGGCGGCGACACGAGCCACGGGCTCCGCACGGACGACGAGTTTACGTTCGGGATCCCCGGCGTCGGCCGGTTCCAGGCGCAGCTCTACCGCCAGCGCGGCTCCACCGCCGTCCTCGTCCGGCGGGTCCCGGCCCAGCCGCCGACACTCGAAGAGGTCGGGGCGCCGTCGGCGTTGCGGAG
>CAMCWU010000105.1 GCA_945882675.1 Klebsiella pneumoniae | reverse complement strand
TTCGGGTGGCTCGTTCATAATCGGCGGCTGACCAGGGATTACGAGCACACGGCCCAGTCCTCCAGGAGCTGGACGCTGCTCGCCGGCGTCGCCCGCATGCTGGCCTTCCTGGCCGCTTGATCGCAGGTGCGCTCAGCACCCTCTGAGCGCGGATGCTCGGCCCGCATCGGGCCGCAGTCGTGAGTAAACTGAAGCCGGATGGGTAGACTCTGTCGCGGAATTGCCAGCCTACCCCCTCCCCCCTCGCGGGGGAGGGCTGGGGTGGGGGGGCGCCACGTGCGCGCGGACCGGCGCCCCAGAGCCGCGGGCGGCTTAGCACCGCCCACAAGCTGCTACGAAGGCTCGGGCTCGACCTCTTCGGGCTCCTCCGGCTCTTCCGCCGTGGTCTCGTCCGGCTCTTCGTCCATGGTCCACTCGATGCCGGTCAGGCGTTCGAGCAGGGAGATCACCTCTTCCCCGGTGTACTCGAACTCGTCGTTCGAGCTCATCTCCGACTCGAGCGTCTCCGTCAGGGCGCCTTCCAGCTCCCCGGACTCCTCGAGCTTCTGGATCACGTCGTCGATCGCCTCGTCTTCGGCGAAGGACTCCAGGAGCTCCACCACGAAGGCCGCCACCTGCTCTGAGTCGGGCTCCGAGCTGAACGCCTCCAGGTACTCGTCCACCTCGTCCACGAGCGCTTCGCGCATGCTGTTCGGGAGCTGCACTCCGTCCTCCGCTCCGCCTCTGCTAGCAACCCTGGGCGCCGCTTTCAAGGTCCGCGGCACCGATGGTTGAACAATCGCGCGAGTGGCGTTCCCCCGCCTGCAAGGCTAGACCGTCCTCCCCGCGGGAGAGGCCATGTACACCGACGAGCTGCTGCGCGCGCTGCCGAAGACGGACCTGCACACCCACCTGGACGGCGGGCTGCGGATCTCGACGCTGCTCGATCTCGCTCGGAGCCGGAAGATCCAGCTCCCGTCCGACACGGAGGACGGGCTGCGTGAGCTCGTCTTCAAGCCCACCTACCGCGATCTGCCGGATTACCTGCACGGTTTCGGCTACACCTGCGCCGTGATGCAGGACGCGGAGGCGCTGGAGCAGGTGGCGTACGAGCTGGGCGCGGACTGCCTCGCGGAGGGCGTGTGCTACGTGGAAGTCCGCTTCGCCCCACAGCTTCACGTGCGACCGGGGCTCGACACCGCGGCGGTGCTCCGGGCGGTGGACCGGGGGCTCGACCGCGTGAGGCGTGAGCACGCCATGACGGAAGAGGTGAAAGCCGGCCGCTTCCCTCCGTTCCGCTACGGCATTATCGCGTGTGCCATGCGGTTCTTCACGGCCGGGTTCGGGCCGTACTTCAAGCAGCTGCTGGAGGTCCTGCCGCAGTGGCCGACGGAGGACGTCTACGCGGCGGCGTCGCGCTCGCTGGCGCATGCGGCGATCGACACGCGGGACCGCTACGGCGTGCCGATCGTGGGGTTCGACCTCGCTGGTGCAGAGGCCGGGCACCCCGCGAGCAACCACATCGACGCCTATGACTACGTGCACCGGCACTTCTTGAAAAAGACGGTACACGCCGGCGAAGCGTACGGTCCGGAGTCGATCTTCCAGGCGATCACGAAGCTGCACGCCGACCGCATCGGCCACGGCACGCACCTGTTCGCCGTCGACCAGGTCAAGGACGAGGAGCCGCTGAACTACGTGCGGCAGTTGTCCCAGTACATCGCCGATCGTCGCATCACGCTGGAGGTGTGCATCACGAGCAACCTGCAGACCATGCCGGAGCTCCGCCGCGTCGAGGACCACCCGCTCGGGCGGATGATCGACGAGCGCCTCTCGGTCACTTTGTGCACGGACAACCGGCTGATGAGCTCGACGACGGTGTCACGGGAGCTGCGGCTCGCGGTGGACGCCTTCCGGATCAACCCGGGCGTGCTGCGGAACCTGATCCTGCACGGGTTCAAGCGGAGCTTCTTCCACGGCTCGTACCGCGAGAAGCGGGCGTACGTCCGGCAGGTCATCGACTGCTACGACCGGATCGCGGCGCAGCACGGGCTGCCGACGGTGGAGCGCGGCGCGTCGGCCTGATCGGCGGAATAGGGGAGGGGCGGAGGTCCCATGGGGTCGTTCGTGCTCCTTGTCGCGGTCGCCTTTGCCGCGGATCCCACGCTGGACGCCTACGACCGCGTACGCGTCGACCTGGTGGAGGACCGCCTGGACGACGCCCGGCGTGACGCCGCCGCGATCACCGCTCCGGAGCTCGTGAAACCGGCGCAGGCGCTGGCCGTCGCCGTCGATACCGAGAGCGCGCGGATCGCGTTCGGCGAGATGTCGCGGGCGATCGTGGCGCACTATGCCGCTGTGGGCGCGCCCGACGGCCTGCGCGTCTACCACTGCCCCATGACGGCGGCGTGGCCGTACTGGGTCCAGCCGACGGCCGGGATCTCCAACCCCTACATGGGGACTTCGATGCCGAAATGCGGCGAGGGGACTTCGTTCTCCGCGGCCGCGAAGCGAGTGGCGAAGTGATCTGGCTGCTCGCCGGGCAGGCGCTCGCCCAGAGCTGCTCATGCTCCGTAGGCGGCACGGACGGGGTGACTCCGGCAGGGCCGGTGCCGCGGCCGGGCGGCCTCGCGCTCGCGGTCGAGTACGGGGCGACCCAGATCGGCGGCGAAGGCTGGCAAGGCGTGCACGTCACGGAGCGCGGCGGCAACAGCATGCCGGAGATGGCAATGCCGGGCCACTTCGTGCAGACGGCGCGGGCGAACGTCACTCTCGGGGTGGGCGACGGCGTCGCGCTCTATGCGAGCGTGCCGTGGATCGACACGCACCCGCTGTACCCGTCCGACATGCCGGGAGACGTGGACGCGCAGTTCATGGGCGACGTGGGCGTCGGCGGGCGCTGGGGGCGGGCGAGGGGGGACGTGTTCACCAGCGTCGGTGGCGGGCTCACACTCCCGACCGGGAAGGTGCTCCCGGACGGGGGGATCCGCGGCGGGCGGGGGTCGCTCGGCGTCACCGCGCGCGCGGAGATCCTGGATCTCGTCACGCCACACGTAGAGGTCGGAGGCGCCATCTCGGCGGCAGGCTCGCTGTACCCGACGCCGGACAGCGGCTACCTGGTCGGGCCGACCGCGAGCGGCAGCGCGGGCGTCCGCTTGTGGCCGAGAGAGCAGGGTCGGACTCGGTTCGACGAGTTCCTGGTCCTGCAGCAGCAGGCCAATGACCGCGCGGGCGTCGCGGTGCTCTACGAGACCGGCGCGACGACGCTGGCGTACCAGAGCGCGTTCTCGTGGCGGTTCTGGGCGGACAAGAACCGGTCTGCGTCGTTCACCGTGCGCGGGCAGCTGCCGATCGCGCAGGTCGTCGGGGACCCGTGGCTGGCGCAGAACTGGTCGGTGGCGGCGGGTCTGGGCGTCGTCGCGCTCTAGTCCGCCTTGAACCCGGCCTTCTCCACGGCCCTGACCACCGCGTCGCGCTCGCCGCCCTCCACCGCGAGCCGCCCGGTCTCGAGCGTCACCTGGACCGCCGTGACACCGGCCACCTTCTTCACGACGCGCTCGACGGAGCTCACGCACCCGCCGCACGTCATCCCCGTCACCTTCAGCTCCAGCATGCAGTCCTCCCGACGAGCACGCAGTCCCCTATGCGCGCCGCCACGCCCTGCCCAGCCTGGCCGGCGCCGGGGGTCGACGAAGGGCCTGTAATAGCACAAACGTTCGTTCTCTTTGTCGCGCCGGCCCAGGTTCGAAGCGACGTGCGGGGCGGGCGTCACGACCCGCGGCAGTGCCGGGATACTCCAGTATCCTCGCGGTTCTGGGGGTCGGACGTCCCGCGGGCGCGCGCGAGGAGCCCGCAGGGGCCGCCCCAGCAGGGCGGGCCACCGGCGAAACACGAAGATCGGAGCATACTTCGAGCCTGCCGGGGGCGACCGGAGGGACCCCAGGGGTCCGACCTTCAGCTCACTCACGACTTCGGCCCGATGTGGGCCGAGCATGCTCGCTCCGTGAGCGCACCTGTCGACCGCCTCGGAGGCGGTCTCGGTCGCTCCTTCGTGGCTCGGAGCCCGTCGTGAGACGGGCCGGCGCGCCCGAGAGGCTCAGGCGGGGGTGTCGATCGACACGTACATGGCGTTCGTCGGCGCGTTCGCGTTGAGCGCGAACACCAGCTGCTGGCCCGACGTGAGCGTGAGGTACGTCCGCGCCGCGAGCGAGTACCAGTTCAACGTGCCGTTCGACTGCTGGTTGAGCCAGCCGACCGCCGTAGACGTGGTGCCTTCCTTCATCGCGACGTTCCACCAGCGGCCGCCGGTCGCCGGGGTGACCTGGGTGGTGCCGAACGGGCCACACGTCGTGATCGGGGTCGCCGTCGCGGGGTTCCAGGTCGGGACGTTGTTGTAGCTGTCGAGGCGCATCACGAAGCTCGACGGGAACGCCGGGCCCGACGTCCACTGCCAGTAGGCCCGGTTCGCGAGCCACGTGTAGCCGGTCCCCGACTGAACGTTGCTCCCGGCCATCTCGACGAGGACGCCGATCTGGTTCGTGCCCGTGCTGTCGAAGATGTCGTACACGGCGTCGATGGTGCCGGGGTTGAACTCGCCCACCATGAACGGGTCCCTGGGCTTGACGGCGGGCGGCTGGTTCTCGTGGCTGCTCATGGGTGCTCCTGTGAGGGTGTTCGGTGGCGAGCGAGGCGGAAGCCGACGTTCGTATGGCGCTGGAAGGGCCGCCCGCCGTACCGCGTGGCCAGGTGGAGGGCACGGACAGTGTTGCCGCTCGAACCCCCGCGGCAGGCCAGGAAATGATCACGGTGTGGCTCGATCACCTCGGCAACCGCAGGCGGGAACTCCGGCTGGCGCGTCCAGATGTTGTTGCAGAGGTCTCGCACGTTCCCCGCGCATCCCCGCACGCCGTACGGGCTGCGATCGAGGGGGAAGCTGTCCACCATGGAGCTAAGCGGAGGACCCTCGAACGCGTGGACGTTCGCCGCCCAGCTCGCCTCCGGATGGTCGCCCCACGGGAACAGCCTGCGATCCACGCCGCGGGCCGCCTTCTCCCACTCGAGCTCGTGCGGCAGCCGCCACAACAGGCCGCTCCGGTGGGCCTCCCACGCCGCGAAGGCGGTCGCGTCGTACCAATCGATCGTGGTCAGCGGGATCCGTGGATCCCAGTGCTGACCGATGTGGTCCTCGCGCTGGACCAGCGACCCGTCCACCACCGCGAACACACCCCGCGTCCTGGACTCCCCGCTCGGCGCGGGGCTCCGCGCCACCACCGCCTCCGGCCCCTCCGTCGCCAGCAGGTGCCGCAGCCACTCCGCGTACTCCCCGACCGTCACGGGGAACCGCCGGAAGATCACGTCCTCCACCCAGATCCGCGTCGATGGGAAGCTGTCGGTGGCATTCGGGTCCCCCCCGCACCAGAACCACCCCGCCGGCACGAAAATGTCGTCCGGACCGAGCTCTCCGGGCAGCGGCAGCCGGAGCACGCGCGCCTCCACGTCGTCCGGCGCGAGCGCGACGAAGTGCTGGTCCCGCTCGATGGCCATCGGCATCCGGACCGGATCGTAGCCGTCCGCCGTGATCGTGAGCATGTAGCTCCCGACGGGGAGCTCCACGAACTCGAGCGGCGTGACGCCGAGCGGCACCGCGGCGTCCTCTACCAGGCGCCGGCCGCGCTCCACCACGCGGGCGCACGAGACCGTGGCGCCCGGCGGGTCCGTGAGCAGCGTGAGCGCGCCTGTGCCGCGGAGATATCGCGAGTGCTTCCCCCGGTCGTGCTGCCGCAGCAGGCTCAGGTTCGCCGCGGCCGAAAGGGCGTCCCGACGGCGCTCTGCCGCGACGTGCTGCTCGCGGTAGTGGTCGGCGAGGCGCTGGTGGGCTTCGCCGAGCGTGGGATCGTGCTGGAGCGCGCCGTGGATCTCGGATATCCACGCGACCTCCAGCAGGCCGGCGTCGAGCTCGAGCGCGCTCGCCTCCTCCTCTTTCGCCCAGCCGGGCTGCTTGAGCGCGGCGCCCTGCCAGGACGGGATGCCTTCGAGCAGGCGCGCGGCGTCCTCCCGGCACGTGACGGCCCGCTCGCGCAGCATGCCGATCCGGTCGAGGTGGGCGTCCGCCGCCTCCACCGCCGCGAGCGCCTTCCGGCGGCGATCCGCCCCGTCGAGCCAGGCGTGAACTGCAGCGGCCATCTCGCCGGCGTGGGCGTAGCGGTCGCCCGGCGCGCGGGAGAGGGCGCGGCGCGCGATCACCGTGAGCTCCTCGGGCGGCGGGGGGACGGCGGGGAACGGCCGCGGCGCCTGCGTGAGCATGCGGTGGAGCACCGCGATCGGCTGGTCGCTGCCGAAAGGTGGCTCCCCTGCCAGGATCTCGTAGAGCACCGCGCCGAGCGCCCACACGTCCGTGAACGCGCCGACGTCCGCCCGTGTGCCCACGGCCTGCTCGGGCGCCATGTACGACGGCGTCCCGGCCATGGACCCCGGAACGGTCTGGAGCGCGGATTCCGGCTCGATCAACGGGCCGTCCGGGTCGTCGTGCGCGGGCCGCCCGAGCTCGAGCGCCAGCCCCCAGTCGACGACCAGGATCTCGCCAAACTCGCCGACCATGATGTTGTCGGGCTTCAGATCGCGGTGCACGACGCCCTGCGCGTGCGCGTAGGCGAGCGTGTCGCACACGCGCGCGAAGGCCTCGACCAGCCGATGGAGCGTCCAGCCGTCCGCGCCGGGCGCCCAGCCCTCCTTGGACGCCGCGTGAACCCCACGTGCGACGCCGAAGAACGACTGGCCGCGGATCTCCTGCATGGTGAAGTACGGGCGGCCGTCCGGGAGCGTGCCGATCTCGTGAACCGGGACGATTCCCGGGTGCTGGAGCCGCGCGGTGACCCGGGCCTCCGCCAGGAACCGCCCGACGTCGAGCCCGCGGTGGATGGCCTTCAGCGCGAGTACCCGATCCAGACCCTCCTGCCGGACCCGGCGTACTTCCCCCATGCCCCCGATACCGAGGCGCCCGAGATCGGTGTAGCCGGCCATGGAAGGCACGCTTCGCGGCGACGTCAACCGGCTGTCAGCGGACCGTTCGTCCAAGGGACCCTCGGGCCGCATTACTATACGAAACCGAGACAGGGTGGGGGCGCCACCGCGTGTCGGCCGGGGTTAACGGGCCCTGGCAGGAGCTCCCATGATCGTCTGGATGTGGGCGGCCGTCGCCCTCGCGGCGCCCGTTCGGGTCGGAACCGGCCCTCTCGTCGCGGACGGCGCCACGCCCGCGCAGGTGCGGCTGTGGATCGGCGACGAAGCGCGCGTCGCCAAGGTCACCGCGGACGTCGGGCGGGTCCAGTCCGTCACGGCGCCGGGCGACGGAACGGTCGTCGTGACCTATGTTCCGGCGGTACGCACGGACGTCGGGAGCGCTACGTTCACGGTCGCCGTCGGCAAGGTGCGCACCACCTTGGATGTGCCGCTCGTGCCGGTCGCGAGCGGGAAGATCGCGGTCACGGTAGAGCCCGCGCTCGTGAAGCCGGGCGAGCAGGCGACGCTGAAGCTGGTCCCCTCGGGCGGGACGCCGACGCCGGGCGATCGCCGGCGGATCGCGCTCACGGCGTCGTCCGGGACGGTGGACGCGCCGGTGCTGCAGTCGGACGGGAGCTGGATCGCGCACTGGACCGCGCCCAAGGCAACCACCCCCCAGGCCGCCGTGATCACCGCAGCAGACGCGGACAGTCCGTCAATGGTGTGGGGCACGGCGGTGGCGCGCGTGTCGCAGAAGAAGGTGGTGGCTCTCGACGCGCCGGGTGGCGCGACCGCGACGCTGAAGCTCGGCGAGAAGACCACGCCGGCATCCACGGTCAAGGCCGGGAAAGTGTCGTTCGACCTCGAGCTGGACCCGGCGGTGATGACGGGTACGCTCGACGTTGCGCGAGCGGACGGCACGCACGAGGAGAAGGTGGTGATGCTCCCGGTCGGAACGGCCGCGGTGGCGTATCTGCCCACGCCCTCCCTGGTGGTGGTGGGCGACGCCGTGGTAGTGCGGGTGGCCGGCGTGGGCGCGGACGGCGCGCCGTGGACCAGCCAGGCGCCGAAGGTGACCGCCACCGGGGCGTCCGTGGCGTCCGTGGTGGCGGACGGCGCGGTGTGGAAGGTCACGCTCGCGGACGTCAAGACGGGAGATGTGGTGCTCACCACCGAGATCGCGGGCCAGCGGGCCACGACGAAGCTGGTGGCGGTGGACCTCGCCCCACGGTGGACCGCCAGCGTCGCGCCCACGCCGCTCCCGGCGACCGGCAAGGCCACGGCGACCGTCACGGTGAACGGCCCTTCCGCGCCCGCGTGGAGCTGGGTGCAGGGCACGGGCGCGGCCCCGAAGGCGGCGGGCGGCGCGTGGACGGCCGTGGTGCCGCTGGAAGAGGGCGCGCCTGCGCTGAAGCTGGCGATCGGACCCGCGCTCCCGCCCCGCACGGTGCTCGCGCCGGCGGCGGTGGCGGGCTGGTCCGACACCGCGGTGGTCCAGGCGGACGGGGCCACGTCGGTGGGCCTGCGCTTCGCCGTGGTGGACCCAGCGGGCCTGCCGGTACCGGACGCGGAGGTCGAGCTCTCCGTGGTGTCGGGTGACGGCACGTTACCGGCGTCCAAGCTACGCACGGACGCGCTCGGCATCGCGCGGGGCGCGTGGATCGCCGGCAAGACGGAGGGCCCGGTGACCGTGCGGGCGACCGCTGGTGGCCGGTGGACGGAGGTGGCGCTGCTCCAGGTGGGAGCATCGGGCGGACCCGACATCTCGCCGGATCCGGTGGGCCCCGCCGCGCGGTGGGGGGCCGCCGTGAGCGACGTCACGTTCTGGCGGGAAGGCCGCGCGCCGACGTACCCGCCCGTGACGGCGGGGGCGGCCGTCGCCCCGGTGCCGGCGGCCGCCGGGGTCGCCGCGACGTCGGAGAAGGCTCCCAAGGTGGAGAAGACGCCGCGGCCGGACAGCGACGGCGGAGGCAACGTGAGCCTCGCGCTCACGGACAGCCACGGCGTGTACGCGTTCGAGGGTGACGGCGAGAGCCTCGTGACGTCGGCCGAATATGGTACTCCGGTAGCGGGCTTCGGCGGGCTGCGGGCGGACGTGGACTGGCCTGTGGCGGACGGCGGCTGGGGGTCCATGGCGGTGGTGGGCCTGATCCACGGCCGGGTGGCTCTATACGCGATCGCGGACGAGCAGGGCGCCTCGCCGGAGATCGACGCGCTCGCGGGCGGCCGGTACCGCCTCCCGACGAAGGGCGCGTTCGTCCCGGACTTCACGCTGGCGGTGGGCGCGCTGACTTCGCAGGCGTTCCGGTACGCGCCGAGCGGGGCGTCGGAGGGGTTCACCAGCGCGGCGTTCGTCGTACGTCCGGCGTTCGGAGCGGGGCTCGCGGTGGGCGCGGTCGACCTGCGCGCGGAGGTCGGGCTCGCGATCGGGCCGTCGGCGCTGGGCGTCGGCGGCGGGGTCGTGGCGGACCTGATGGATTTCGGCGGGATCCGGCCACACATCGGCTTGGACGTGGACAACCGGTCGTGGGCGATCGAGCGGGGGACGTCGGAGGGCGAGCTCACGCAGACGCGGGTGACCGTGGCGGTCGGGGCGCGCTTCGGGGGGTAGAACGCTCCCGACGTCTCTTTCTTTGGGGGGCTCGAGTGGCCGGTGCGCACGAGGCGCCGGTCCGCGCGCCCGTGGAGGGGACGCGTGGAACGTCGCGTGGAACAGTAGTTCCACGCGTGGAACGCGGTGCGTCCTACGTGCCCTTTCCCCCTCCCGTGCGGGGGAGGGGCACCCGGCTGGCGACGATTCGCGGGGTTAGAAGCGCGCCCATGCCCCCCACCCCAGCCCTCCCCCACGGAGGGGGGAGGGGGTAGGACGCGGGGACGAGGACGGGGACGGGGACGGGGACGGGGACGGGCTCGGGAACGCGAACGCGAACGCGAACGCGAACGCGAACGCGAACGCGAACGCGAACGCGAACGGGAACGGCAACGGGAACGAAGATCCCGCGGGCCACGCCACGAGCGCACGGACCGGAGCCATGGAGCCGCGGCACGGGATAGAGGACCCCACCAGATCCTCCCGAACGGAGAGCCCATGCTGACCCTCGCCCTGCTCGCGACCGCCCACGCCGCCCCCCTGTGGGAGGACGCCACCGCCGGTTCGATCGGCGAGACAGACGGTTGGACCAACAAGGTGGAGATGGTGGACGTGGACGGGGACGGCCTGCTCGACGTCGTGTTCGCGAACGGCGGAGACTACTCGTCGGCCGGTAAGCGTGAGCTCACGCAGATCTTCCTGAACCAGGGCGCGGGCGTGCCCATGCTCGACGCGAGCGACCGCCTGTCCGCGCAGGGGTACGCGCGGGTCACGAAGACGCGGGACATCGACCAGGACGGCGACCCGGATGTGGTGGTCGGCAACGCGTACGGGGACCAGTCGCGGCTGTTCCTCGGCGATGGGACTGGGCAGTTCGTGGACCACTCGGCGGACCTGCCGCAGCTCGCGAGCTCGATCGCGGACCTCGAGATCGGGGACGTGGACGCGGACGGGGACCTTGATATCGCGCTCGTGGACTGGGGAACGGGCGACGCCCTCAACGGGAACGGCTTCCCGCGCCTGTGGCTCAACGACGGGACCACGCGCTTCACGGAGGCGCCCGTTGGTCAGCTCCCGACGCCGAAGATCGGCATGTCGTGGGATATGGAGCTCGAAGACGTCGACAACGACTGGGACCTCGATCTGCTGTACTCGAGCAAGGTCTCGAACACGAGCTTCCTGTTCCACAACGACGGCCTGGGCACGTTCACCGACGTGACCGCGGCTTCCATGCCGCACTTCTCGAACAACTACGAGCTCGAGGCGATGGACGTGAGCGGCGACGGCTTCGTCGATCTCGTCACGATCAACGACGGGAACGGGCTCGACGAGCACCTGTTCCTGGGCGACGGGGCGGGCGGCTTCACGGACGGGACGGCGGCGTGGTGGCCGGCGGCCGAAAACATTGGTCAGGACGACAATGTCGTCGCATTCCTCGACTTCGACGCGGACGGCGACGCGGACTTCGTGATCGGCTCGCTCGGGTCGCGGGACCGCCTGCTGGTCAACGACGGCGCGAGCCTGAAGCTGATCGACTCGGTGACCACCGGCCCGAACACGAACGGGACGCTCGGGATCGCACTCGGGGACCTGGACGGCGACGGGCGCGCGGACATGGCGATGGCGCAGGGCGAGCTCGGCGACGACGACAAGATCTACCTGGCGAATGATGGCATCGCGATCGACACGGCCGGCCCGACGATCGCCCCGCTCGAGGCGTTCCCGGCCCCCGTGCCCGGCCCGCTGACGATCCACGCGCGGGTGACCGACAGGAAGACGCCGGTCCT
>CAMCWU010000104.1 GCA_945882675.1 Klebsiella pneumoniae | reverse complement strand
GGCGTCGGGGTGGGCATCCCGTACCTCAACCTCATGGCTGGCCTCGAAGGCGCGGTTCGGCTCGATGTGCCGGTCCAGGTCGGCATGGAGGGCAAGCTGTTCGGGCGCGGAGGCCAGTACGGCGGAGAGCTCGGCATGGGGGCGTCGATCGCGCCCGCCGTGTCGCTCTCGGTCTCGCCGTTCATCAACGCGCAGGCCGGTCCGCTCTCCACCCGCTGGTCGATGGGCCCGTACCCCATCGCGTCGGCCGAGCTGTTCAAGGTGGAGTGGAACTCGAAGTACACCTTCGGTGACGCCGGACCGCAAACGCAGCAGGGCGCCGGTGTGTCCGCGCCGCCCACCATGGCCACGTCCGCGCCGATGGTCGCGCCGACCACGACCGGCCAGGCTCCCCCGTCCATGGGCGGCACCAGCACCGCACCCGCCCAGGGGATCGAGGGCGGCCCGCAGATCAGCGGCTCGGACGCCCAGCAGACGGAGGGCCAGGGTGGCGGCGGCATGGCCGGCATCATGGAGAAGGCCGAGAAGATCCAGAAGGTCGCCGAAGGCGTCGGCGCGATGGGCCGGATCATCGGGCTCCTGGGTTGGGGCTGGAACCTCCCGGTGCTCGCGGCCAAGATCGCGCTGAACTGGGATTCGGTCACGGCGGACGTCCGCAAGGTCGGCGACGCGCTGTCGACCGCGTGGGACATGCTGCGGCCGCTCCTGCCCGACTGGTTCGACCGGCTCAAGCAGGTCATCAACGACGGCCTGAGCGCGCTCACCGGAGCGTTCAACCTGGTCCTGAACGCGGGCCGGTGGGTGGTCGGCACCGTGGGGCGGGTCGTGAGCTGGCTGAACCCCTTCGACTAGAGGTCTAGATGCACGGTGGGATGACGGCGAAGGACGCAGTGAATCTGTTCTGTGACGCGCTGGCGCGCCAGGACGAGGAGGCCGCGAAATCTGCCAGCACGCGCGCGGGGTGGCAGAACGAGACGTCCGGCAGCGCCAGTCACACCTTCCGCTCGTCCGTTCGGAAGGCGCTCCTGCTGCAGGTGACGGGCGAGCCCACGGCCGCTGGCAAGCGGGTCACGCTGCCTGGGGCGGTGACCGACGCGGTCGGCACGCCTGTCGCGCCGGTGTGGTTCCTGATAGAGGAGAACCTCTCGAACCACCGGATCGCCGGGATCACGCCGTTCGAGCAGTACGCGACGCAGTACGCGAACGGCAAGCTCGACGCCGTGACGAACTGGGCCGCGCTCCCGAGCTCGCCGGGTGCAGAGGCGTGGGCGGGCCGGTTCGTGACCGCATTGACCGGCGGCGCGGCGCTGGATCTCGGTGCGCACGGGGACGGCCTCGTGGAGCCGCTGAAAGAGGTCTACGGATACTTCCCGGATACGACCGTGGAGATCGCAGGGAGCGCGACGCTCCCCGGCACCGCCCGACACGCGGTCGGGCTCCGGTTCGTGGCGCCGGGCCACGCCCCGCGCGAGCGCTGGATCGGCCTGAGCGAAGCCGGAGGGACGCTGAACCCGGAGCGGGTGGTGCCCGCGCTCGGGCCGCAGATCTTCCTCGAGGGGCTCGTCTAGCTCGGGGTGCGGACCCGCCGGTCCACCGGGTCCGCGGGGAAGCGTCCAGCGCCGCCGTTCAGATGTGCAGACGCAGCTCGCGGCGTTTCAGGGCCTCTGCATGCTGCTGCAGGACCTCCGTGAGCGGGCGCTCCGGGATCTGCTTCTCGTTCACGCGCGAGGCGAGCTCCTGGAGCTCGTAGAGCTTCAACCGGGCGGCCCCGGTCTCGAACGCGCCCTTCCAGGTCGGCACGACATGCACGCGCGGCAGATACTCGTCGTTCGCGTAGATCGACAGGATCGGCACCGGCCCGGCGCCATCCCCGCTCTCCGAGACCCGGAGCGTGAGGATGTCCCCCAGGTAGTCCTGGAGGTCCGCGTAGACGTCCAGCATCTCCGAGCTGGTGCGCGCGACGGTCATCACGAACGGATCGGTGTGGTCACCCGATCGCGCGGAAGCACCGTATTGCTGCAGCGTCTCGCCGCGCACCCGGGCATCCGAGATCCGACCGAGCAGCGTCATCTGCCGCCCCCAGCCCACGCGTCGCTTGGGCGACTCGTCGTCGTCTTCCCACCCCGGGAAGATCACGATCCGCGGCTTGTCCTCTCCCGGGGGGGTCAGGTTCAGGATCGGGTAGCTCTTGCCCTTGCTCGGGTTGATCACGTGGATCGACGGACGCAAAACGTCCTGGAGCTTGATGCAGAGCGCCGTGATCGCGTCGCGCATGTGCGACGGCGTGGCGCCCAGACATACTGGGCAGCCGTACGGGTGGGGATCGAGGACGAACGCCATCTACGCCTCTTATTCGAAGACGAGGCCGCTGATGGACAGCCGCATGGTCGAGATCACCGGGCGGAACGCCCGGCGCGCCTTGTTGACGTCGAGCTCCTCTTCGTTGTCGAGCTTCGCCAGCGGGCCGACGTTGTGCATCGAGTGCTCGATCATCTGCCAGGCGATCGGGGCGAACGTGCCCATCTCGGCCGCGAGCGACGAGGCGCCCTCGGCCTCCTTGATCGAGGTGCTGGACACGACCATCGACGACGCGAGATCGCTGTTGTCGGCGCCGGCGAGCGCGGTGCGGGCCTCCGGGCTCATGCGCCAGGCGAACTCGGCGAGCACGCGCGTCGTGTTCTCGGCCGTGGAGAGGTCGGGCCGCATGATCTCCTTGAGGCTCTCCGCGTCCGCCATCATGGTCTCGAGCGTGACCAGCGCCTCCGTCAGCGCGCGCCGGTGGCTCATCGCGACGACACCAGGGACCTCCTCCTTCTTGAGCTCGGCGAGCTCGCCCGTCTTCTTCTTCTGCTCCTCGGACTCGGACCGCTTCGCCTCTTCGAGCGCGCCGGCCATGGGGGCCTTCTCCTCGGCCATCGGCGCGACCTTCTTGGTGTCCTCCACCTTGGCCTGCATGCCGTCGTTGCCGACCTGGTCGAACACATCCCCCTTGGTCTGGGCAGGAGCCGCCTGCTTCTTCTTGCCGAGCTCTTCCTCGAGCTTGAGCTCGCGTGCCGTGTTCGCCATGACCGCCCCCCGCTCGGACGAGGAGGCGTCCGACACCTTCACGATACCCCAGGAGAGGCGCTCGTGGAACGGGCCCTCGCATCGGACGTGTAATGTCTGTATGCTCGCTCGGGAGGAAGTCGGGCGGATGGCGGGACCGTGGGCGCGGGCCTTTGCACAGCGATGGGGACTCCCTCCAACCGCGGAGGAAGAGATCCGCTCCTACCTGGAGACGCCGGATACGCGCTCCGGCCCTGCCGCGCCGGGCCGTGACCCGACCGCCGGCTACGATCGCACCTTGATCCAGCCGCGGACCCTGCTCGGCCGCCCGAAGCTCACGGATCGCTACGAAGATCTCGGCCCGATCGCGACAGGCGGCATGGGAGAAGTGCGCCGCGTGTGGGACAGCGTCCTGCACCGCACCCTCGCGGTCAAGATCCTGCGGCGCGAGCTCGTGGAGCGGGAAGATCTCTACGCGCGCTTCGTGGAAGAGGCGCAGGCGACGGCGCAGCTCGAGCACCCCGGCATCGTGCCGATCTACGACTTCGGGCGCCTCGCGGACGGGCGCGCCTTCTTCACGATGAAGGAGATCCGCGGCCGTACATTGCTGGACGTGATCGAGGAGCTGCATCAGGCCAGCCGGCTGTCGTGGGGCCAGTCACGCAACGGCTACACGCTGTATCGGGTCGTCCAGATCCTCAACGCGGTCTGCACCGCGGTGGCCTACGCCCACGATCGCGGCGTGCTCCACCGCGATCTGAAGCCCACGAACGTCATGGTCGGCGCGTTCGGCGAGGTCGTGGTGATGGACTGGGGCCTGGCCAAGATCGGCAAGGGCCGGTCGGCTGCGGACGCCGCGGCGGCAGCGACTGGCAAGTATCCGGTGTTTACCGCCCGTTCTCGTCAGCAGGCGTTCATGACGCAGATCGGCAGCGTCGCGGGCACGCCGAACTACATGCCGCCCGAGCAGGCGCGCGGCGATCACGCGGGCACCGTGGCGCGCTCGGACGTCTACGCGCTCGGCGCGATCCTTTACCACATCATCGCGAACCGCCCGCCCTACGAAGGCCCGGACACGGACGCCGTCGTGGCGCTGGTCCTCGCGGCGCCTCCTCCCCCGCCCACCCCGCCCTGGGCCGCGCGCGTCGGCAGCGGGAAGGCCGTGGACGAGACGCTGCTCGCGATCGGCGACAAATGCATGGCCCGGAAGATGGAGGACCGGTTTCCGGACGCCGGATCGCTCGGGTCCGCGCTGTCGTCCTGGCTGGAAGGCGTCCACCAGCGCGAGCAGTCCATGGTGCTGGTGGATCGCGCGGATCGCGCCCGGAGCGAGGGCGACGAGCTCCGCGGCCGCGCCGGCGCCCTCCGCGACCAGGCTGCGCGGATCCTGGAGCGGATCGGACCCTTCGCCAGCGCCGACCAGAAGTCGTCGGGGTGGGCGCTCGAGGACCAGGCGACTCGCCTGGAAGACGACGCCCGCGTCCGCGACGCCCAGGCCGTCCAGTGGCTGCGCACGGCGCTCACACAGATCGAGCTCCCGGAGGCCCGCGAGCGCCTCGAGGCCATGGGCGCGCCCGAGAGCCGGCCGCTCCCGCAGGGGACCGGACACCTCACGCTGGTGACCGAGCAGCCGTCGAAGGTGACGCTCCGCCGCCTGGAGCTGGTCGGCCGCCGCCTGGTCCCCGTGTCCATGCGGAACCTGGGGACCACCCCGCTGCACCGGTTGGAAATCCCTTCCGGCAGCTACCTGATCAGATTGGAGGCCGAGAACCGCGTCCTGGTGCGCTACCCGGTGCGGATCGATCCGGACGGCCACTGGGTGGACCTCGCGCCGGGAGCGGACGAGCCGACTCCGGTCCCCCTCCCCCCGATCGAGTCGTTCGATGCCGGCGATCTCCTGGTGCCTGCGGGCTGGTTCATGGCCGGCGGCGACCGCGAGACGTCGGACAGCCTCTCGCGCCAGCTCACCTGGGTCGACTCGTTCGTGATCCGCCGCGATCCGGTCACCTGCCAGGAGTTCCTCGAGTTCCTGAACGCGCTGCCCCTCGGAGACGCCGCGAGCCTCGCGCCGCTCGGAGGGACGCGCCTCGCGAACGGGCGCTGGGTGCTCGGAGAGGACGACACCGGCGCCTGGGAGCCGGACCAGCCGATCCGCGGGATGCACTGGGACGCCGCCGAGCGGTTCGCGCTGTGGATGGCGAGCCGCACCGGCGTGCCCTGGCGTCTGCCGCTCGAGCGGGAGTGGGAGAAGGCCGCGCGCGGCGTGGACGAGCGGCTCTACCCGTGGGGAGACTACCTCGATCCCACGTTCTGCTGCGTCACGGACAGCCACGCGGCGGGGATCGCGCGGCCGCGGGCGGTGGACGCACACCCGCAGGATACGTCGCCGTACGGGGTCCGCGGGATGGGTGGCAACGTCCGGGATCTCGTCGTCTCGGACCGCTCGGAGCCCCGCGGCCCGGTCGACCCGCAGCACCGGCTGGTGAAGGGTGGGTGGTACGACGGGCTCGCGATGTTCGCCAGGTCGGCGCTGCGCTATCGGTACCGGGAGGGTGACCGGGCGGTGGGGTTCAGGCTCGTTCGGAGCCTCTGATCGGACTCCACCACGAAGTGGTGAATCAGACGCTTACCTCTCCCACTCCTGCGTCGTCAGCTCGATGTCCCCCACCATCCTCCGGTTCGTCGTCAGGTGCGCGTCCAGCGCGTCGTTCGCGATCCCGAGCAGCCGCGCCGCGTGCACGAGGACCCTGGCCTCCGCGGCGTGCAGCTCGTCGTCCGCGAGGCACGCTTCGAGCAGCAGGTCGACCATCTGGTACTTCTCGGCTTCCGTCAGGCGCTCCGGGAGCTCCATGAGCGCCTCGCCCGTGGCGCGGCGGTACGACTCCGTGAACGCGCCGTCGACGCCGATGAACCCGCACCGCCGCAGCAGGTCCGAGGGGAAGCGGGACTGCAGGAACTTGAGCTCGCCCTTGGCGACCTGGTCGTCCGCGCCGACGATCTGCTGCACGACGTGGTAGGCGAACGCGAGCTTCAGCTGCAGGAGATCGAACTCCGCCGTCGGGTCGTCTGGGGACATGCGGCACCTCCGGCGCCTTCTACCCGATCCGGCCCGTGGCGACGACCAGCTCCGCGTTGAGCACGGCAGCTCCCGCCGCCCCGCGCACCGTGTTGTGGGCGAGCGCGAAGAGCTTGATCCCCATGACGTCGCACCGCTCCACGCGGCCGAAGACCACGGTCATCCCTCCCCCTTCGCCCGCATCCCACCGCGGTTGCGGGCGGTCGCGGCCGGGGCGGTGGACCATCGGTGGGTGAGGCGCGCTGTGCAGATCCAGGCCCGGATCCCACGATCCCAGGAGCTCTACCGCCTGGGCCGGGTCCAAAGGGCGCTTCGTGCGCACCGAAAGCGAGACCAGGTGGCCGTCCACGACCGGGACGCGCACGCACCGCGCGCTGATGGCGATCGGGGCGTCCACGAACCCCGCGTCGGTGAGGGTGCCGAGCACCTTGCGTGGCTCCGACGAAAGCTTCTCCTCCTCGTTCCCGGGGTGGGGCCGCACGTTGCCGAGGAGATCGTAGGCGCTCTCGCCAGGGTAGCCAGCGCCCGACACCGCCTGCCAGGACGCCACAACAACGGCTTCGACGCCCACCGCCCGGTGGATGGCCGCCAGCGGCATGATCACGGGCATGGCCGTGCAGTTTCCGTTCGCGACGATGAACCCGCGCGTGGTGCGGCGGTCCACCACGGCGAGGTGGTCCGCATTGACCTCCGGCAGGACCAGCGGCACGTCCGGATCCTGGCGGTGGACGCCCGCGGTGGTGATCACGGCCCAGCCGGCGGCCGCGAACGGGCGCTCGAGCTCCCGTGCCGCGTCCGTGTCGAGCGCGGAGAGCGCGACGGCCGGTCCCCCCGCGATCCTGGCCAGAGCCGCGGGGTCGCACGGGTGCACCGTCCAGCCGCCGTAGCCCGCGTGTTCCAGACCCGGGAGGAGCCAGCGGCACGCCTCTGCGTAGGTCTTCCCGGCGGATCGCGCCGACGCCGCGAGGGCGACCACCTCCAGCGCGGGGTGGTCACGCAGGAGCGCCAGCGCGCGCTGCCCCACCATGCCTGTCGCGCCGAGGACCACCACGGGGATACGGGACATTCGACCTCCGGCCGGGGCGTGAGAGTGCACGTGTGAGCGCACGGACCGGAGCCCTGCCACCACGGACCGGATAACACCCCCCACATGGCGACGGACGTCCGCTCCATCCCCGACTGGCTGCTCAACGCATACCTGTACCCGATCGCGGCGTGGGGTGTGGGATACGGGGCGTTGTACTTCATGGATCGGGATGCGTATGCCATCCCGCTGCTCTTCCCGCTCGCGCTCGGCCAGATCGGGCTCACGCTGTACTGGGCGGCGCGAACCACGAGAATGCTCCGGGCCGGCGAGCTCACGGCGCCAGAGGTCCACGCGGGCGCGCGCTCGATCGGCGGGATCGTCTCGGCGGACGCGGTCCTGCCGGCCGTGGTGTTCCTGGTGAACGACCCGCTGCAGACGAACGCGCAGGGCACCGCGCTCGGGGTCCTGGTGGTCGCAGCGGTGGCCTACGGGCTCGTCCAGGTCGCCCACCGGCTCCAGCTCATGACGCTCCAGGCGGCGATCCTCGCGTTCGCGTGCCTGGCGCTCCCGATCAACGCGACCGGCGCCGTCACGGTCGCCGAGATGGTCGGGTGGTTCGACAAGGTCGCCGGACCGGGTAAGGATCTCATAGACCGGAACCTGAACGTACGTCCATGAGTCGACACACGGGTCGTCCACGTGGTACGTTCCCCATACGTCAAGTGACGGTCCAATCCCGAGAAACCGCCCGCCCGGCAGAGACACAGCCCCTTTGGTCCACTCACCATGACGGCACCCGCCGACGGGGAGCTCCCCTCGAGCGTCCCGCTCCACGAAGCCACGCGCACCCGCTACCTCTCGTACGCCCTGTCGGTGATCACGTCGCGGGCGCTCCCGGATGTGCGCGACGGCCTCAAGCCCGTGCAGCGTCGCATCTTGTACGCCATGTTCGCCGAGATGGGTCTGCACCCCTCCGCGCGGTACCGGAAGTGCGCGGCCGTCGTCGGGGACGTGATGGGCAAGTTCCACCCGCACGGGGATGTTTCGATCTATGACGCGTTGGTGCGCATGTCGCAGCCGTTCGCCTTGCGTGCGCCGCTGGTGGACGGCCAGGGAAACTTCGGCTCGCTCGATGGGGATCCGCCGGCGGCCATGCGGTACACGGAGTGCCGGCTCACTCCGCTGGCAGAGGAGCTCCTCCTCGAGATCCGCAAGAACACCGTGGCTTTCCGGCCGAACTACGACGGCCAGCGCTCGGAGCCGGTCGTGCTGCCCGCGCAGTTCCCGCAGCTCCTCGTCAATGGGTGCGAGGGCATCGCAGTCGGCATGGCCACGCGGATCCCGCCGCACTCGCTGGGAGAGGTCGTGGACGCCACGGTCGCCGTCATCGACGATCCGGGGATCTCGATCGCCGGCCTGATGAAGTTCCTGCCCGGCCCTGACTTCCCGACGGGTGCTCGGATTCTGTCGTCGCCGGCGGAGATCCTGGACATCTACGAGACCGGTCAGGGCACGCTGCGTGTCTGCGCCACCTGGAGAGAGGAGAAGGCAGGGCGGACGCGGCTCGTCATCGTCGACTCGGTGCCCTACGGGCAGAACAAGGCCAAGCTCATCGAGCGGATCGGGGAAGAAGTCCGGCTCAAGCGCCTCCCCCAGGTCACGGACGTGCGGGACGAGTCCACGGACATCGTGCGGATCGTACTCGAGCTCAAGGCCGGCGCCGCCCCGGAAGAGGTCATGGCGTACCTGTACAAGCGCACGCCGCTGCAGACGACGTGGCCCGTGAACCTCACGGCGCTGGTGCCCATGGAGCGCGGGGACGTCGGGACCCCGGCGCGCCTGGATCTCAAGACGATCCTGGAGCTGTGGCTGAAGTTCCGGGTGGAGACCGTGCGCAAGCGGTACGAGTTCGACCTCGCGGAGCTGCGGGAGCGGATCCACATCCTCGAAGGCTTCGCGATCGTCTTCGGCATGCTGGACGAAGCGATCAGGATCATCCGCGCGTCGGAAGGTCGGAGAGACGCCACGGATCAGCTCATGGCGCGGTTCGGGCTCTCGGAGCCGCAGACGGACGCCATCCTCGACCTGCGCCTGTACCGCCTCGCCCGGCTCGAGATCCAGCTCATCAACGAGGAGCTGGCGCAGAAGCGGGCGGAAGCCACGGGGATCGAGCGGATCCTCGGGAACGAAAAGGAGCTCCGTGGGCGCGTGCGCTCGGAGCTCGTTGCGCTGCGCAACCTGTACGGTGAGCCGCGGCGAACGATCCTGGGCGCACCGGAGGTCGAGCTCGCGTTCGACGCGAACGCGTACGTCGTGCGGGAAGACACGTACGTGGTGGTCACGCGAGACGGCTGGATCAAGCGTCAGTCCTCGTTCTCGGACCTCTCGCGGATCCGGGTGCGGGACGGAGACCAGGTCGGCTGGCTCGTGAAGTGCTCCACAGCGTCCAACATCGCGTTCTTCGGCTCCGGAGGCGGCGCGTGGGTGATCCGCGCGGACGGGATCCCGGCGAGCACCGGGTACGGCGACCCGCTCACTCGGCACTTCGCGCTCCCGGACGGCGAGAAGATCGTGGGCGTCGTCTCTCACGATCCGCGGCATCGCCTGCCCACGGAGCCGCCCCCCCAGCTGGTCGAGGGCGACGAGCCACCGCCGCCCGGGCCGTACGGCATCGCGTTCACGAGCGGCGGGCGCGCGCTGCGCTTCCCGCTCTCGGCGCACGAAGAAGCCTCGACCCGGAACGGGCGTCGGTACTGCCGCCTGGACGAGAGCGACTCGGTCTTCGCGGTCTATCCGTGCACGGGTACGGAGATCGTGTCGGTCGCCAGCCGGCTCGGCAGCGCCATGGCGTACCCGGTGAGCGAGATCGCCGTCCTCCGCGCGCCGGGCAAGGGCGTCATCGGTATCAAGCTGCGGGACGAGGACACGCTGTTCGCGTTCCAGCTCGCGCGGACACCGGAGGAAGGAGCGGAGATCGTCACGAGCTTCGGCAAGACCGTCCGGGTCAGCCGCGCGGCCTACCCCTCGGGCGGCCAGGGCCAACGCGGCCACGCGCTGCTCAAGCGCGGCAGCATCGAGAGCTGGCGCGATCGCGGCCCGGTCGTCCTCCTCGGGCCGGACGTCCCGAACACCCCACTGGACGCACGGAACAGCCCGGGCGAGGACGGCAAATGAGCAGCCCGACCTACACCGCCGCGGACATCGAAGTCCTCGAGGGCATGGACGCTGTCCGGAAGCGGCCGGGCATGTACATCGGCGGCACGGGCGTGGACGGCCTGCACCACCTGGTGTGGGAGATCGTCGACAACGCCACGGACGAGGCCATGAACGGCCACGCGTCGACCATCACCGTCATCCTCATGAAGCCGGGCGACACGATCTCGGTGGAGGACAACGGGCGCGGCATCCCGGTGGAGGAGATGCCGAAGTTCAAGAAGTCGGCGCTGGAGGTGATCCTCACGACGCTGCACGCCGGCGGCAAGTTCGGCGGGACCGGCTACGAGACCGCGGGCGGCCTGCACGGCGTCGGATCGTCTGCGGTCAACGCGCTGTCCAGCCTGCTCGAAGCCCGCGTCCGGCGCGACGGCAACGAGCACGTCCAGACCTACAAGAAGGGCCGGCCCACCACCGAGGTCACGGTGGTCGGCCCCGCGCGCGGGACCGGCACGAAGATCACGTTCTCGCCCGACCCGTCCATCTTCGAGGACACCACATTCGACGCCGGTCGGATTCTGGCCCACCTGGAGATGAAGTCGTTCCTCAACCGGGGCGTGCGCATCGTGTTCCGCGACCAGATCGCAGGGACCAGCGTGGACCTCAAGCACGACGGCGGGCTGTCGGACTGGCTCGACGTGCTCGTCCGCAAGAACGAAGACGTCCGGTCGGTGGACGCCAAGTTCGTCCTCGATCGCCCGGAAGCGCGGATTGAGCTCGCGCTCACCTGGACGGAGGCCAACCGCGAGCGCCTCGCTACCTACGTGAACGGGATCCCCACGCCGGACGGCGGCACCCACGAGCAGGGGCTGCGCGAAGCCCTCGTGAAGGCGGTGCGCGCGTTCGCGGAGACACACGAGCTCGGCCCGAAGAATCTCCCGCTGACAGCGGAGGATCTGCGCGAGGGCGTGCTCGCGATCCTGTCCATGCGCGTCAAGGAGCCCCAGTTCCAGGGCCAGACCAAGGGCCGCCTGAACAACCCGGAAGTCCGCGGCCAGGTGGACGGCGCGGTGCGGCCGGCGCTCGAGCAGTGGCTACACCAGAACCGGAACATCGGCGAG
>CAMCWU010000103.1 GCA_945882675.1 Klebsiella pneumoniae | reverse complement strand
CGCGGGCGCAGTCGATCCAGGTCGTCTCCTCCGCCCACGCGCTCGCGGAGCGGGGCCACGCGGTGACGGTGTGCGTGCGGTCCGCGGGGGGCCGACCAACGGCCGAGCAGGTGCTCGACCACTACGGCCTCCGCCCCACGCCGACGCTCCGGCTCCTGGTGCTTCCCGCGGGCGGGACGGCGAGCGCGCTGGCGTTCCGGGCGGCGTTCCTCGCGTGGGCGGCGCGGACGTCCGGCGGGGTCGCGATCGCGCGGTCCAAGCGGTACGCGGTGGAGGCGAAGCGCTGGTTCGGCCAACGCTTCCACCTTGTCCTGGAGGCCCACGAGGTCGACAGCCTGCAGGCCGCCGAGCGGGGAGGGGACCCGGCACCGTGGCGGGACCTGGAGCGCCGGGCGCTGCGCGACGCCATCGGCGTGATCGCGAACTGCCCAGGTACGCTCGGTCTCCTGCGCGACGCTCACCCGGATCTCCCGCCCGCGATCGCGTGCCACAACGCGACGCTCGCGTCCCGGGCGCGGCGGCCCGTGGGTCCGGGTGACGACGTCGGGTACGTGGGGAGCCTCCTCGGCGAGAAGGATCTGGCGACGGTGGCGGCCGCTGCTGCGCGGCTCGACCAGCGGATCGTGCTGGTGGGCCCCACTCATCCGTCGGTCGGGGACCTGCAGCGGATCGCGGGCGGGCGCCTCGTGCGGGAGGACACGCTGGAACACCGGGCAGTCCCGGACCGGCTCGCGCGGTTCCGCACGCTGGTGCTCCCGCTCGGCCACGGGCTGTTCGGCGACCGGCTCACGTCCCCGCTGAAGCTCTGGGACTACCTCGCATCTGGCCGGCCGATCGCGGGGGCGGACACCGCGGCGCTCCGGGACGCCGCGCCGGCGGGATCGTACCACCCGTGGACGCCCGGGGATCCCGCGTCGCTCGCCGCGGCCATCGGGAACCTGGATCGGAACGAAGCGCTCCGGGCCCGCGTCGTCGCCGCAGCGCGGATCCGCACATGGGGCGAGCGCGCCGCGGAGGTCGAGCGGTTCGTCGATGGGCTGCTCGCGTGATAGTGTACGTTCTCCGCTACTGGCCGGCGCTCACGGAGACGTTCGTCGCGCGCGAGATCGCCGAGCTGGCCCGGCGCGGGCACGCCGTGGGGGTGGTTTCGCTCGGGACGCGCGCGGACTCGGCGCTGGCCGATCCGGTAGACGTGCCGGTCTGGGAGCTGCCCCGTGGGGCCACGCTCGCGCGGGCGATCCCGGGCTGGCTCGCGACCGGCGCACCGCCCTGGCTGGTGGCGGCCCAGGGCCGCAAGGCCGGCGTCCGCGCCTCCTGGCTGGCCCGCCTGATGCGCGACGTGGGCGCCGTCCGCGTCCACGCGCACTTCGCGGGGGAGGCCGCCGAGCTCGCCCTCGCCGCGGCCGAGCTGGCCGGCGTCCCGTTCTCGGTCACCGTCCACGCGGTGGACCTGTTCGTGCCGCGCCCGGCCATCCAGCGCGTCCTCGACGCGGCCCGTCCGGCCATCACCATCTCCACCCACCACCAGCGGTGGCTGGATCACCACCACCACGTGGACGCCGTGGTGGTGCCATGTGGCGTGGATCCGGCGTTCCTGGAGGTCGGACGCACCCCGCCGAACGACCGGCTCCGCGTGATCTCCGTCGCCCGCAACGTGCCGAAGAAGGGCCTGGACCTCCTGGTGGCCGCCTGCGACGGGCCCAACCTGGCGCTCCGGCTGGTCTCGGACGCCACGCCCCTCCGCCCCTCCGAGATCCCCGCCGCGCTGGCGGCTGCCGACGTGTTCGCGCTGCCGTGCCGGGAGGCCCCCGACGGCGATCGCGACGGCATCCCCGTGGCGCTCCTCGAGGCCATGGCCGCTGGCCTCCCGGTGATCACCACGAGCGTCGCCGGGATCCCCGAGATCGTCGACGAGAGCGTGGGTTGGCTCGTGCCGCCCGACGACGTCCCGGCCATCCGCGCGGCTCTGGACGCCGCCCGGGATCCCGCCGAGCGCGCCCGCCGCGGCGACGCCGGCAGGCGACGGATCCGCGAGGCCGGCCGCACGATCGCCGGACAGGTCGACGCGGTCCTCGCGGCCTGGGACTGGCGGGAGCCCGAAATCCGGCTACCTTGACGCCTCCGGGGGGCTGCGCGCCCGGCCAGGGGATCCCCATGCTGCACTCGATGACCGGTTATGGCCGTGGCGAAGCCAGTAATTCGCTGGTCACGGTCGTCGTCGAGCTCAAGAGCGTGAACAACCGCTTCCGCGACCTGCAGCTCCGCTGCCCGCGGGAGTACATGCCGCTCGAGCCGCGCATCAACAACCTGCTCAAGGATCCGTTCACGCGCGGCCGGATCGACGCCTACGTCCGTCGCCAGCCGCTCCACGCTTCCGCCCACGTCTCCACGGATCTCGCGCTCGCGCACGAGTATATCCGCGCGTGCAACGAGCTCGCGCAGGACTCCCTCGGCTTCGTCGCCAAGGAGATCCCGTTCTCGTTCGTCCTCACCCAGCCCGGCGTCCTCACGGTCACGGAAGCGCTGGTGGACGTGCTGGCGGAAGCCGGCGTCGTAGAGGCCGCCGTCAACGCCGCAGTGGAGGATCTCCGCACCATGCGCCGCGCGGAGGGCGAGGCGATCGGCCGCGATCTGTCGATCCAGGTGGCCGAGCTCCGCCAGCAGGTCGCCGACGTGGACGCCGCGTCGGAAGGCGTGAACGAGCGCCTCCGCGCCCGTCTGGAGGCCCGGATCCGCCGCATGATCGGCGACCGCTTCGAGCCCCAGCGGATGGCTCAGGAGGTCGCGCTGCTGGTCGACAAGGGAGACGTGACGGAGGAGGTCGCCCGCTTGCGCTCCCACTGTGAGCAGTTCGAGGAGGCCCTGGCGTCCGGCGAGCCCGTCGGGCGGCGCCTCGACTTCCTGCTGCAGGAGATGAACCGCGAAGTGAACACGATCGGCTCCAAGGCGGCGGAGCACCCCATCTCCCAGCGGGTCGTCGACATGAAGACCACGCTCGAGCGGATGCGCGAGCAGTCCGCGAACGTGGAGTAGGCGTGCAAGGCTGGCGCGCGCCCGACCGCGGGTGTCTGTTCGTGGTCTCCGGCCCGTCTGGCGTCGGAAAGAGCACGATGATCCAGCACGCGCTGGACCGGATCCCCGGGCTCGGGTTCTCCGTCTCTGCGACCACGCGCGCGCCCCGCGCCGGCGAGGCCGACGGCGTACAGTACCACTTCGTCGATCCGGCGCAGTTCGGGAGCCTGGTTGCCAGCGGCGCGTTCCTCGAGCACGCCCAGGTGTACGACCGGTCGTACGGCACGCTGCGGTCGCCTACGGAAGCGGCGCTCGCGAGCGGCAACTCGCTGATCCTCGACATCGACGTGCAGGGCGCGGCCCAGCTCCGGCTGGCGGTGCCGGACGCCGTGCTGATCTTCATCGTGCCGCCGAGCCTCGACGCCCTCGAGCGTCGCCTGCGGAGCCGAAACCTCGATAGTGACGAGGTCATCCGCCGCCGGATGGCCCAGGTCGAGCAGCAGCTCGCCGCGGTGGAAAAGTTCGACTACCTGGTGGTCAACGAGGATCTCCAGACCGCCCGTGCCATCTTCGAGGGCGTTCTGCTGGCCGAGCTCCACCGCCGGCATCGCCGCGCTTCGATCGTGACGGAGGTCCTGGCGCAGCTCCACGCGTAGTGCACGGGAACACGGTCGTCACTGAAGGGGTTCCCGTGACGCGGCGGCGCGCGTACTATGGTAGCGCACCCCGCATCGGAATCCATGCACAGCATCTCGGAGATCGTCGACAAGATCCGCACGTACTCACCGGACGCGGACGTCAAGCCGGTGATGACGGCGTACCTCCTCGCGGCGCGCGCCCACGCGCACCAGACGCGGAAGAGCGGTGAGCCATACCTCATGCACCCGCTCGCCGTGGCCATGACGCTCGCGGAGATCCACATGGACGTGGAGACCATCGCGACCGCGCTCCTGCACGACGCGCTGGAGGACAACCCCGTCACAGTGCGGGAGGACATGGAGCGCGACGTCGGCCCCGTCGTCACCCGCCTGGTGGACGGGGTGACCAAGATCGGGAAGCTCAAGTTCCGCAGCCAGGAAGAGCTCGCGGCCGAGAATTTCCGCAAGATGATGCTGGCCATGAGCCAGGACATCCGCGTCATCCTGGTCAAGCTCGCCGATCGCCTCCACAACATGAGCACGATCGAGCACCACAAGCCGGACAAGCAGAAGTCGATCGCCCTCGAGACGATGGAGATCTTCGTCCCCATCGCGAACCGCCTCGGCCTCGACAGCTTCAAGACGCGGCTCGAAGACTACTGCCTGCTGGCGCTCGAGCCCCAGGCCTGGCGCGACGTCGACGACTTCCTGGCAAAGACGCAGGGAGATCGAGAGGAGTACACGGCCCGCGTGGTGGACGCGCTCGAGCAGAACCTGCGCGGCCAGGGCATCGACTGCCGCGTGAAGGGCCGGGCGAAGCACCGCGCGAGCATCTGGCGCAAGGTGAAGAACCAGGGGATCTCGCTGTCGGAAGTAAGCGATCTCCTCGCGTTCCGCGTGCTCGTGAAGGACGTCGGCAACTGCTACGGCGCGCTCGGCTCGGTGCACGCCAGCTTCCCGCCGATCCCGGATCGGATCAAGGACTACATCGCCCGGCCGAAGCCGAATGGGTACCAGTCGCTGCACACGACGGTCATCGGCCCCGAAGGCCGGCGAATCGAAGTGCAGATCCGCACGGAGGAGATGAACCGCGTCGCGGACGAGGGCATCGCCGCCCACTGGAAGTACAAGGAGGGCCACCTCGCGCTCGCGCCGGAGGACGTGATCAAGATCACGCGGATCCGGGAGATGTTCGACAGCGCGAAGGACGCCGAGAACGCCGCAGAGTTCATGGAGCGCGTCAAGGTCGAGTTCTACGCGGACGAGGTCTTCGTCTTCACGCCCAAGGGCGACATCAAGCGGCTGCCCCTCGGCGCCACTGCGCTGGACTTCGCGTTCGCCGTCCACTCCGACGTGGGCATGCGCTGCACGGGCGCGCGCGTGAACGGCCGGATGGTCCCGCTCCGGTACGAAGTCCGGTCGGGCGACACGCTGGAGGTCCTGACCAGCCCGCACCAGAAGCCGAACCGCGACTGGCTGAACGTCGCCAGGACCGGGCGTGCGCTCGAGAAGATCCGGCGTCACCTCCGGCTGGAGGAGCGTGACTCCGGCATGCGCCTGGGCCGGGAGCTGCTCGAGGCCGAGCTCAAGAAGTACGGCTCGAACCTTTCGAAGATCAAGGTGGACGACGACCGGATCCAGGACTCGTTCAAGCGGCGCGGCGTCAGCAACCTCGACGGCCTGCTAGTCGACATCGCTCGCGGTCAGATCGCACCGCTCACGGTCGTCCGCGACTTCCTGGGCGAGGAGGTGCTGCAGAAGAAGGAGGCGGAGGAGTCTTCCGCCCTCGGATCGCTGATCCGGCGCTTTCGCGGCCGCAGCGAGAGCCCGGTGCTCATCACGGGAGAGGACGGGCTGCTCGTGCAGTTCGCGAAGTGCTGCAGCCCGCTGCCCGGCGAGCCCATCGTCGGGTTCATCACCCGCGGCCGCGGCATCACCGTGCACCGCTCGACCTGCGCGCAGCTCACCACGTTGGAGGCCGATCGGCGCGTGCCCGTCGAGTGGGATCCGACCATGCAGAGCACCCACTCGGGCGAGATCGAGATCGTGTGTGCGCACCGGCCCGGCATGCTCGCGCACATCACGCGCCTGTGCGAGCAGAACCAGGTGAACATCCAGCGGGCAGAGGCGAAGACGGTGGGCGACGATCGGGCGCTCTGCACGCTCCAACTCGCGGTGCGCGACATCGCGGAGCTCACGCGCCTGATCCGGAACCTCGAGAAGATTGGCGGCGTCGAATCGGTGCATCGCACCGCAGGTTGAGTGGCCGCCAGGGTGCTGCGCTGACGGGGCACCGGCGTGTCGCCGACGTCCCCGCGGCCTACCTCAAACCGTCGAGGACCGCGAAGATCGCGTCGAGCGCCGACGCACCCAGGCGCTGGGAGCGGGCGGGGGACCAGCCCTCCACTGGATCCGGCCGCGCGGTCGTGTCCTTGAACGGCATCTCGAGTGTCATCGACAGGCAGTCGAACCGCTGCGCGATCTGGTTGGTGCACATCGTCATGTTGCCCTGGCCCGGAGCCTCCGGCTGGTAGCCCTGCTCCGTCTGGAAGTCGGGGTTCGCCCGGACGAGCGCCTGCTGGAACCGGTCGAGGAGGCGCGCGTGGCGATCACTCCACGCGGGGATCCCGTGCGCGCCCGCGATGAAGTTGTTCGCGATCTCCTCGTCCCCGTGGACGTCGAGGCACAGGTCGCAGCCGGTGCGGTCCATCTCGTCGCGGACGAGCTTCACCTCCGGGCTGCGCTCCAGGGTGGGCTCGAGCCACTCGCGGTTGAGGTTCGCGCCCGCGGCGTTCGTCCGGAGGTTCCCGCGGACCGAGCCGTCCGGGTTCATATTCGGGACGACGTGGAACGTCACCCGCTCGAGCAGCACGCGGGCCAGCGCGTCCGCGGGGTCGAGCAGCCGCGCGAGGAAACCCTCCATCCACCACTCGGCCATCGATTCGCCCGGGTGCTGGCGAGCGATCACCCAGATCACGCGCTCTCCCGTGCCGACGACGAGCTCGTCCAGATCGCGGCGGTCCAACGTGGACCCGAGGCGCACCAGGGACACGCGCGGATCGGCGGCGCACCGGCCGATCAGCTCCATATGCCGCTCCCAGGAGTACGGCGCGAAGTACGCGTACCACACGGCGTCCCGCTCGGGCGTGTGCCGCCAGGAGAGCGCACCGTTCGCGTACGTGGCGTCCACGCGGCGCCAGGTCACCCGATCGTACGAGTAGCAGGGGCGCGTCCCGGTCCAGGCCGGCGGGTAGGCGGCGGTCGCGGCGTTCGTCAGGTGAATCCCGAGCTCCTGGCCGGCGGCGCCCGAGATGCGGAAGTGGAACCACTGGTAGAAGCTCGACGCATTGTCCGAGCGGATCCGAAGCTGCAACGCCGACGGATCGCGAAGGTCGTCGACCTCGATGTTGCCGGAATCGAACTGGGACGAGACGGTGATCACGCGGCCTCCACGAGCGCCACCCTTAACGCGCCCGGTCCACCGGCTGCGCGCTGTAGCCCTGCCGGATGACGGCGCGGTGCTCGGCAGCCAGGAAAACCGAAGGATCTTCGACGTAGCCGGTCAGAATCCGAAGGATCTTCCGCGTCTGGCTGTACAGCCGAACGTTACTCACCTGGTCCTCTTCCCGCCAGGTGATCGGGAAGAACCGGACGCGGTGCCGGTACGCCGCGTGGGCGAGGACCATGCAGTAGTTGAACGTCAGATCGTCCGGGAACTTTCCGTAGAACCGGTTGTGCAGGATCCGCGTCGAGTACAGGTTCAGGCCGGATCCGAGGTCGCGGACGCGGGCTCCGATCGCCATACCGAACAGGCGGTTCAGTACACGGTTTCCCCAGGTCCGGAGCGCGGAGTAGCCCTGCAGCCGCGAGTCGGGGTGGAAGCGCGCGCCGAGCAGCGCGTCGACGTCGTGGTGGACACCCTGCTCGAGGAGCGGGAGCAGGTCGTCGATGCCGCCCTGGTCGTCGCCGTGCAGCACCACCACGTACCGGTAGCCTTGGGCCATCGCGTGGTCGAACGCCACTTTGTGGCTGCCGCCGAGGCCGTAGTTCTCGTCGTTGCGGACGACGCGGGCTTCGATTCCCGTCATGCCAGCGACGATGGCGGCCGCGATCTCGCCCCCGCCGTCCGTGGACCGGTTGTCCACGACGAGCAGGCCATGGACCAGGGACTTTGCCCGGTCGTCGAAGCGGGCGAGTACGCGCGGGATCTGGCGCGCGCAGTTGTACATGGGCACGAAGACCAGGATTCGATCCCCGTCCATATTCACTGGTACATTACGCCCCACGAACCTTCCTTCTTCATCTCCCAGCTGTTCGACCACGCGACGATCCCGCTGCTCGCGTCGGTGAGCTGGAAGCGGATGACGACGTAATCCGTCTGGGCGCGCGCGGTGTTCGCGGAGAGCGACGAGATCTCGCCCTCGAGGAAGAACTCGACGCCCGCCATCCCGCTCGCGGCGCCGACGTTGTCGACCTGGCCGGACGCCTTCATCTGGCGCTCCCGCATGATCTGCTCGGTCAGCTCCCGGTTCACGATGGCGAGCTTGCCGCCCGACCCGTTCACGAGCCCGTCGGTCACGAGCGTCGACAGGATGTCCTGGTCGATGAGGAAGCGGCTCCGGTTCTCGACGGGGAGCACCGCGATCCGTGGGACGCCGCCCTTGAACTGGGTGATCGCCGCGCTCGACAGGAGCTGCGTATTCATCTCGGCGACGGTGGCGCGCACGTCGCGCGACTCGATCCCGGTGCCCTCGACGCGGGCCTCTCCGTCCGGGTCGATCTGCTTCGCCTTCTTGGAGCAGCCGCCGAGGAGGGCGACGCCCACGAGCATCAGGATGGGGAGCTTCATCGCTTCTCCGGGGGGTTCTTCGCCGGGATCGCCAGCGGTGGGGAGCACTGTTCGCACGGGTCGCCGAAGCGGTCCGCGCCGCCTGGCGCGAGCGCGGGGATCCACTGGACCACCATGCCGGCGTCTGGGACATCGACGGTGTAGGTGCGGTCGCCGACCACGAGCTGGTGGATGCCCGGCGCAGGGTCCGCGGCCACCAGCCACACGGCGTCCGGGAGCAGGTCCCAGGTCCGCGTGTCGGCCGCCGGGTTCGCGAGCGCGCCCGCCACCCAGACCGCCCCGCCTGCCAGGAACAGGACGGTCGAGAGCGTATCGTCCTGGTCGCGGCGGTTGCTCGCGTTCGCGACGTCGCCCGCCACCACGAGCAGCCACCCCAGGGCGGGCGCCGCGTCCTTGAACATGGCCTTGCCCCGGAGGAACGCGTCGACCCGGCGACCTCCGCGCGTGGTCGCCTGCCAGCTCACGGAGTCCAGCAAAGCGGGCCGGTCGGGCTGGCCGTCCAGCGTCACGTACGGCATCTCCCCGGGATCACCCTGGACGATCTGGAGCGCCTCGCCGTAGCGGCCGGTCGCGAGCTTCACGGGGGCGGTGCCCGACTCCACCACGAGCACCAGCGAGCTGCCGGCCATCGCGCGGAGCGCGGCCTCGTCCGCGGCGATGGGCTCGAGAGCGGCCCGGTCGAGCGCCGCGGCCTGCTTCCACGCGGCGGCCAGCGGCCCGAGATCGTCGAAAGCGCCCCGCACTGCGTCCTTCTCGAGCCCCCCGATGCCGTCCGGCCAGGTCTTGCGGGGGCCGTCCAGCGCCACCATCCGGGCGTCCGTGGCCCACGACAAGGCGGCGTCCACGGCGGCCACCGGGTCGCGGGGCCGGGCGCTCAGTCCCACGGGGAGCCCGGCCAGCAGCAGCGCGCGGGCGGCGGCCTCCGCCTCTCCGCCGGAGCCGGCGTCCACGTCCCGCAATCGCTGCGCGAGCTCGTCCGCGAGCGCCCGGATCCACACGGCGTCCACGGCCCGCTCGAGGGCCTTGTCGGCGTCGTCCGCGTCTCCCATCGCCCGGTACGCGAGCGACTGGAGTACCCACGCGGAGACCAGGTCCGAGCCCCACTTCTCCTGCCTCGAGCCCGAGTCCGCCAGGACGGCGCTCTTCGCCATGGCGAGCGCGTTGCCTGCGTCGCCATCCGCCAGGAGCAGCCAGCCGAGCTGCAGGAACGCCATCATCTTCTCGTAGGGCTCGCCCTTCCACTCCTTGGACGACTCGGACACGACGAAGGCGGCGAGCTCGCCGTCCGCCTGGAAGTCCTGGATCCGCGGGACCGCGTCCCGCAGGGCGCGCTCGGCGACGTCCTCCTGGCCCCCAGCGTGCGCGAGAGAAGCGAGCCGCAGCAGATCGAGGATCTGGTCGCGATCCTGCTCCAGAGCCGCATCCCGGGCCTCCCGCACCGGATCGCGGGCGACCGGGGCCTCCGGCGCGCGGTGGGCGCAGGCGGCGAGCACGAGGAGGGCGAGGGGGGTGCGGATGAGGTCTCCAGGAGGAGGTGGACGCTACGCGGGGCGCGCGCATTCGAAGCGTCGGATCGCGGTTCACACAAGCATGACACGCGCCATTTCACCCGTAGTCCGCCCGTTGTCCACATGCGGTCCACGGCAGTGGGCCATGGTGGTGGAGGAACGGGACGTCCTGTGACAAAACTGTCGCGCTGTCTCCCACGCCACGAGGGATGAATGCTCCCGTTTCTGCACCTCGCCAAGATCGCCGCGTTCGTCTCCGCCCGGCTGGTGGCGTACGGCGTGATGGCGCAGGACACGGAGCAGGCCGTCCGCGAGTGGCTCCCCGGCGCCGAGCTCGTCACCGGCGCGGGAGAAGACGCCGCGCTCTTGAACGACGACGGGTGCATCAGCGCCGGCCCGTGCCCGTTCGCGCGGGACGTGTTCGTCGACTACGCGGCGTTCGGCGTCGAAGGCGGCGGCGGCGAGTGGATCACCTACGACTTCGACGAGGTCACGCGGCCGCTCACCGCGCGTCAGCTCCTGGACGAGAGCGAGCTCTCGCTGGCGGTGCGGCTGATCGTGTCGGAGGTCGGGTCGGACCGGCTACTCGTGAACCGCAATGCGGTGCTCGAAGCGATCGGCGTGCTCTACACCGTGGACAACCGCCTCGATCCGCTGGTGTTCAACCCCGAGAACCGCCCGGAGGCCCCGGTGTTCCCGGGCTGCGGGTCGGTCGGCACCTTCGCTCTGTGCTCGAACCCCGAGCAGTACCTCGGCATGGCGACCTGGCGCGCGCTCAACCCCGCCCAGGGGTACGACGAGAGCGTCCTCGAGCAGGCGACGGACCTCGCGGTCACGGCCTGGTGGCTCCAGGAGCACGGCTACGTCGCGGACTTCACGCGCGGCGCGACCAACTACGTCCACCGGTGCGGGGACGCCGCCTACGGGCTCCTGACGACCGCCTGCGACGCCCACCTCGGCCGGCCCGGCGGGGATGTCCGCGGCGGGAACCCACACACCGGCCCCATCGTGTTCAAGGCGCCGGGCGCGTGGAACCCGCGCAAGGGCGTGTACGACCTCATCGAGTCGCGGCAGATCGAGTACGATCCCTGGTTCGATGGCACCGCGGGGGACGCCGTGGCGTCTGCGGATGCGCTCGACGTCGCGCCGTCGCGCTTCGGCTCGCCGGACGAGAGCGATCCCGAACACGGCATGGGCTCGGTGATCGAGGGGATGGCGCCCGTGGCCGATCGGCGGCTGCTCCAGCGGATCCTCACTCGCCGCTGACTGCACGTGCGGGTCTTGTCGGGGGTTCACCGGCGAATACCATCAGCGGTAGCGCTGCGCGCGGCGAGGGCCGTGGCGGCGTGATGCGGCCGTGGCGGCCGCGTGCCCGGCGGGTGGCCGTCATCCCGTCGAAGTTCCCATCCTGGAAGTCCGTCATGTCGAAGAAGTTGTTTGTGGGCGGTTTGAGCTGGAACACCACGGACGAGGCGCTGCGCGCGGCCTTCGAGGAGTTCGGCACGGTGACCGAGGCACGGGTGATCACCGACCGGGAGACCG
>CAMCWU010000102.1 GCA_945882675.1 Klebsiella pneumoniae | reverse complement strand
GCGGCCCACGAGCGCAGGCGCGAGATCGACCGGCGCGGTGATCCCGGCCGCCGCCAGCACCGCCTCCACGAGGGCGGGTGCATGCTTCCGGGCGTTGATCGCCTGCGTGTCCATGCGCGCCGTGATCGCACGCGTCCCGGACTCGTTGTCCGTCGCAGGCCCGGTCACCACGTGCGCGCGCAGGCCGATCCGCTCGAGCAGCAGCCCGCCGCCCCACGCGCCGACCGGGTCGTTCGCCGCGAGCACGATGGCGCTCGCCGCCGCCGCCATATCCGGCGTGGTGAGCACGTCCATGACGCCGTAATCGCCGAGGAGCCCGTCTCCGAGCTCCACGATCATCAGATCGAGGCCGTGCTCGGCCGCCGCGTTCAAGCAGCCGCGCGCCGCCCGGATCACGTCCACGCCGATCGTCGACGGGAGCCCCGCGTCCGCGAACGTGTACGCGCAGACCGCGCCGTGATCCTGCATCTCGAGCGTGTCCCGCCGGAGCGCGACGCCCGTGATCTTGGCCGCGCCGACCTTGAGCCCCCGCGCGGACGCGCCCCGCACGAGGGCACATGCGGCCGCGGTCTTGCCCGCGTGCATGCAAGTGCCGGCGACGAAGATCGCCTTCGGGAGCGGGTTCAGCCGATCTGCGAGCGGTACGGGACCCGGGAAGATGCTCGCCGGCGAGCCGACGCGGCGACCGAGCTCCGGGAACGTCATCACCGCGCCCAGGACCTCCACCCGGGCGGGCGGCCCGACCTCCGGGTTCTCCGACGTACAACGCCCGATCACCGCGCCGAGGTTCAACAGGTGCAGGATGTCGCCGACGGACACCGACTCCGGCACGACGCCCGAGTACCCGCGGAGCGCCTGCCGGTTTCCCAGCACGCCCGCCACCACATCACCGGCGTGGTACGCCATCATCCGGCCGTGCACGTCCTCGATCTGGTTGTAGGTGCCCTTCTCGTCCAGGACGCGGACGGCGACCACGGTCCCCGGCACCGCCGGGATGTCCGGCCCGACCACCACGTGAGCGGACAGGCCCGCGTTGCGGGTCGAGGAGGCGATCTTGTCGATCCGGATACGCATCTCGGGGACCTCTACTTCGACGCGGCGCGGAGGGCGGCTTGCGCCGCGAGCCACTGGGTGGTCCCGTGGATCTTGGCGTACCCCCGAGCCTCCTCGCCGGTCCACAGGGAGGTGGACTCGCCATAGGCGGTGCGCTGGACGTCCATGATCGACCACGGCGAGCGGATGCCCGTCACCATCACCGTACCCTGGCGGAGGGTCACGCGCGCCTCGCCAGTCACGCGCACCTGCGAAGAGGCGAAGAACGCCTCGATATCCCGGGCCAGCGGGTCGTGGAACCGGGCCTCGTGAGTGAGCTGGCCGTACAGGTCGCCGAGGTGGTCCTTCCAGAACCGCTGTTGGTTGGTCAGCACGAGCTTCTCGAGCTCGCGATGGGCCGGCAGCACGATGTACGCTGCCGGCGCCTCGAAAGCGACGCGGCCCTTGATGCCGAGGATCGTGTCGCCGAGGTGTACCCCGCGACCGATGCCGTGGGCCGAGCCGAGGTCCGCCAGGCGCTGGATCGCGCGCCAACCGGCGATCTCCTCGCCGTCGATGGCGACGGGCAGGCCGTCCGCGAACCGGATGACGACGTCCACGCCGTCCGCCGGGGCGTCGAGCGGGCGCGTGGTGGTGGTGAAGCTCGCTTCCGTCGGCGCGAGCCAGGCGTCGTGGGTCTCGCGGCCGCCTGCGGTCGTGCCCCAGATGCCGGTGTTGATCGAGACCGCGGCGTCCTTCTGCATGGGTCCGAGGCCGCGCTCCGCGAGCCAGGCCGAGGTCTCCTCGCGGCTCTTCGCCTCATCTCGGATGGGGGCTAGGACGGACGCTTCCGGCGCGACGGTGCGGAGCGCGGTGTCGAACCGGATCTGGTCGTTGCCGGCGCCCGTGGAGCCGTGGACCAATGTGCGGATACCCCGGTCGCTCGCCGCGTGAGCGAACAGGCGCGCCTGCACGACGCGCTCGACGCCGACGCACAGCGGGTACGTCTGGCCCCGGAGCACGTTGCCGCGGATCAGCCAACGGAGGTGATCGTCGAACAGGGCATCCCGCCCTTCGATCGCCGCGTGCTCGACCGCGCCGAGCTTCCGCGCGTGGTCCCCGAGCTCGACGAGGCCCGCGTCGTCCCAGGCGCCGCAGTTCACCGAGATCGCGGTCACCTCCTTACCTTCCTCTGCGAAGCGGGCGACGAGCCACGACGTGTCGAGGCCGCCGGAGAACGCGACGGCGAGTTTTTCATGGGCCAAGGGAGACTCCTTCACGGGGGCGGATTCGCGGACGGACATACAATACTCCGGCGAAGATCGGCATACGACGAGCATACCGATCCCGGCGCACCCGATTGATCACGGGGGTGGGAGGCCGAGCCAATGTCGGAGCGAGGAGAGGCCCTGCGCACCCGTGGTGGCGACGAACACCGTGTCGTCTCCTGCGACGGTCCCGAGCACGCCCGGGAGCGACTCGGCGTCGATCGCGCGGGCGAGGACCTTGGCATCCGCCGGCGCGGTACGGATGACGACGAGGCAGTCACCGGCCGTGACAAGGAGCTCGCCCGCCCGAACCCCGGGCCGGGTGTTCGCGAGGATGCGATAGGCGCCAGCTACCTTGTGGGCGCCCGCGCGCCGCAGCTCACGCGACACGGCGGCCTGGTCCACGCGGAAGCCGCGCTCCGCCAGCGCCCGACAGATGTCGGCCTGGGTCCCGCGGGACCCGGTGGCGAGCAGCTCGGGGAGATGGGCGCGCCATGTCATGCGCCCACATAGTATGCGTGGGCGGACGCGGCAAGTCGGGCACGCGGGGAAACTTTGCGATTGCTTGCACATTTTTTGGAACAAGCCTTACCAGCGTAGTTCGCCGATTTATGACAGTCGCTCGCGGATGTCCGGTGTTGCCCGTTTCTCCCGCGTAGGGTAATCAGCGCCACCCATGACCACGCCATTGCATCTGAGCTGGAACCCTGAGTCCGGCGGCCTCTGCCTGTGGGCGGAGGACGGCCGCGTAGAGCCGGACACCGTCTGGACCTCCGCTCTCGCGAGCCACGGCCAGCCGCTGCAGGTCCTCGCGGCGGTCCCGGAAAAGGGGCGCATCGCGCTCTCGCACCGCTCCGCCTTCTGCATGTCACCGGCGGAAGCCGTGGCCGCCATGCTCGAGCTCCAGCTCCAGTCGGCGCCGCCGGAGCACCAGGTCTGGCATGACGCCGCGCGGTTCGCCGTGGAGCTCGCGGTGGGCCAGCGCGTGGTCCCCACGGTCGTCGCGGGCGCCGCCCGGTGGCGGGCCGGCCTCACCCGCCGCGCGGATCGCGAGCGGTTCGACGCTATCTTGCGCGCTTTTCCGGCGTGGGGCCGCGCCATCCCCACGCGGATCAAGCCGACCCCGCGGTTCCCGAGCGCGCTGACAGCGCTCCGCTCGTTCCTCGACCACGCGATCGACGGCTGGTACCGGTCGGCCACGCTGCCCGGCCCCGCCCGCGCGTGGGTCCCCGAGTTCGCGGAGGCCCTGAGCGGCGCCCAAGCCGCCTTCACGCCCAAGGACGCGCGCGCCCACGGCGTCCCGGAGCTCGTGGCGTCCTGGGCGGCAGAGGGAGAGGCTGCCGGCCTGCGCGTCGGCTTCGGGCTCGACGCCCCGCAGCCGAACGACCCGGCGCCGATCTTCAAGGTTCGCGCCTGGATCGCGCCGATCGAGTTCCCCGACCGCCGGGCCCCGGTGGAGGACGCGTGGAGCGCCGGCGGGCACGTGACCCTCGGCGGCGTGAAGTACCCGCACCCGGCCCTCGCCGCCCTGCGGGGCCTCGCCCGCGCGGCTCGCGTCGCGCCATCCCTCGAGCGGATGCTGGAGGGCGGGTCGCCGCGCACCGCCGAGTGGACGCCGGCAGACGCCTGGCCGTTCCTGAAGGAGGGCGTGGCCGCCCTGCGGGACGCCGGGTTCGAAGTGGATGTTCCGCCGGAGCTCGACATCACCGGGCGCCAGCGCCTGCGCGGCCGCCTCCGCCTCTCGGCCCCCCTGCGGCCGGACGGCACGGTGGACCTGTCGCAGCTCCTCCATGGCCAGTGGGAGATCGTGCTGGGCGACCTGGCGGTCCCTGCACCCGAGTTCGCCGCGTTGAACGCGCTGAACCAGCCGGTTGTACCCTACCGAAACCAATGGGTGCTCCTCGATCCAGCCGAGATCGCGCGCCTCCCCAAGGGCTGGGCCGAAGGCCACTCCGAGCAGGTGCCGGCGGCAGATGCCCTGCGCGCCATCCTCACCGGCGAGCTCAACGGCGTCCCCGTCGTCGCGGACGACCACCTCGCGCTGGTGATCGAAGCGCTCCGCAACCCGCCGGACCAGCCGGCGCCCACGGACCTCATCGCGACGCTCCGGCCGTACCAGGAGCGCGGGTTCGCCTGGCTCGCAGCGCTGGGCGACCTCGGACTCGGCGCATTGCTCGCGGACGACATGGGCCTCGGCAAGACGGTGCAGCTCATCGCGCACCTGCTCCGCCGCCGTAGGACCATCCCGAAGGGCAAGGCCGCGCGCCCGTCCCTCGTGGTCTGCCCCACCTCCGTCCTCGGGAACTGGCAGCGCGAGCTCGCCCGCTTCGCGCCGTCGCTCAGCGTGCTGTCGCATCACGGCGTCCGCCGCGACGTGCAGGAGCTCGCCCACGTCGACGTGGTCCTCACCACGTACGGCCTCGTGGTCCGCGACCGCGAAGAGCTCGGGTCCATCCAGTGGGACGTGGTCGCGCTCGACGAAGCGCAGGCCATCAAGAACCCGGATTCTCTGCGCGCAAAGTCGGCGCGCACGCTGCCGGCGCGCCACCGCGTCTGCATGAGCGGCACGCCGGTCGAGAACCGCCTCGACGAGCTGTGGTCGTTGATGGACTTCCTGGTCCCGGGCCTCCTCGGCAGCCGAACCCGCTTCCAGCGAGAGGTCGCGGTGCCCATCGAGCGGTTCGGCGACAAGGAGCGCGCGCGCCAGCTCAAGCTCGGCGTCGCCCCGTTCCTCCTGCGCCGCATGAAGACCGATCCGACGGTCATCTCGGACCTGCCCGAAAAGATCGAGAAGAACGAGTACACACCGCTCACGTCCGAGCAGGCTCGCCTGTACCGGACCACGGCCGAAGATTACCTCGAGCGGATCTCGGGTTCGGAGGACATCGAGCGCCGCGGCCTCGTGTTGTCCATGCTCACCCGGCTCAAGCAGATCTGCAACCACCCGGTCCAGTACGAGATCGCCATCGACGAGGCCCCGGAGGACCCGCAGCGCGCGCTGCCGGACCGCTCGGGGAAGCTCTCCCGGTGCGAGGAGCTGGTGGATGCCATCGTCGCGAACGACGAGCGGTGCTTGATCTTCACGCAGTACACGGAGATGGGCGAGCTGCTCCGCGGGCGCCTCTCCGGGATCCTCGAGCAGGACGTCCCGTTCCTGCACGGCGGTACCCCGCAGAAGCGACGGGACGACATGGTCTCTTCGTTCCAGGAGGACCCGGACGCCGCGCCGGTGCTCATCGTATCGCTGCGCGCGGGCGGCACCGGCCTGAACCTCACGAGCGCGAGCCACGTGATCCACTACGATCGCTGGTGGAACCCCGCGATCGAGGACCAGGCCACGGACCGCGCCTACCGTATCGGCCAGCGCCGTGACGTGCAGGTTCACAAGCTCGTATGCCTCGGCACCCTGGAAGAGCGGATCGACCAGCGCATGAACGAGAAGCGCCAGCTCGCCGAGTCCGTGGTCGGCACGGGCGAACGCTGGATCACCGAGCTCGACGACGCCGCGCTCCGGCTGCTCGTCACCCTGGGCGACGACGCCCTGGTGGAGGCGTGATGTCGCGCGATTCGGGCGAGATCGAGGTCCCGCGGCTCAGGCCGCCGGACGACGGGATCGTGTCCTCGGGCCGCGCCCCCGGGTTTATCGGCGAGCTGTGGACGGCGGCGATCTCCACGGGGCGAACGGTTCAGCAGGATCGGCTGGCGCGGGGGCGCACGTTCGCCCGGGCGGGCCGCGTGCGGAACGTACGGATCACCCCCGGCTTCGTGACGGCGGAGGTCGTGGCGTCGGAGCAGTACTCGGTGTCGATCCGGGTGCGCACCTTCGACGAGGCCGAGTGGGCCGTCGTGCGCGAGATCCTGCTCTCCCGGCTCGGGACCATCGCCGCGCTGCTCGAGCACCGCGTGCCGAAGGAGCTGGTGGACGCGCTGAAGGCGCGCGGGATCCGCCTCGTTCCTGCCTCTGGGGAGATCGAGGGCGACTGCACCTGCGCCGACTTCGCGCATCCGTGCGCCCACACGGCCGCCGCACACGCGATCCTGGTAGAGGCGCTCGAGGGCGACCCGTTCCTGCTGTTCACGCTCCGCGGCCGCACGTCGGAGGCGTTGCTCGCCGACTTCCGCCGGGCCTGGGGCGACGATCTGCCGATCCGCTCTCACGACGGCCGCGCGGACGAAGATCTCGACGCCGCGGCCTTCGACCGGCCGGTCGTGAACACCCCGCTCGAGTTCGTCCTCCAGGCCGTGGACACGCCCGCCGTGGGGCTCCGCGCCCTCGGGCCGCCGCCGGGCCAGGTCGACCTCGTGCGGGCGCTCACGCCCCTGTACGTCGCGGGGGCGGGCATCGCCCTCGAGGTGGCCATGCGCGAGAGCGCGCCGAAGATCCTGCGCCGCCGTGCGCCCGCGGAGGCGACGACCCTCCGCCCCGTCCCCGAGCCGCGCGAGGTTCCCGCCCGGATCTCTCCCCCCAAGCCTTCGAACGAGGACAACATGAACCAGAGCGTCCCGGCAGATCTGACAGAGCGCGTCGTCAACACGCTCGCCGAGCTCGGCTCGGCCAAGAGCAAGGACATCGCGGACAAGATCGGCGTGGACATGCTCCTGGTGCGGGAAGAGCTCATCTCGCTGGAGGTCCTCGGCATCGTCTACCGGACGGGCCAGACCCGCGGGACGCGCTGGTGGCTCGGATAGACAATCGCGGACGCCCCGCGCAACCCTGGTTTCAAACGTCATATCTTCCGCTGAACGGCGGCTCACTGCGCGCGTGACAGGTGAAGACACGCGCCGCGGCGGCTAGACGGTGGATCCCGACTGTCCCCCGGAGCCGAGATGAGCGGTGCGATCCGCCTCCTCCTTCCCCCGCACGCCGCCCACCTCGTGCCGATGGTGCTCGAGGCCGGCTGCATCCCCGTGGTGGATGCCGTGGGGCTTCACCCGCCGGTAGTGCCGGATGGTGCCTGGGTCCGCACGCGGCCGGGCCGGCCCGCGCCCGGCACCGGCCCGGTGATCCTGGCGGAGCTCGGCGCGCCCGTGGGGGACCGCCCCACCTGGCTCGAGACCGCCGTCCCGCGGGATGTCCCGACGGGATATGCGGGGTTGATCCTCAAGGGTCGGGAGGCGGGTGGCCTCGCCGGTGAAGACGACGGGCTCACCGCCCTCGCGACGTGCCCGGAGCCGCGCCGGGTGATCCTGGACGCCGGCGTCGGACCGGCCACCGCCGCGGCTGCGGCAGCCCTCGGCGCGGGGGGCGTGCTCCTGGTCGAGCAGCACCTCGCGTGCCCGGAAGTGGCGCTCCCCCCTGCCCTCGCACGGCGGCTCCAGCTCGCGGACGACGAGATCACGCGCGTCGTGGCGGGCGTACGGGTCGCGAACCCGGCGACCGCGCTGGTCCTGCGCGAGCTGGCCACCGGCGGGGATCCGTGGCTGCTGGCGGAGGGGATCTGGGAGGACCCGGATCCGGGCCGCCGCCTGTGGATGGTGGGCCAGGGCCTCGCGCTCGCGGCGGGCCTGGCGGACCGGTACGGCACGCTGCGCGGCCTCCTCGCGGCGTACGTGGCCGCGTGGGACGGCTGGGCCTCCAGCGCGCGCGCGGGTGCGGCGGCGCAGGCGGGCGGTGCGGGCGCGCGGACGGGCGCGCAGCTCGCGAAGCCAGGCTCCGTGGCGGTCGCGACGGGCCCGGTCGGGAGCGCCGTGCTGTGGCAGCAGGCCGTGTGGCAGGGCCGCCCGATCCAGGGTGAACCGTTGGTCGGCGCGCTGGCGACGGGCGCCTCGGTCGTCGCGGACGCCACGAAGATCGAAGATATCCGCCGCGATCTGCCCGCGGCACCCGAAACGCCGCAGAAGGCCGTCGTCGGCGCGGCCGCCCCTGACTCGCTCACCACGCCCGCTTCGGAGGAGGCGCCGGCCATCGCCATCATCGGCGTCGGCTGTCGGTTCCCGGGCGCGTCTTCCGTGGCGCAGTACTGGGACAACATCCTCGCCGGGAAGTCGTCGATCGGCGAGGTCCCGAAGGATCGCTGGGATCCCGCGCTGTTCTGGGACGCGGACGCCGCGGCCACCGACAAGACCTACGCGCGGATAGGCGGCTTCCTCGAGGACTTCAAGTTCGACGCGAAGCGCTTCCGCATCCCGCCGAAGGTCGTGCCGCAGATCGACGCCGTCCAGCAGATCACGCTCGCGTGCGTCGCCGATGCGCTCGAGGACGCAGGCCTGCAGGTGGACGCGAAGTCCGCGGGCAAGCCGTTCGATCGCGCGAAGTGCGCGGTCATCCTCGGCAACTCGCTCGGCGGAGAGATGAGCGACGTCTACGCCATCCGCGTCGCGTGGCCGGGCGTCCGCGCGCGCGTAGAGCCGTCGCTGGCGCATCTCCAGGCGGCGGACCGCGAGAAGATCCTGCGGGAGATGGAGGTGGCCTACAAGCTCGGCCTCCCCGACGTGACCGAGGACTCGATGCCGGGCGAGCTCGCCAACGTCATCGCGGGCCGCATCGCGAACGCGTTCGACCTCGGCGGTGCGAACTTCACGGTGGACGCCGCTTGTGCGTCGTCGATGGCGGCGTTCCAGTCCGCGGTGAGCGCCCTGCACCACCGCGAGGCCGACATGGTCGTCACGGGCGGCGCCGACCGCTCGATGAACGTCGCGACCTACGTGAAGTTCAGCAAGATCGGCGCGCTCTCGCCCGATCACAGCTCTCCGTTCGACGCGTCCGCCAACGGCTTCGTCATGGGCGAAGGCTGCGGCATCCTCGTGATGAAGCGGCTCGAGGACGCGGTCCGCGACGGCGACCGGATCTACGCGCTCGTACGCGGCATCGGCGCGAGCTCCGACGGCAAGGGCAAGGGCATCACGGCTCCGAATATCCAGGGCCAGATCCGCGCCTTGAACCGCGCTTACGAGGCCGCGGGCGTCGACCCGGCGGACGTCGATCTCGTCGAGTGCCACGGGACGAGCACGATCGTCGGTGACAAGGTGGAGGTGGAGGCGCTAACGGAGGTCATCGGCCCCAATCGCCGCGGCTCCCGTGGGCCGATCCGCATCGGTTCCGTGAAGTCCCAGATCGGCCACCTCAAGTCCGCGGCCGGCGCGGCGTCCGCCATCAAGATCGCGCTCGCGCTCTACAACGGCGTGTTCCCGCCGTCGATCAACTTCAAGGCCGCGCGGCCCGACCTGCCGCTCGACGTCATCCCCGCGAAGGTCCAGACGATCGCCGAGCCGTGGCCGCTGCCCCCGAGCGGGATCCGGCGCGCGGGCGTGTCCGCGTTCGGCTTCGGCGGGACCAACTTCCACATGGTCCTCGAGTCGTGGGCGGGCCAGATCGTTCCGTCCCACCGGGAGATCGCGCGCACCACGGACATCGCGCGCCCGGTGTACGTGGCGCCAGATCAGGTGACCGCTGCCGCGGTGGAGGTGACCGCTTCTGCGGTGGGCTCGGAAGTGGCGATGCGGCCGCCAGCCGGCCCCGTGCCCCGCCCCGTCGCCACCGGCCCCGCCCTCCCCGAGGGGATCTGGGCGACCTCCGCCAACGATCAGGCCGGCCTTGTGGAGAACCTCAAGGCGCTGATGGACGGCCGTCCGGTGCCGTGGAACCCGTCCGCGCCGCTCCGCATCGCCGCCGCCGCCATGGACGTCGAGGAGCGCAAGAGCCAGCTCGACCGCGCGATCTCCACGCTCGAGAAGGGCGGCAACCCCGACATCCTGCGTTCGCGGGCGATCTACCTGGAGGACGGCCCGGTCGACGGCGACCTCGCCCTGCTGTTCACGGGACAGGGCAGCCAGTACGTCAACATGGGCTTCGACCTGGCGGACGTCTATCCGATCGTCGCCGAGACGTTCGCGGAAGCGGACGAGATCCTCGCTCCCAAGCTCGGGATCCCCATCACGGACCTCATGCGCCTGCTCCCGGGCGAGGACGAGGACGCGAAGGAGGAGCTCCTCAAGCAGACCGAGTACAGCCAGCCGGCCACGCTGACCCTCGACGTCGCGATCCTCCGCCTCCTCGCTGCGTTCGGCGTGCACCCGGACATGGTCGCCGGCCACAGCCTCGGCGAGTACGGGGCGGCCGTCGCCGCCGGCGTGATGACCTTCGAGCAGTCGCTCCAGGCCGTCAGCGCCCGCGGCCGCGAGATGGCCAACATTCAGCTCGACGACGCCGGAAAGATGGCGGGGGTCGCCGCTTCTGCGGAGGCCGTCGAGTCCGTGCTCGCAGAGGTCGACGGCTACGTCATCGCCGCCAACAAGAACTGCCCGAGCCAGACCGTCATCGCCGGCGCGTCGGACGCCGTGGACGACGCCGTCGAGCGCTTCAAGGCCCGCGGCGTCACCGTACAGATGCTGGCGGTGAGCCACGCGTTCCACAGCCAGATCGTCGCGCCGGCGAGCGAGCCGCTCAAGGGCGTGCTCAAGAACCTCGGTTTGAAGGCGCCGGTCCGGCCGATCACCACGAATGTGACGGGCGAGTACTACCCGTCCGGCCCGAACGCGGTGCCCCAGATCATCGATCTCCTCGCGCGCCAGATCTCGGCGCCGGTCGAGTGGACGGCGCAGCTCGAGCGCATGTACGCGGACGGGGCCCGCGTGTTCGTAGAGTGCGGGCCCAAGCGCGCATTGTCCGGGTTCACCGTCGCGATCCTCAAGCGCCGCACACACCGCGCGCTCTACACGAACCACCCGAAGCGTGGCGGCGTCGCCTCCTTCCGGGACGCGCTCGCGGGCCTGGTGGCGGCGGGCTTCCCGATCAAGGCCGTGCCGTTCACGACGGCCGCCGATATCGACCTGTTCGCAGATCCGGCGCCGCGGATGGGCACTTCGGACGCGATCCTCGGCGCCGCGGACGAGCCGACTCAGACCGAGCCGATGCCGGACCTGACCCAGCGGGTGCTCGAGATCGTCGCGAAGGCGACGGGCTACGGCATCGACGAGCTCGACCTCGACTACGAGCTCGAGGCGGACCTCGGCATCGACACGGTCAAGCAGGCGGAGGTCTTCGGTCTCGTACGCCAGGCATACGGCATCGGGCGCGACGACACATTCGACGTCAGCAAGTACAAGACGCTCCGCTCGGTCATCGGCTGGGCGGCAGAGCGCTCGGGGAACCAGCGGATCTCGATGGAGGCGCCCGTGGTCGCCCCCGTCGTTGCGCCCCCTCCGAAGCCGGCGCCCGCCCCCGTGGCGGCCGCTCTCCCGGCGGACCAGGTCGCGCAGTTCGTGGAGGCCGCGGCCCGCGCCGGCCTGCAGGGCGCCGACGCCGACGCCTGCACGCGCGCGCTCCTCCCCGCACTCCAGTGCCTGTTCGCGGCGGCCGTTTCCGC
>CAMCWU010000101.1 GCA_945882675.1 Klebsiella pneumoniae | reverse complement strand
GATCCCCTGGGACTTCGCGCCCGGCAAGCGCATCGCGGGCGTGTCGAGCTTCGGGTTGTCCGGGACGAACGTCCATATGGTGGTGGAGCAGGCGCCTGACCGGGAGATCGCGGTCCGTCGCGATGTCGACGAGCGGCCCGCGCACCTCCTCGCTTTGTCGGCGAAGAGCGTGCCGGCTCTGCGAGCGCTGGCGGGACGGTACGCGGAGCGGCTGGCAGCGGGGGCGTCGCTCCCGGACCTCGCGTGGAGCACGCACTCGTACAGGGCGAACCTCGATCAGCGCGCGGTGCTCGTCGCGCGGGACACCGCCGGTGCCATCGACCGGCTGCGAGAGTACGCGCGGACCGGGGAGGCCGCGCAGCTCACCCAGGGGCAGCGGAAAGCGCCGCCGAAGCTGGCGTTCCTGTTTTCTGGCCAAGGGAGCCAGTACCCCGGCATGGGCCGCGAGCTGTACGCCACGCAGCCCATCTTCCGCGCCGCTATCGACGAGTGCGCTCGGATCCTGTCGGGTATCCTCGACTTCCCGCTGCTCGACGTGCTGTTCTCCGGCGACGACCGGGTGAACGACACGACGTACACGCAGCCCGCGCTGTTCGCAGTCGAGTGGGCGCTCGCGAAGCTCTGGGAGAGCTGGGGCGTGCGCCCGACGGCCGTGATGGGGCATTCCATCGGCGAGATCGTCGCTGCGTGCTACGCCGGCGTGTTCTCGCTGCAGGACGCGCTCGTGCTGGTCGGCGCGCGCGCGTCGCTGATGGGCCGCTTGCCGCGGAACGGCGCGATGTACGCCGTGTTCGCGGAGGGAGATGTCGTCGGGGCGGCGCTGGCGCCGTACGCGGGCAAGGTCGGCATCGCGGCCGTCAACAACCCTGGTGAGACCGTCATCTCCGGCGAGACTGCGGCAGTGGGGGCCATCGCCGATGCCCTGAAGGCGCGTGGAGTGGACGGGCGCGCGCTGAAGGTCAGCCACGCGTTCCACTCGCCGCTGATGGACCCGATGCTCGACGAGTTCGAGGCCGTGGCGCGGCAGATCCGGTACTCCAAGCCGACGATGACGTTGATCTCGAACCTCGGCGGCGCGGTCGCGGGGACCGAGGTGACGGATCCCACGTACTGGCGGCGCCATGTGCGGGGCGCGGTCGAGTTCGCGGCGGGGATCCGTACGATCCGGGACCTCGGCTACGACACCTACGTCGAGATCGGGCCGCACCCGGTGCTCCTCGGCATGGCGCGCCGGACGGTCACGGACCTGCCGGCGGCGGCGTGGATCTCCTCGATGAAGCGCGAGACCGAGGAGACGGTGACGCTCTTCGGCGGCCTCGCGGGTTGGTACGCGCGCGGCGGAGTCGTCGACTTCGCGGCGTTCGACGCGCCCTGGGACCGGCAGCGCACGGCGCTCCCGAACTATCCCTGGCAGCGCCGGCGGCACTGGATGAACGCTGAGGAGTTCCCGGGTAAGCGCTCGCCACTCAAGGACTGGGCGGTCGAGGTCGAGTGGGATGTAGCGCCGGTGGCGGCGGGGTCGGCGACCGGTCGCTGGGTGATCCTGTCGGATCGCGGCGGTGTCTCGCGGGCACTCGAGCGCGAGTTGGCCGGACGGGGGGCGTCCGTTTCTGTCGTGGAGGTCGGCGATCTCCCGTCGGTCGACGAGCTGGCGGCGGCGACGCGGGGCGCGGCGGGCGTGGTGCACCTCGCGAACCTCGACGCGGGGGACCGTGTCGACCTCGACGCGCTGGCGGCGGCGCGGGACCACGGAGCCGTATCGGTGGTGCATCTGGTGCAGGCGCTGGTGCGGAACAACGTGGTTCCGAAGCTCGCGATCGTCACGCGTGGCGTGCAGGTGATCGAGGCCGCGGACCGCCCGAGCCTGGGTCAGGCCGCGGTGTGGGGCCTCGCGCGCGTCGTGCGTGTGGAGCACCCCGAAATGCGCACGCTCACCGTCGACCTCGAGCCCACGAGCTATGCCGACGAGGTCCGCGCGCTCGCCGACGCGATCCTGGCCTCCGACGCCGAGCCCGAGGCGGCCATCCGCCGCGGGAAGCGGTATGTCCCGCGCCTCGTACCCGCGCGCATTGCCGGCGAGAAGGTGGCGATCCGCGGGGACTCCGCCTACCTTGTCACGGGTGGCCTCACGGGCCTCGGGCTGGAGCTCGGGAAGTGGCTCGTCGAGCGCGGCGCGCGCCAGCTGGTCCTCACCGGCCGGCGCGCCCCGGACGACGTGGCGAAAGCTGCGATCGCGGCGATGAACGCGCGCGGCGCAGAGGTCGTCGTGGCGTCCGCGGACGTGGCGAAAGCCGCGGACGTGGCGGCGGTCCTCGTCGAGATCGACCGGCGCGGGTGGAAGCTCCGCGGGGTGGCGCACGCGGCGGGCGTGCTCGACGACGCCGTGCTGCTTCGCCAGGATCGCGGCCGGTTCGCGAAGGTCTTCGCGCCGAAGGTGGAGGGCACCTGGAACCTCCACCAGGCGACCGCCACGCGCGCGCTCGACTTCTTCTCGCTGTTCTCGGGCGGCGCATCGCTGATGGGCTCGCCCGGGCAGGGGAACTATGCGGCTGCGAACGCGTTCCTCGACAGCTTCGCGCAGTGGCGGCGGGTGCGGGGGCTGCCCGCGCTCGCCATCAACTGGGGCGCGTGGGGCGAGGTCGGCATGGCCGCGGGCCTCGGCGCCGGGCATGCGAAGAAGCAGGCGGACGAGGGGATCGCCCCGATCCCGCTCGCGACCGGGATGAACCTGTGGGGCAGGCTGCTCGGCCACCGCGGGCAGATCGGCGTGATGAACGTCGACTGGCCGAGGTTCGTGGCGACTTTCCACGCCGGTCAGGTGCCGCCGTTCCTCTCGAAGCTGGTGACCGGCTCGTCGGCGCCGCGGATCGCTCCGACGGTCCTGGCGACGCCCGTGATGACGGCGCAGGCCGTGGATACGACGGGCCTCCCCGAGCTCTATGCGCGCCTCGTGAGCGAGCCGCAGCGGCCGCGGGGGGACGTGGTTGGCGAATGGCTCGAGAGCCTCGCCGTCAGCGTGTTGGACGCGCCGCGCGGGGTGCCTCTCGATCGCAGCAAGCCGCTGCTCGAGATGGGCCTCGACTCGCTCCTCGCCGTCGAGCTGAAGAACAAGATCGCGGAGGGCGGCGTGGATCTGCCCGTCGCGCGGCTGATGACGGGCCCGCCGCTGGCGCTCGTGCAGAAGCAGGTGGAGGAGTACCTGGTCGCCCATCCGCCGCCGGCCGTTCAGGTGACGCAGGCGGCCCGGGTGGCGGCCGCGAGCACGGCGGGGATGCCGGAGCTCTACGCCCGCCTCGCGGTAGCGCCGGCCGCGGAGCACGCCGCGATCGTCGACGACTACGTCCACGATCTCGCGGTGCGCGTCCTCGACTTCGACAGGAGCAAGCGAATCGACCCGCAGAAGCCGCTACTGGAGGTCGGTCTCGACTCGTTGCTGGCGGTGGAGCTCAAGAACAAGCTCGCGGAGGGCGGCGTGGATCTGCCCGTCGCGCGGCTGATGACCGGTCCCCCGCTCGCGCTGATCAGCAAGCAGGTGCAGGACTACCTGGTCGAGCATCCGCCGGTCCCGCCGACGGTGGTGACTCCGCAGATCTCGACTCCCAACGACGAGATCCGGGCGGTCCCCAAGCTCTCCTGGGAGGAGATGGGCGCCGCACGCGCGCAGGTCGCTACCGGTGACGGGCCTCCGCCGCAGCTCCCGTTCAACCCGGTGACGAGCCACATCGCGGCGTTCGTCCTCGGTGCGATCGCGATCATCTTTGCCTACGTGTTCGGCACGCAGCTCGGTGACGCGAAGCCGGCCCTCGACGAAGGCGTCGGGGTCGAGGAGACCTTGCCGGCGAAGGCTCCGGTGCAGAAGAAGCGTCGCCAGGAGCAGCCGTGAGCTCTGATGTCCCCAGGCGCCCGTCGGTCGTCGTGCTCGCCGGCGAGCCCGTGAGCTGGTCGAAGTGGTTCCGGCAGAGCTTCCTCGCCGGGCTGCTGGTCCTCGCTCCGCTATCGATAACGATGTACATCTTGTGGTTCGTTTTCGACCACATCGATGCCCCGCTCGGCGATCGGATCAACTCGATCATCCACAGCGCCACGGGGATCGAGTTCCATATCCCGGGCCTCGGTATTCTCGCGACCGTGCTCCTGGTGCTGTTCATCGGCGCAGGGACGCGGTTCGCGTTCTTCCAGCTCGCGCTGCGGCAAGTGGAGTCGCTCATCGAGCGGCTGCCGCTCGTGCGGTCGCTGTACAACGCGAGCCGTCAGATCGTCGTACCGTTCACCGAGAAGGACGCCTTGCCGTTCACGGACGTCGTCCTGGCGCAGTACCCGATGGCGGGCCGCTGGACGCTCGGGATGATCGCCCGGCAACGGGTGAGCGAGGATCCGGGTGACGACCGGATCGTCGTCTTCTTCCCGTCGAATCACCTGCATCTCGGGTACCCGGTCATCATGCACCGGGTAGAGGTCCAGCGGATCGAGATGACGGTGGAGGAGGCAATCAAGTTCTTCGTGAGCTGCGGTGTCATCGGGGAGAACGCCATGTTCCGTCCGCGCGGTGACCGCGTTCCGGAAGGCTTCAGCCCGCCGTCAGCACCGCCGCCAGCAGCGCTGCCCGACGCGGAAGGCTCGCCAGGCTGATGTGCTCGTGGGTGGCGTGGGCGCCATCCCCCAGAGCTCCGAGGCCGTCCAGCGTGGGCACGAAACGCGCCGTGGTGTTGGCGTCCGAGCCGCCTCCGGCCATCCGCTCCTCCAGGTCAAAGCCGAGCTCCTTCGCGCTGTTCGTAGCGATCCGGACCAGCGGGTCCAGGTCGGTCCGGCGCGGCATGGGCGGCCGCATGAACCCGCCGTCCACCCGGATCGCGGCCTCCGGATGCCCGGGACGCAGGCCGCGGATCGCCCGGTCCACCCGCTCGGCATCTGCGGGTGAGGGGGCGCGCACGTCCACCACGGCGTATGCATGGGCGGCGACGACGTTGGGCCGCGTCCCCCCTTCGAGCTGGCCGACGTTCAACGTGAGGCCTCCCGCCGCGTTCTCGAGCGCGTATACGTCTCGTACTATCTCCGCTATCGCCCGGATGGCGCTCACACCCTTCTCGGGCTCGAGGCCGGCGTGGGCCGCCCGGCCGTCCACGTGGATCACGTAATTTCCCACGCCCTTCCGCGCGGTCTTGAGGTGCCCGCACGGCCCGAACGACGGCTCGAGCACCAATGCGCGCCGGACGACGCGGGCGAGGCGCGTGACGTGACGCGTGGACTCGGGGCTGCCGATCTCCTCGTCCGCGTTCAGCAGGAGGACGGGCTGGAGGGCTGGATCCAGGCCGAGAGCTGCCATGGCCTTCAGCGCGAACACGAGCTGGACGAGCCCTGCCTTCATGTCGTACGTGCCGGGCCCTGACACGCGATCGCCGTCCACGCGGAACGGCTGGCGCGCGAGCGTGCCGTGCGGCCAGACCGTGTCCGTATGGCCGAGGACGAGCTGAGCCGGCCCGCGCCGCCGCTGGCGGGCCAGTAGCGCGCCCCCTGTGGTCTTCCCGGGCAGCCGGAGGAGCCGGAACCCGAGCTGTCGCAGGGGCTGGCCCAGGAGCGCGAACACGAGCTCCTGCGATCCGGGATCCGTGGACGGCGACTCGGCCAGGACGAGCTGCTCGAGGAGGGCGAGCATCTCGTCCCGGCGCTCGTCGAGCCAGTGGAGCGCCTGGAGGGCGGGAGAGGAGTCCATTTGGCACCCCTAGCACGCTGAAGCGTCGGATGGAACGGGCGGACAGAACCTGTCCGACTGAAGAGACGCCCGTTGCCAGTCGGGCGTGTCGGAACTAGTGTTCAGTAGGGGGGGCAGATGGCGAGCACGGCGGCAGCCGCGACGTTGGAGGCGTTGAGGGAGCGGATCCGGGTGCTGGAGGGCGGATCGCGCGTCCACCGCGCACGGCTCCTCACTGGCGTCCCGGAAGTGGACGGGCTCACCCGTGGGTTGCCGCGTCCCGGCCTCGTGGAGGCGTCCGGGCGGGAGGGCGCGGGCGCCACGCGGCTCGTCGCGGCGATCGTGGCGGCCACCACGAAGAGCCACCGCGTCGCCTGGGTGGACGTGGATCGCAGCCTGTACCCGCCGGCGCTCGCGGAGCTCGGCGTGGATCTCGCACGGCTGCTAGTGGTGCGCCCGCCGGCAGATGGCGCCAGGGCAGAGGAGTGGGCGATGGAGCAGCTCTTGCGGTCGGGATGCTTCCCGCTCGTGGTGTGCTCGGGGGCGCCGCGCGTGTCCCGGGCGGGCGGCCACCGGTGGGGCCTCGCGGCGGAGCACGGGCGGTGCACGGGTCTCGTCGTGGCGCGGCACCCGCAGCGGGATCTGCCGGTAGAGCTCAGGCTGCAGCTCGGTGAGGGCGATCGGGGCGGCGCGTGGGTGAGCGTCGCGCGCGACCGGGATGGCGGGTCGGGTCGGGGGCTGCCGCTCGGCGCCCTGCCGGAAGGGGCGGACCCGTGGTGCTGACCGGTGGCGCGGGGGGCCCGCGGTGGCTGGTGGTGCACCTGCCGGTGTTCCGCCTCGAACGCTGTGGGTTCGGGCCGGACGAGCCCGCGGGCCTCGTGGCGGAAGAGCGCAACGCCTGGCGCGTGGTGGCCGCCACGCCGGCTGCCCGGGCGGAGGGCATTCGGGAGGGCACCACGGCGGCCGAGGCCCGTGCGCTCCTGCCGGAGATCGAGCTCCTCCCATATGATCCGGAGGGTGAGGCAGCGGATCGCCAGGAGCTGCTGCAGCAGTTCGGGCGGCTCTCGGATCGGATCGCCACGCTCGGGCCGGACGACCTGCTGCTGGAGGTGTCGCGAACCGCCCACATCCATGGCGGGGAGCCTGGGATCGTGGCGGCCGCGCGGGATCTCGCGGAGCGCGCGGGGCACCGGAGCCATGTGGCCGTGGCCGACGACCCTGTCGGGGCCGCGGCGGTCGCGCGGTACTACCTGGGGCCGGCGGGCCTGGCGGCCGAGATCGTGGCGCAGGGGGGCCTGCGGGAGCGCCTGGCGGGGTTGCCGCTCGCGGCGCTCGGGCCGTCTCCGGAGCTGTACGCGGGCCTGCGGTCCGTCGGGCTTCGGACCGTCGCGGAGCTCGCGCGGCTCGACATCGCCTCCGTGGCCGGCCGGTGGGGGGAGGAGGCCGTGCGGCTCCACCGCATCGCGCGGGGCGAGACCATCGGCGTGCCGGGGACCCCACCGGGGGACGACGGGCCAGTGGTCGTCGCGGCCGCCCTCGGCGGGGCGACCACGCTGGCGCAACTCGCGTTCGTGCTCCCCGGCATGCTGGGCGAGCTCACGCGGGAGCTCGGAGCACGGGATCTCGCGGCCGTGCGGCTGCGAATCCAGCTCCGGCAGGAGCACGCCGCTCCACTCGGGATCGCCCTGCGGGTCGGCCGGCCGTCGCGGGATCCGGAGCTGCTCCGCAAGCTCATCCTCACGCGCCTCGAGAACGTGAAGCTCGTGGGGGCGGTCTCGGAGCTCGTGCTCGACGTCGTGGAGTCCGCCCCCGCCCTCGGCTGGCAGCCGGGGCTGGTGGACCGCACGGAGGCGACGGAGCCGCTGCCGGATCTGCTGGCACGGCTGATGGACACGCTGGGTGAGGCTGCGGTGTTCGTGCCCTCGCTCGCGGACCGCTGGCGCCCGGAGTCTGCGTGGGCCCCCGTGAGCGTAGCGCAGGGGCTCCCGCTGCTCAACCGACCTGCTGAGCGGGGCGCGGGAGCCCTCCCGCCGTCCACGCGCAACCGGGGGGCGCTCGTGGCCGACCCGGTGGAAGCCCAGGAGCAGCATGCCCCGCGGCTGCCGCTTCCCCGTCCGCTGGTGCTGCTGGCGCGTCCGGTGCGGATCGACGTGCACCTTCGGGAAGGGACACCCGCGATCGTCCGGATCCCACCTCCGGCGGATCCCGGGGAGTCCGCGCGGCTCAGATCCGGGTCCGCCGAGATCAACTCGCAGGTGGTGCGCGCGATGGGTCCGGAGCGCCTCTCGGGCGAGTGGTGGCGGGTCGACGATCCACTGGACCGGGATTATTGGGCGGTCGATATCGGGCCTGGAACCGCATGGATCTTCCAGCGGGGGGCGGCCTGGTACCTGCATGGCTGGTTCGACTGAGTGTGCAACTTTTTCGTGTCGCGGAACGTCACAACGGGGGCTCCCCCGCCGGAGACGGGCTACAGGATAGGCGTGAGGAGTGCCCATGAAGTTCGCCGCACACCCCCTGGTGGTCGCAGTCGCGCTCGGTCTCCTCGATCCGAGCGTCCTGAACCCCGAGCTGCGCGACGGGACGCGCTCTTCGGACCCGTCCGAGCTGGAGACGCCTCTCCCGGAGCTCCCGTCGGCAGAAGACTTCGCCCGCATCGAGCTCGAGTGGCAGTCGGTCCGCGAGCTCATCTAGCCGTCGTCACCCGCGCCATCTTCGGCATCTCGAGCGCCATCTTCGGCATCTCGACCCCCGCACTGGCGTCCGCGGGCGGCCTCGGTCCGCACCTGTCTCCCTGGAGCATCCTCCCTTTCGTCGGAATGCTCGCTTCGATCGCCGTCCTCCCCGCAGTGGCGCCGTCCTTCTGGCACCACCAGCGCAACCAGCTCGCCGTCGCGCTCGGCTGGGCGGCGCCCGTCCTGGGGCTGCTGCTCTGGCTCGCCGGAACGCCCGCGCTTCGCCCGGAAGCCCTCGGTGCGCTCGGTCACGCGGCCACGGAGTATACCTCCTTCATCGTGCTCATCGGCGCCCTGTACGTCATCAGCGGCGGGATCCTGGTCACCGGCGACCTCCGCGCGACGCCGCGGGTGAACGCTGGCTTCCTGTTGGTCGGCGCCGTCCTGGCGAACCTGGTCGGCACCACCGGCGCTAGCATGCTGCTGATCCGACCCCTCCTGCGCACCAACTCGCAGCGGCGCCACCGCTGGCACATACCGGTGTTCTTCATCTTCGTGGTGTCGAACATCGGCGGCGCGCTCACGCCGATCGGAGACCCCCCGTTGTTCCTGGGCTATCTCCGGGGAGTGCCGTTCGGGTGGACCGTGGTCAATCTCGTGGAGGAGTGGGCGTTCACGGTGCTTGCGGTCACCGCGGTGTTTGTCGTGTTCGACAGCGTACAATACGCGAAAGAGGAAAGCAGTAGTCGCATCGCCGATATCCGGGCCTATGCGCCGATCCGCATCACTGGCTGGATCAATGCGGGGCTGCTCCTCGGGGTGACCGTCGCGGTGCTCGCGCTCACCCCGGACGAAGCGAACCCCGATCTGCGGCGGTTCCACCTGCGTGAGCTCGCCCTCATCGCCCTCGCGTGGGCGTCCGTGCGCGCCACGCCCGCGGGCATCCGCGATCAGAACGAGTTCGAGTACGCGCCCATTCTGGAGGTCGCCGCGTTGTTCGTCGGGATCTTCGTTACGATGATCCCCGCTACCGCCCTGCTCGCAGCGCACGGCGGCGGGCTCGGGCTCGATCAGCCGTGGCAGTACTTCTGGGCGTCCGGCGGCCTGTCGTCGATTCTCGATAACGCTCCGACCTACGCCACTTTCGCTGCGATGGCGTGCGGGTCGACTCCGAGCTGCGTCTCGCCCGACCATCTCGCCCCGCTGACCGTGGACCCCACCGCGTCCGCCCTGCTGGTTGCGATCTCCCTCGGCTCCGTGTTCATGGGCGCCGGGAGCTACATCGGGAACGGCCCGAACTTCATGGTGCGGGCGGTGGCCGAGCGCGCCGGATATCCGATGCCGACCTTCCTCGGATACTCCATGTACGCAGTGCTCTTCCTCGGGCCGGTGTTCCTGCTCGTCACGCGGATCTTCCTGTGGGGATGACGCTCTGGGAGAGGGGAGGGCGCAGGCGGCTGATCGGCGTGGTGCACTTGCTGCCGCTGCCGGGGGCGCCGCGGCCGTCGCCGGGGCTCGTGGCCGTCTGCGCGCGAGCGGTGGCGGACGCTCGAGCGCTGGCGGATGGCGGAGTGGACGCCATCATCGTGGAGAACCTGGGTGATGCCCCGTTCGCGGCCGATCAGGTGGAGCCCGCGACCGTGGCCGCGATGACCGTGGTGGCTCTCGCCGTGCGGGATGCATGCCACGCGACGCCGCTCGGGGTCAACGTCCTGCGGAACGACGCCGTCTCGGCGCTGGCGGTGGGCGCGGCGGTGAGCGCGGCGTTCATAAGGGTCAACGTACTCTCCGGCGTGATGGTGACGGACCAGGGCGTCATCGGGGGGCGGGCTCGCGAGCTGCTGCTCGAGCGGAACCGGCTGGGGGCGGACCTGCGGATCGCGGCGGACGTCCTCGTCAAGCACGCGGTGCCGCTCGGGGAGGTGGACCTCGCGGACGCTGCCCGGGATCTGGAGGGACGGGCGGGCGCCGACGTGATCATCGTGTCGGGCCGCGGGACGGGCCTGCCGACGGAGCCGGCGCGGGTCCGCCGGGTGCGCGGCGTCGTGGCGGCGCCGGTATGGATCGGCAGCGGCGTGACATCGGACGCACCGGGTGCGGCAGCCGACGCCGACGGCGCCATCGTCGGTACGGCGCTGCATTGGGATTCCCGCCTGGACGCACCCGTGGACCCGGAGCGGGTGCGCCGCATGCGGGCCGCGCTGGACGCGCTCCCCGCCCTCACCGACCACGCGCCGTTCAACGGGTGAGGCAGACCTCGACCCACGGCTGCGGGTAGCCCGTGGGCTTCACACCGACCTCGAAGTCCACCGTGTCGACGGCCCAGCCCTTGGCGGTCGCCTCCGCGACCCACTGACCGACCTCCGTCGTCGCGTCCGATGTGTCGACGACGCCGGGGCGATCCGCGGCGCCCGCGAACGCCTTGCACAGCATGTGTGTGGCTGCCGGAGCCGCCGGCGGGGGCTCCTGGGCCACCGCGGAGTCGGCCATGGACCCACAGATCCAGCCGAGCTCCACCAACGCGAACGCCCCGACGATCAGCCCGATCCTACGCGGCATCGACCCTCCCCTGGCTTCGTAGCACCGTGCGGAGCGCGGCGCACGAGCATCGGGACTGAACAGAATATCGAATGTCGGACATATTCTGTCCGCAGGGCTCCGATCGTCCTTGCTTCGGGTGCAGGTGTTCAGTACATTGCAGGTGTGCTCCTTGGAGGACCCATGGCTGCCCCCCACCTCATCCCGTTTCGCCGCGCCGCCCCTTCCGTTCGCCAGCGCTGCCCGCGCCAGGTCGATCCCGACCGTCTCTACGTCGTGATCGAAGGCGGCACGTTCGACGGCCGCCGGTGGGACTCCGGCGAGCTGGTGGAGGCCGATCCCGCCGGGGAAGAAGGCATCGTCATCCTCGCGCCGCGGGGTGTCGGCCGGATCAAGCTCGGGACTGTGGCGGGGACGCGCCTGTACGGCAACTCGGGTGAGCCGTGCCTCGCGGAACGGTGGTCCGTGGCCGGCCGCGTGCGCGCAGTGCACCGCCTGGCGGGGGACGACTGGTCGAGCGAGTCCCTGGTCCGGCGGCCGCGCATGGCCGCCTGACCGCGCGGCGTCTGCTGCACGTCACGGGCAGCGCTATCTTTGACAACCTGCTCGGAATGGTTTGTTCCAGCCGGCCACCGGGTCCTGGGGCGCCGGCCCGCGCGCCCGTGGAGGGCCGGCCTGGGGGCGTCACGGCTACTCCAGGGGCGCGTCGCACGCGGGCGGCGGGCCCGGGAGGCCCCGTG
>CAMCWU010000100.1 GCA_945882675.1 Klebsiella pneumoniae | reverse complement strand
ATTCGACGACGACACCCTCGCGGAGCTGGCGTCCTCCCCCGGAGATCCGTGGCCGACGGCGCAGCTCGTGTCCGCGCGTGGGGCGTTCACCGCGCCGCTCGAGTGGCTCGTGGCGCTCCTCGGCCGCGGGTCGGCGGTGCGCTGGAAGGTCCCGGCGGGCGATCCGACCGCCGGCCCGATCGCGGCGGCGGCCAAGGATCTCCCGCTTGCCGTGCACGAGGATCGCCAGCTCCAGGGCGACGTGGTCATCGCCATGGGCTCGGACGACGGCGTGGACACCATCCGCGCGTCGCTCCGCCGCACCACCCCATACGTCGGCTTCGGCCATCGGTTCTCGGCGGCGTGGATCACCGGGGCGCCGCTCCCTCCCGATCCGCGCGTCCCCGCCGGCTGGGAGTCCGGGTGGGCCGGGCTCGCCGCGGACCTCGCGCTGCACGACTCGCGCGGCTGCCTCACGCCGGCGATGGCGTTCACGCCCGTGGACCTCGAGGAAGCCGGGGCCGCCCTCGCCGCCCACATGGCCGCCGCAGAGGCCCGCTGGCCCCGCGGCGCCACCACCGACGACGAGCACGCCCGCCTGCGTGCCCGCCGCGCCCTGGCCCGCGCAGCCGGCCGCGTGTGGGAGGGCGACGGCTGGACCGTCCTCGCGCTGCCGCTCGCCCACGTCGAGCCCGTGGCGCTCCCGCGCGTCGCCGTGATCCACCCGGCCGCGACGCCGCAGATCGCGCGCGCCGCCCTCGACCCGTGGGCCCGCTGGCTGTCGACCGTCGCCGTGAACGACGGCGCGCGGTTCGGACCGTACGTCCGGCACTGCCGGCCGGGGAGGATGCAGCGCCCGGAGCTCGACCGCCTGCACGACGGGATCCGCTGGCTCGACTGGGCCACCCGCCCGGGCGGCGCCCAACCGGGCTGACCGACTCGAGCCGAGCTACTCGTCGATGTCGGCCACTGGCCCCGGCCCGCGCATGGCCGGGTCGCGGATATTCGACTGCTCGCGGAGGCGGATCAGGGCCTCGCGCTCGATCTGGCGCACGCGCTCGCGCGACAGGCCCATCTCCTTGCCGACCTCCGACAAGGTGCGGAACTCGCCGTCTTCCAGGCCGTAGCGCCGCGTGAGCACGAAGCGCTGGCGGTCCGTGAGCACCATGTCGAACGCCTGGTGCATCCGGTGGAGCTCCTGCGTCTGGATGGCTTCGCTGTCCGGCTGGACCGCGTCTTCGTCCGAGAGGAACCGCTCGAGGGGCCGCGGGCGCGGGCCGTCGTCCACCGGCTGCTCGAGGCTGATCGTGTTGCCCTGGCTCAGGAGCAGCTCGGCGCGCTCCTTGTCGATGCCGACCTCTTCCGCGAGCTCGGCGATGCCGTACGGGATCCCGGCAGCTTCGAAGCGCTTGATCGCCTTGCGCAGGTTGCGGGTCTGCTCGACCGCGCAGCCCGGGAGCCGCACGGGGCGGCCCGTGTGGTCGATCGCGCGCGTCATCTGGGCGCGCACCCACCACCGCGCGTACGTGGAGAAGCGGATGCCGCGATCCGGATCGAAGCGCTTGGCGGCGCGCAGGAGGCCGATGTAGCCCTCCTGGACCAGATCCTCCTCGTCCATGAAGGGGCCGGCGAGCTTGCGGGCTTCACCGTGCGCGATCCGGCGGCCGGACATGGCGAGGGTCCAGCGCAGGGACTCCGCGTGGGCCCAGGCCGCCTTCGACTGGCGGGCGCGCTGCTTCAGCGCCGGATCGTCCTTGGACGCCTTCCAGACGGACTCGACGGCGGCCTCCAGGCGGTCCACCGCGCCCGCGCGGGTGCGCTCGGCGCGATCGGGCTTGCGACGCAGGATGTCGTCCGCGATCTTGATGCCCTTGATCTGCTCCTTGGCCTCAGTTTCGGCCTTGCGGATGGCCCGCGCAATATCCTTCTCCTCCTCCGCGGTGAGGCGCTCGGAGGCTCGCTTTCGAGAAGAGTCATGGAGGGAGAACTGGCTAGCCATGCGTCGAGCTCCGAACGGAACCGCACCACCGGGGTACCGCGACCGCCCTGAGGGCGGCGCGAACTGCAGGAGCGGACTCCAGCATTCCGGTGGCGGGTGACGAGGATTCCCGCCCAGCGGGGGCGGCTGACAGGATCGGGAGAAGGGGCCCGGGGGCGCCATGCGGGGCCCTGCCGAGCGGGCCGACAGTATCGTCGGCCGACCGGCCCAGGCGCAACCGCTGTGACGGAGAACGGGGTAAAAACCACAAATTGTGTGGATCCAGCGGGCTCCTGCGCGGCACGAACGATCGGGTATGTGGCGCACCGGGCCGGCGGGGTGGCGCGCCCGGCGGAAGGGTGAGGTGCATCAGCGGAGGCCCGCGCGCGAACGGACCCGCTCCATGGTGGCGGCCGCCGCGACGCGCGCCCGGCGAGCACCGTCCGCCAGGGCATCGTCGAGGTGCGTGGGGTGAGCCATGAGCTCCTGGTACCGCTCCCGCGGCCCGGCGAGCTGGCGCTCAAGGACGTCGTACACCGCCTGCTTGGCGACGCCGTACCCCATTCCGCCGGCGAGGTACTGCGCGCGGAGCGACTCGATCTCCGCCGGCTCGGCGATGACCTTGTACAGCGCGAAGATGTTGCAGGTCTCCGGATCCTTGACGTCCGCGACCTCCCGGCTGTCGCTGACGATCTGCATGACGCGCTTGCGGAGCTGCTTCGGTGGATCCCACAGGTTGATGGCGTTGCCGTAGCTCTTGCTCATCTTCTTCCCGTCCAGCCCCGGAACGACACCGACCGCTTCCTGGATCGCGACTTCGGGGACCACGAGGGTGTCATCGCCGAAACGGTGGTTCACCTTGAGGGCCAGATCGCGCGCGATCTCGACGTGCTGCTTCTGGTCCTTGCCGACGGGCACGATGTTCGCGTCATACAGCAGGATGTCCGCCGCCATGAGCACGGGGTAGAACAGCGTGCCGACGTTCGGCTCGCGCCCGCCGTCCCGGGCCGCCTTGACCGCGTGACCGCGATCCAGGACGCCGACCGGGATCGTGCAGCCGAGCACCCAGGCGAGCTCGCACACCTCCGGGACATCCGACTGGCGGTAGACGGTCGCGCGCTCGAGGTCGAGCCCGAGCGCGATGAACGTGGCCGCGATCTCCCGCGTGGAATGCCGGAGCTTCACGGGATCTTCCGTCGTCGTCAGCGCGTGGAGATCCGCGATGAAGTAGAACGTGTCGTACCGCTCCTGCAGGGCGATCGCCGGGCGCAGGGCTCCGAGCCAATTCCCGAGGTGGATGGCGCCAGATGGCTGGATTCCCGTCAGAGCCCGCTGCATTCCCTTGGATCCTTCCGCCAGTGGCGCCCCGGTATACACACGCTGACGGCGCCGACCACCCCTGACGCGCCTTTCGGAGGTAAGATGGCGCGGTTCGTCCCGGTCGTGCTCGCCACGGAGCTCGCGGCCACGGTCCGCACGGCGCTCTTCCCGCTCGCGCGGCTGACACCCCTCCCCGCGCCCACACCACGGGGCGGCCACGCGCCGGCGATCCTAGTCCACGGCTTCATGGGCCACCCGGACATGCTCCGGCCGCTGAGCCGCCGCCTGCTCACGGAGGGCTGGGGCGACGTCACCCGCGTCGGCTACCCGTCGCTCACGGCGTCGATGGAGGACATCGCGGCGACCATCGCGCGGGCGGTAGAGGGCGCGGGGGAGCCGGTGGATCTCGTGGGGCACTCGCTGGGGGCCGTGGCGTGCCGGGCGTACATCAAGCTCTTCGGCGGAGCACCAAGCGTACGGCGGTTCGTGTCCCTCGGCGGACCGCACGCGGGCACGAGCCTGTACCGCGTGGTGCCGGCCCAGCTCGCAGCCGCGCTGGACCCGCGCGGGCCGTGGGTGGCCCGCCTCGCGCAGGGGCCCGAGCCCGTGCCGACCTGGGTGATCCGCGCCCGGTACGACCACCAGGTGCTGCCGCCCGTCCGCGCGTCACTGGACGGGGCGGAGGAGATCGTGCTGGACGGTTATGGGCACAACGGGCTGTTGTGGGCGACGGCGGCGCACGATGCGGTGATCCGCGCGCTCACCGCTGCGCCCTAGGGATCAGCTGGCTGCAGGCCAGGCATCGCACGAGCAGATCAGGTTCCTGTCCCCGAACGCGTTGTCGATGCGCCCGACGTACGGCCAGTACTTGTGCAGCCGCGTGTGCGCGATCGGAAACGCCGCCACGGTCCGGCTGTACTTGTGGTTCCACTCGTCCCCGCAGACCACGCCCACCGTGTGCGGCGCGTTCTTCAGCGGGTTGTCGTGCGGGTCCATCCGGCCGTCGGCGATCTGGTCGATCTCGCCCTTGATCGCGATCAAGCTGTCGCAGAACCGGTCGAGCTCGGCCTTGTTCTCCGACTCCGTGGGCTCGACCATGAGCGTGCCCGTGACCGGGAACGACATCGTCGGGGCGTGGTAGCCGTAGTCCATCAGGCGCTTCGCGACGTCCTCCACCGCCACCACGGACTTGAGCTGCCGGAGGTCGAGGATGCACTCGTGCGCGTTGTAGCCGTTCGATCCGGCATACAGCACCGGGAACGCGTGCGCGACCCGCTTCGCGACGTAGTTCGCGCTGAGGATCGCGACCTCCGTGCACTTCTTGAGCCCGTCGAAGCCGCACATGGCGATGAACGCCCACGAGATCGGCAGGATCGACGCCGATCCCCACGGGGAAGCCGACACGGTGCCGCCCACGCGATGCACGCCCTCCCCGCTCGGATCCACGAGGCCGTGGCCCGGCAGGTACGGCGCGAGGTGGCTGCTGCACGCGATCGGGCCCATGCCCGGGCCGCCGCCGCCGTGCGGGATGCAGAACGTCTTGTGCAGGTTCAGGTGGCACACATCCGCGCCGATGTCGCGCGGGCGGATCAGGCCGACCATCGCGTTCATATTCGCGCCGTCCATATACACCTGGCCGCCGTACTCGTGGACGATCCCGGTGATCCGGTCGATGGCCTCCTCGAACACGCCGTGGGTCGACGGGTAGGTCACCATCAGGCACGCGAGGTTGTCGGCGTGCTGCTTCGCCTTGGCCTCGAGGTCGTCCACGCGGATGTTGCCGTTCGCGTCGCACTCGACGACCACCACCTCGAGCCCGAGCATGACGGCGGACGCCGGGTTGGTGCCGTGCGCCGAGCTCGGGATGAGGCAGATGTTGCGGTGGCCCTGGCCACTCGCCTGCTGGTAGCCGCGGATGGCCATGAGCCCCGCGTACTCGCCCTGGGAGCCTGCGTTCGGCTGCAGGCTGACGGCGTCGAAGCCCGTGATATCGGCGATCCACTCCTCGAGCTCGCGGAACAGCCGGGCGTAGCCCTTCGCCTGCTCGGGCGGAGCGAACGGGTGGAGCGCGTTGAAGCCGCGCCACGTGACCGGGATCATCTCGGTGGTGGCGTTGAGCTTCATCGTGCACGATCCGAGCGGGATCATCGACACGTTCAACGCCAGGTCCCGCGCTTCCAGCCGGTGGAGGTACCGGAGCATCTCCGTCTCGGTGTGGTGGTTCTTGAAGACGTCGTGGCTCAGGATCTCGTCGGTCCGCGTGTGGGGCTCGCGGATCTGCACGGTTGCGCGGCCCGACACATCCGTGGCGTTCTCGGCGGATCCGAAGACGGCCAGCAGGTCGGTGAGATCGTCGTCCGTCACCGTCTGGTCGAGCGCGACGATGATGCGGTCGCCCTCCCGGCGGAGGTTGATCTGCTTCTTCGCGGCCGCGGCGAAGATGGCGTCGCCCTTGGCGCCCACGTCCACGCAGATCGTGTCGAAGAAGTCGTCGGAAGCGAGGGTGAACCCGAGGGTCTTGACGCCCTCTGCGAGGCCGCGCGCCAGGCCCGCCACCCGCGACGCGATGCGCCGGAGGCCCGACGGCCCGTGCCAGACCGCGAACATGGCCGCGGTCACGGCGAGGAGGACCTGGGCCGTGCAGATGTTGCTCGTGGCCTTCTGGCGGCGGATGTGCTGCTCGCGCGTCTGGAGCGCCATGCGCAGCGCCGGGTTGCCATGCGCATCCCGGCTCACGCCGATGATCCGGCCCGGCATCTGGCGCTGGAAATCGGCCTTCGTAGCCATGAACGCCGCGTGCGGCCCGCCGTAGCCCAGCGGGACGCCGAAGCGCTGGCTGTTGCCGACCGCGATGTCCGCGCCGAAGTGACCGGGCGCGCGCAGCAGCACGAGCGCGAGCAGATCCGTCGCGACCGTCACGAGCGCCCCGACCGCGTGGGCGCGCGTGCAGACGTCGTCCCAGGTGCCGATCGTGCCGTCCGTAGCCGGGTACTGGAGCAGGACGCCGAACACGTTCTCGTCGAGCGTGGCCTCGCGGGCGTCCGTCACGTCGACGTCGATCCCGAGCCAGCCGGCGCGGGTGCGCACGACCTCGAGCGTGTGCGGGTGGATCGCGCGATCCACGACGTACCGGTTGCCCTTCCCGTCGTACAGCCGGTGCGACATGGCCATGGCTTCCGCCGCGGCCGTGGCCTCGTCGAGGAGCGACGCGTTCGCGATCTCCATCCCCGTGAGCTCCTGCACCATGGTCTGGTACACGAGGAGCGCTTCCAGGCGGCCCTGGCTGATCTCGGCCTGGTACGGGGTATATGCCGTGTACCAGCCCGGGTTCTCGATGATGTTCCGCAGCACGACCGGCGGGGTCACCGTGTCGTGGAAGCCGTAACCCAGGTACGAGCGCCACACCTGGTTCTCGCCCGCGCGCTCCGAGAGCGCCGCCAGGGCCACTCGCTCCGTCATCGGCTTCGGGAGCCGATCCATCGCGCCGCGGTACCGCAGGTGCGGGGGGACCGTCTTCTCGACCAGCTCGTCGAGCGAGTCGACGCCGACGGTCTGGAGCATCTCCGGGAGCTCGGCCTCGGACGGCCCGATGTGGCGGCTCGCGAACACGTCGGGGGGGGCGACGGGCATGGGCGTCCTCTCGATGGCTGGTGTTACTGGCCGATCTTCGCGGTGTATGCTGCCTGATCCATGAGCTGCGCGGCCTCGGACGCGGCGCCGAGCTCCAGCTTGAAGATCCAGGCGCCGTACGGGTCCGAGTTGATGCTCTCGGCGGCGTCCGACAGGGCTTCGTTCACGGCGGTCACGGTGCCGGACAGGGGGGCGTAGATCTCCGCCACGGCCTTCACGGACTCGACCTCGCACACGACGCCGCCGCGGATCACCTTCTTGCCGATCTTCGGGAGCTCCACGTGGACGAGCTCACCGAGCTGGTCCTGCGCGAAGTCGGAGATGCCGATCGTGGCGACGTTTCCGTCGATCCGGACCCACTCGTCGTGCTCGCTGTACTTGAGGTCTGCCGGGAACTTCATGAGGGCACTCCGATGGTTTGAAGCTGGATCAGGCGCGCTTGTAGAACGGGCCGTCGACGACGACCGCGACGGCCTCGTTGCCGCGGACGTCCACCGTGAGGCGGGTACCCGGCGTCGCCGCCGCCTTGTCCACCATGGCGAGGGCGATCGCCTTGCCGACGAACGGCCCGACCGTGCCGCTCGTGACCTTGCCGACCGGCTGGCCTTCGTGGCTGAGCGTCATGCCGTCGCGGGCGATACGCTTGCCCTCGATCACGAGCCCCACGAGCTTCGTGCGGTCGGTCTCCTTCCGCGCGGTGATGGCGTCCGAGCCGAGGAACCCGCCGTCCTTCTTCACCTTCGTGATCCAGCCGAGGCCGGCCTGCAGCGGGCTCGTGTCGTCGTCGATCTCGTGGCCGTAGAGCACGTTCTTGGCTTCGAGGCGGAGCGTGTCGCGCGCGCCGAGGCCGATCGGCTCGAGCCCCCACTCGCGGCCGGCGTCGATGATCCGGTCCCAGGCGTCCGCCGCCTGCGCGGCCGGCACGAAGATCTCGAAGCCGTCCTCGCCGGTGTAACCAGTGCGCGCCACATAACACCCGGGGATCCCCGCGAACTCCGCGGCGACGAACCGGTGGCGGCCGAGCTCGCGCACGGGGACGCTCGTGAGCTTCTCCGTCACGTCCACGCCGTTCGGACCCTGGATCGCGACCTGCGCCCAGTCGTCGCCCTCGTCGGTGAGGTTCGCGTCGGGCTCGCGGTTGTTCGCCGTCATCCAGGCGAAGTCCTTGTCGCGGTTGCTCGCGTTCACGCACACGAGGAAGTCGTCCGCGGCGATCTTGTAGACGAACACGTCGTCCACGATGCCGCCGCGATCGTTGCACAGCGCGTTGTACTGGGCCTGTCCGGCTTCGAGCTTGTGCACGTCGTTCGACAGGAGCCACTGGAGCGCATCAGCCGCTTTGGGGCCGCGAACGCGGATCTCACCCATATGGCTGACGTCGAACAGGCCGACGGCTTTCCGGACCTGGTTGTGCTCCGCGGCGACGCCCCGGTACTGAACCGGCATGTCGAAGCCAGCGAACGGGACCATCCGCCCGCCGGCGGCCACGTGGTGGGCGTGGAACGGGGTTCGACGCAGGTCGCTCATGGGCCCTCCGGGGACCGGGCTCACCCGGTCGGCCGACCACATCACCCGGGGCCACGACGTCCGCAATGCAGCGATCCGCGTCGGGAGGTGATATCGTGGCGGCGCCCCGGAGTACCCGCATGCACACCCCGCTTCGCCTCCTCGCGACTCTGGCCGTCCTCGCCCTCTCCGCCTGCGCCGGTGACGGCTCCACGGACGCAAAGTCCAATGACGACGCCGGCAACACGGGGGACACCGACGCAACGGGCGATACCGACGACACCGTCGACACCACGGACACCGACGACACCACCCCGCCCGACGATCCGGACGCCGACGGCGACGGCTTCGATGAGGCCGCGGGCGACTGTGACGACGCCGACGACAGCGCGTACCCGGGCGCGCCCGATCTCGCCGGAGACGGCATCGACCAGAACTGTGACGATACCAATGGCGTGGACGACGACGGGGACGGCGTCGCGTCCCTCGAGAGCGGCGGCCTCGACTGCGACGACGGGAGCGCGGGTACGAACCCCGGGATCCCTGACTTCTTCGGCGATACCGTGGACCAGGACTGCGACGGGACGGACGGCGTGGACGACGACGCCGACGGCTCCGCATCGGAAGCAAGCGGCGGTGCGGACTGCAACGACGCGAGCCCGGTGATCTCTCCGCTGGCGACCGACCTCTTCGGCGATTCTGTCGACCAGAACTGCGACGGCGTGGACGGCACCGATGCCGACGGGGACGGCTACGCGTCCGTGATCAGCGGCGGGGACGACTGCGACGACGCAGATCCGGCGGTTTCCCCGCTCGCGAACGACCTCGTGGGCGACGGGGACGACGTGAACCGCGACGGGCTCGACGGCGTGGACGCCGACGGCGACGGGTTCGCGTCGATGGCGTCCGGCGGCGCCGATTGTGACGACACCCAGGTGATCCTCACCCCGGTAGACGGCGATCTCGACGGGCAATCGACCTGCGACGGCGACTGCGACGACGCAGACTCCGCGCGCTTCCGCGGCAATGTGGAGGTGTGCAACGCCATCGACGACGACTGCTCGCTCGTCGTGGACGTGGACGCGGCCGCCCTCGACGTCTGCCTCCGGGCAGAGGACTTCACGCTCGGATCGGGCATGCTCGACCTGCTGCTGCTGGTCGACGACTCGTGCTCCATGGCCGCGAAGCAGGCCCGGCTCGCGGACGGCGCGGACGAGCTCCTGACCTCGCTCGACGCGGCGGACATCCACGTCGGCGTCATCACCACGGACATGATGGACCCCTCCAAGACGGGCAAGCTGCAGCCGGGGCCAGACGGCGCGCTCTGGCTCGACGACGCCACCCCGCTGGCCGACCAGATCCGGTGGCTCGATGCCACGTCGCAGCCCGGGACCTTCGGGAGCGGGACCGAGGAGGGCCTCGACGCCGTCCAGTCGGCGCTGAACTCGGCCCTGAACATCGCCGGTTTCAACGCCGGCTTCTTGCGCGATGGCGCCGATCTCGGCATCATCCTGCTCTCGGACGAGGAGGACTTCAGCACCAAGGCCGACCCGCTCTCCGTGGACGCCTTCCTGCAGGCGACCTGGCTCCCGCCGGCCGTCGTCTCGGTTCACGCGATCGCGGGGGGGCCGGCCTCGTGCGGCGTCGACTGGGTGAGCTACGGCGCTGCCTACCTCGATCTCGCGTCGATCTATGGGGGCGAGCGCGTGTCGATCTGCGACGCCGACTGGCAGGACGATCTCACGCTCATGGGCGACGCCATGCTCCCGCTCGCCGGCGGCGACACGGTGGTGCTCTCCGAAGTGCCGGATCCGGCGACCATCGCCATCGTCGCGACCGAGCCGGACGGCACGATCGTGACGCCGCTCGCGCCCGCGGACTGGGTGTTCGACCTCCTCGGCAACGCGATCTTGTTCACGGGCTACCTGCCGCCGCCCGGCACCGCGCTGGCGGTGACCTACCGCGTCGATCCGTGATCGTGGAGGAGCCGCTCGAGCTGACGCCCCGCTCCGGCGCGCCCGTGGCGGCCCGCGCGGTCGTGCACCGCGTGGCGCCCGGCTGGCGGACCGCGCGATCCGCGCTGATCGCGGGCAGCGGAGTCGCCATGGCGGTGCCGGCGGTAGTCTTGCCGCCGCACGGCCTGTTCAGCATCGGCGCGCTGGCGGTCGGCGGCATCGCGGCGTATGTCGCGTGGACCCGCGGGCTCGCGATCGCACGGGTGCACGCGACGTGCGTGAAGTGCGGGGCCGCGTTCACCGTCACGGATCTGGGCGGCTGGTCCGACGACCAATGGGTCCGGTGCACGGGCTGCGCCGAGCCGTACCGGGTCGGGAAGCCGGCTTAGCGGCGGGCTACCGCAGCCCGTGCCGTGTTCTCCATCAGCATGGCGATCGTCATCGGCCCGACCCCGCCCGGCACCGGCGTGATCGCACCCGCGCGCTCCTTCGCGGCCGCGAACTCCACGTCTCCGACGAGTCGGCCGTCCGGCAGCCGATTCATCCCGACGTCGATCACAGCGGCGCCCTCCTGGATCCAGGCGCCCCGGATCATCTCCGGCACGCCCACCGCCGCCACCACCACGTCCGCCCGCCCCACGTGGCCCGCGAGGTCCTGCGTGCGGCTGTGCGCGAGCGTCACCGTGCAGTTCGCGAGCTCGAGCAGCCGCGCCATGGGCCGCCCCACGATGTTGCTCCGCCCGACGACGACCGCGTGACGCCCAGCAAGCTCGATCCCCGCGTCCGCCAGGATCCGCATGCAGCCGGCGGGCGTGCACGCCACCAGCCCCGGCCGGCCGAGGTTGAGCAGCCCCGTGTTCGTGGGCGTGAACCCGTCCGCGTCCTTCGCGGGGTCGATCCGGTCGATTACCGCGTTGACGTCGATGTGTTTCGGGAGCGGGAGCTGCACGAGGATCCCGTCTACGTGCGGATCGGCGTTCAAAGCGTCCACCACGGCCAGCAGCTCGTCCTGCCCGATGGTCGCGGGCAGCGTGCGCTGGATGTGATGGAAGCCGAGCTTCTCGGCCACCCTACCCTTGTTCCGCACGTAGATCTGCGACGCGGGGTCCTCGCCCACGATGACGACGGCGAGCCCAGGCGGCCGCGTGAGCTGCCGCACCCGATCGCCGAGCTCCGCCTGCAGGCGCTTCGCGAGCGCCGCCCCGTCGAGGATCCGCGCGCTCACGAAGCGGCCGGCGTGCCCGACCCGGACGTGCCGCCGCCCGACGTGCCGGTAGACGGCTTGGCATCGGTAGCCGCGGGCTTCGCCGCCGGGGCGTCA
>CAMCWU010000099.1 GCA_945882675.1 Klebsiella pneumoniae | reverse complement strand
GCGCCGGACGCCTGCACGCTCGAGCCCTACGGCTGGATCGGCCTGCGCGACCCTGAAGCATACTGGTACGACCTCGTGTTCCTCCCGGCGGAGCTCGAGGACTACCAGGACCCCTATGCGAACGACCCGCTCGGCGCGTGCGACGGCTGCGGCACGCTCTACATCCGGGGCGTCGAGCAGGGAGAGGTCTGCGTGGACCTCATGTTCCTGTTCACCGAAGGCATCGTCCGTCCGCCCGTCTCCGATTTCGTCCTGCCGCTGCGCGATCTTCCCTGGTAACCCAGGTTGGAGGCCTCATGAGAGCCCACGAGTTCCTGGTTCCGGCGCTGTTGCTGCTGGCCTCGTGCGGCGAGCCGGAGGATCCGGTCGCCGAAGGCCCGTTCGTCGCCCTGGAGCCGCGGCAGGAGCTGATCCGGCTCTCGGTCGATCTCCGCGGCATCCACCCGACGGAGGCCGATCTCCGCGCGTTCGACGCCGACCCGACGCTGTGGGTCCCCTACGTCGACAAGTGGATGGATGACCCCCGGTTCCTCGCGCGCCTCGACGAGATCTGGAACGAGCGCTTCCTGATGCGCACGGGAGACGCCTACTTCGACCTCGAGCAGGTCGGGCTCGCGGGCGTGGACGAGGACGTGATGGCCGAGCGCATCGCGCAGGAGCCGCTCCGGCTGGTCCGCAAGATCTTCGCCGAGGATCTGCCGTACGGCACCATCGCCACGGCCGACTTCACCATGGCGGACCCCATGCTCGCCGCCATGTGGGACATCGAGATCCCGGAAGGCGTGAACGACTGGACGGAAGGCCACTATCGGGACGGTCGCCCGCACGCCGGCATCCTGAGCATGACGACCACCTGGCAACGGTACCCGTCGATGGGCGGCAACGCGAACCGGCACCGGGCGAACGCCATCTCCCGCATGCTGCTGTGCGAAGACTACCTGCAGCGCCCGATCGTGTTGAACCGCGCGGCGGTGGACGCCCTCGTCATCGACCCGGAAGACGCGATCAACCAGAACGTCGGCTGCCAGGCGTGCCACGCCACGCTCGACCCCCTGTCGGCGAGCCTGTTCGGGTTCTTCACGTACGACGAGGACAACGACATCTCGGAGACCGTGTACCGCCCCGAGAACGAGGAAGACTGGAAGTACTACGCCGGCAAGGAGCCGGGCTGGTACGGCCGGCCGACGTCGGGTCTCGTCGAGCTCGGCCAGCAGATCGCGGAGGACAGCCGCTTCGTCGACTGCGCCGTCGAGACCGCGTGGGAGGGCCTCACGCAGCGCGACATCGTCGACGCCGACTGGGAGGAGATCCGGCCGCACACGGACGCGTTCCAGGGCAGCGACCAGAACCTGCGCGCCTTGATCCGCTCGGTCCTGATCTCCGACGGCTACCGGGCCGCACGCGCCACCACCGCCGAGATGGACGAGCGGGTCGCGGGCGTGAAGGTCGCGTCCCCCGCGCAGCTCGCCGGGATCATCGAGGATCTGACCGGATACCGCTGGACCTTCGACGGGGAGGACGGGCTCACGAGCAACGGGCTCGGCCTGCAGGTGCTCACCGGAGGCATCGACAGCCTGGCCGTGACGCGGCGTACGTTCGAGCCTTCCGTCGGGATGGTGTTCGTGCAGGAGCGGCTCGCGCAGGGCGCGGGCGTCGCGGTCGCCGAGCACGATCTCGACCCCGAGCGCATCGACGAAGCGCGGCTCCTCGGCCTCGTCACGGTCGCGGACACGCCGGACACGGCACGCGACGCGTTCGACGCGCAGATCCGGGCGCTCTACCTCGACATCACGGGGATCCCGCTGGCGTCCGACGCCACGGAGCCGGCCGAGCTGATCGAGCTCTGGAAGGTGCTGTACAGCGTCGAGGGCAGCCCCACGATGGCGTGGGGTGGTGTCGTCTCGGCGGTCCTGCGCGATCCGCGCGTCCTGTTCTACTAGGAGCGACCGATGAACACGCACAAAAGCCGTGTCGCGTTGAACCGTCGCCAGCTCCTGGGCGGGGCCGCGGGCCTGCTCGGCGCGGGGGCCTTCATGTGGCCCCGCAAGGCGGAGGCCCTCGCGATCGAGAGGAAGTTCCTGTTCTTCTTCGCGGGCGGCGGCTGGGACACCACCGCGGTCCTCGACCCCCACTTCGACACCGACTTCGTCGACATGGACGAGGGCAGCCGGCTCGGGAAGGCCGGCAACCTCCAGTTCACGGACGGCGACGATCGGCCGGGCGTCCGCCGCTTCTTCAAGCGCTGGGCCGGCAAGGTCGCCATCGCCAACGGCGTCGACTCGCACTCCGTCGGCCACGACTCGGCCGCGCAGTTCATGCTCACGGGCACGTCCGCGTCGTCGTACTCGGATTGGCCCACGATCCTCGCCGCGAACAGCAAGGTCGAGTACCCGCTGCCGCACGTCGTGTTCAGCGGCCCGAGCTTCGCGGGCACGGCGTCGCAGGCGGTCGTGCGCGCGGGCGGCGGCACGCTGCTGTCGCTGATCGACGGCTCCCTCGGCGGACAGTCCGACCAGCCCACGGCCATGCTGCAGACGCCGGGGGACAAGGCCCTCGACCAGTTCGTGTGGAAGCGCACGGCGGACTGGGCGGCCGGGCAGACGGGCCTCTCGCGCGTGCGGGCGGACGCCCTGCTCGAGAACGTCGAGCGCGGCATGGAGCTGGAGGGACGCCGGTTCGAAGCCGGCCTGGACGACCTCGGCGCCACCATGTTCGACCAGGCGGTCAAGGCGACCGAGCTGTTCCGCCTGGGCCTGTCGCGCTGCGCGATGATCGGCATCCCCGGCGGATACGACACGCACTCCGGCAACACGCCCACGCAGGCCATGAACCAGGACGCGTTCTACGCGGACCTCGACGCGCTGTTCGACGTCCTCGAGACCACGCCGGGCCACACGGCGGAGTACCTCGCGCAGGAGGTCGTCGTCATCGCCATGTCCGAGTTCGGGCGTACGCCCAAGTACAACGGCGGCATGGGCAAGGACCACTGGCCGTACACGTCCATGCTGATCGGGGGCGCGGGCGTCCACGGCAACCGCATGGTCGGGCGCACGGACGACTCGCTGATCGGGGTGCCCGTGGACCTCGCGACCGGCGCGGAGTCGGCGGCCGGCGCCATGCTCGCGGCCGAGAACGTCGGCACCGCGCTGCTCCAGATCGGCGGCTTGGATCCCGGGTCGTTCCTGCCGGGCGTGGACGTCGCGACCGCCCTGGTGCGAGGAGGCTGATGCGCTGGCTCTGGCTCCTCCCGCTGCTGGCGTCCTGCGACGACCACCTGTTCCGGGCGGACGGCTCGCGTGCGTCCTGTGATCGGGACCCGCCGCTGACGTACGAGAACTTCGGGGCGGGCTTCCTCGCGAAGTACTGCACGGGCTGCCACGGCTCGCTGCAGAAGGAGAGCCAGCGGGCCGGGGCGCCGCCAGGGATCGACTTCGACACCTGGGACGGCACGCTCGCGTACGCGGAGCGCATCTGGTACCGGTCGGTGGAAGACGGGAATATGCCGCCGGCCGGGCAGCCGGGCACGGACGAGCTCACGCGCTTCGCCGAGTGGATGGAGTGCGAGGTCCTGCCGGAAGCCGGGGTGCAACTATGAGATCCCTCCTGTTCCTGGCGATCGCGGGGTGCACCGAGTACCAGATCCAGGACCCGCCGGTGGTCCCGCCGGCGGAGCCGCCGGGGAGCAACGACGAGCTCGGCGACCCGCCCGACTGGAACACCTGCCAGGGCGGCTGGCACGGTCAGTACGTGAACCTGGAAGTCGACGATCCGGACGTTACGCCGCCGCGCAAGGCCGTGCCGCCGACCGAGCCCTTCGCGCTCACGTGGTGGGACGCGCCGTCGTTCGAGCAGTTCGACGCCGGCCTCGACTTCGGCGAGAACTGGTGGCCGGTGGACGACGGGTTGGAGTCCGATCCCGAGTACTTCGCGGTCCACTGGCGCGGCTGGCTGCGCGCGGTCTCGGGCACGGACGTGACGTTCACGCTCGGCTCCGCGGACGACTCGTGGGTCGTGCTCAACGGCCAGATCCTGGCGTCACAGCCGGGGATCCACAAGTTCGAGCCCCAGATCTACACGGTGTTCGTGGAGGCCGGGCAGTACCCGATCGAGGTGTTCTACGCGAGCCGCGCCACCGACCCGAGCGGGTTCCGGTTCCGGATCCTCTCGGGGGACGTGATGCAGTGCTACGCGGACTACTCCGCGCAGGAGTAGGGTCCCCGGCCGTCGCGATCGGGCGGGGGATTTTCGACGTGGAAACCGCGCGGGCATCACCGTGGCTACAGGCATGGTGTACACTCATCGACCGACCTGATGAGGTGCAGTCCGTGACCCACCCCCCCCCGCCCTGACGTCCTCGGTCCCCAGATACGCATGGCCGTATCCACATTTCTCGGCATTTCGGGCGTCGCGGTGCCGACGGTGCTCCTGGTCCTGGCCTGCCACACCATCAACCAGGCGTGGTATCAGCTCGATCCCGAGCGGTCCGAAACGGTCCGCGCGCTGCTGTTCTCGCAGGTCGCGCTGGCGGCGCTCGGGGTGGCGTTCGGGTACACGCTCCTCGTGGCGGCGATGCGGCTGCTGCCCGCCAGCGGCGTGGCCGCTCCGGAGCCGGTCACCGGGCCGGCCGACCCCCGGCCGACGGACGCACCAGCCAACCCGTAGGCGCCGCGGTCTGCGGGATCGGGCGCGGGCCTCGGGCCAGGAGCAGCGTCGTACGCTGGATCTCGCCGGCCGGGTCGAAGTTGAAGTTGACGGAGAAGGTGCCGGTGACCGGGTCCGTGATCGTGGGCGTATTTATCCACCACCCGGTCTCGTCTCCGGGGTCGCCCCAGGAGTATCCCCAGCCGGGCATCCGTTCGAGGTGCTCCCGCACGATCACATGGACCTGGGACGTCGCGAACGCCAGCGCGGTGAGGGTGAGGACGAGCATGGAACCTCCGTGAGGGAGGTGTCGGTGGCGCGTCTGTGGTAAACTCGGGTGCGTTCGGGACGATCGGGCGGTTCACCCCACAGCACGACGAGCACGACGTCGGGCTCGTGCGACCAGCGCTCGTACAGGTCAGCTCGACCCCGTGATCTTCGTGCCCCCCGTGTGAACTGCATGCTGGCGTGCGTCTCCCCGCGGCCCGCGCGCCCTGCAGCGGCGAGAGTCGCCCTCGCCGTGCGGTGCCGACGCCTCGCAGCGGGTGCGGCACCGATCGACTCCGAACACATCCCTCGGGAGATCGCACCGCTGGGGTGCGGAGAGGGCCGGATACTCGAGTATCCTCGGGAGATCGCACCCCTGGGGTGCGGAGAAGGCGGGATACTCGGGTATCCTCGGGAGATCGCACCCGGAGGTGGCCTGCAAGTGCGGTTGGACCAACGCCCTGCCACCCGCGGCGGGATCGGACGACCCAAAAAATGAGGGGCGGGCCTGGATCTGGGGGTCGACCCCGGCCACGAAGGCGGGCGGCGAGGTAACGTCGCTGCATGCACTACCAGCTCGTGATCGAGGCGCGCGGACGGACTTCGTGGTTCCACACGACCGAGCGGATGCGGGCGACGCACCGGCTGCTCGGGCGGATCCTCGGGCCGCGGATGCTGCTGTTCGGGTTCGTGGACGAGCACGGCCACGTCGTCGTCGACGCGGAGGACCGCGCGGCGGCAGGGCACCTGGGCAGCGGGCTGAACCGCGCATTCCTGGCTATGGGCGCGCCGATCGAGCCGACGCGGGTCACGGATGTGGAGGACGCGCGGCACCTCGGCAACCTGATCGGGTACGCAGTCCGGCAGCCGGCGAAGCACGCGATCGCGCGGGATCCTGCGGGTTGGGAGGGGACGTGCCTCGCGGACCTGGTGGGCGCGCGGCTGGGGTGCGTGGACCCGGGGCGGATCGGGGAGGCCCTGCCCCGGATCGACGTGCCGGCCACTGCGCTCGCGGCGGTCGGGCTCGGGAACGCGCTGTCGGCCGCGACCGACGACGATGTCCGGGCGGTGGGCGCGCGGGAGGTGTGGGCCGCGGCGCATGCGGTGTTCTCGGCGGAGGAGGGGCGCTCCGGGGCGGCGTCGGCGGCACGGCGGGCGTACGTCGCGGTCGCGCGCGGGGCGGGTCTCGACGACGGAGAGGTCCGGGCCGTGGCCGGCGTGAGCAAGTGGGCGTGGTACCGGCTGATCTCGGCGGAAGGGAGCGCGGACCACGCAGCCGCGTTGCGCCGGCAGCTCGGGCTGCGCGCGCTGATCCAGGCGCACGCAGGGCGCGAGATCCCGGAACACAACCCGCGGCCGGTGCGGCGCTGGCTCCGGTGAGGGTGCGATCAGAGCGGGGGTGCGTTCCAGGTCGATCGTTGGGGCCGCGACGGCTGCCCTCAGGCCCCCTCCCCCTTCACGGGGGAGGGCTGGGGTGGGGGTCGTTGGTAAGGATGAACCTATGTATTGGCCGCTCACGGCGACGCGATGACGCTCCCGCCACCCCCCTCCCCGACCCTCCCCCACAAGGGGGGAGGGGGGAAAAGCAGGAAGTCAGCCCCACATGCGGCACCTCGCTTCCCGAGGCCCCGACACCGACTGGTTGGGATCGCACCCCTCGGAGCGGGATGGTCGAGTATCCTCGGGAGATCGCACCTCTGCGGGATCGGACGACCCACAAGATCCAGTGGACAACCGGGGATCTTAGGGGCAAGCTGGACGATGGAGGGCGCCATGGTACGCACGATCGGGTGGGTCGCGCTGGTCGGGGTGCTGGGGTGCGGCGGCAGCAGCAAGGGCGGCGGATCGAGCGACAAGGACGCCTGGACGCTCGGATCGGACGGGAGCGGCACGCCGTACGGGACCAGCACCGAGGGCGACGCGGACACGGACTCGGACGCCGACACGGACGCCGGCGAGCAGACCGACACGGACGCGCCCGAGCCGGACACCCTGACCGCGGGAGTGTGGGACGACAACGTCAACTTCGGGCTGTTCCAGGACTGGCTCGCGGGGCTGACGCTCCTCGCCGACATGCCCGGGCTCACGGTGGAGGAGCAGGTATCGGCCAACGCGGACTTCCCCGCGGAGCGCGAGAGCCGCGCGCGGCTGGACGTGGCGTTCCTCCTCGACACCACGGGGAGCATGGCGGACGAGCACCAGTGGCTCGTGCGCGAGTTCGGCACGGTCGCGGATCGCATCCAGGAAGCCTCCCCGAACGTCGACATCCGTTGGGCGCTCGTGGTGTACCGCGACTTCGGGGACACGTACGTTTCGGAGTCCTTCCCGTTCACCGGGGACGTCGACGCGTTCCAGAACGCCATCGCCGATCAGTTCGCGAGCGGCGGCGGGGACTGGCCGGAGGCCGTGCAGGAGGGCCTGCGGGACACGCTCGACCTGGACTGGCGGGAGGACGCGGACGTCGCGCGCGTGGCGTTCTGGATCGCGGACGCCCCGGCGCACGCGGAGGATGTCGCCACGGTGGAAGGCCAGCTCCGCGAGGCCCGCACGCGCGACGTGCACCTGTACCCGGTGGCCGCGAGCGGGACGACGCCGTCGATGGAGGTGACCATGCGGGTCGCGGCGCAGCTCACGGGCGGGCGGTACCTGTTCCTCACGGACGACTCGGGCGTCGGGAACTCGCATGCGGAGCCGATGATCCCCTGCTACTTCGTCACGCTGCTCTCGGACGCGGTGGTGCGGGTGGTGGACATCGAGCTCACCGGCGTCTACCGCGAGCCGGACCCGGCAGAGGTCCTGCGGACCGGCGGCGACCCGCAGGACGGGGCGTGCATCCTCGAGAGCGGCCAGGAGGCCTGGGCGTTCTAAGGATCCAGCGGCGCATCCGGCGGCTCGGAGGACGTCCGCTCGCCGGCCGCCCACACCTCGCGGCGGGTGACGGCGCCGGCGTCGTCGTACAGGACGCGCTCGCCGTCGCGCTGGTTCATCTTCCACACGCTGCGCTCCATCACCTGGCCGTTCGGGTGATACCAGAGGAAGGTGCCCTCCTTTCGCGTGCCGATGAAGTATCCCTCCTTCCAGCGGCTGCCGTCCGGCCGGTACTCGACGAACGGGCCGAAGCGGGCGCCGTTCTTGCGCTCGCACCAGACCGCGCGGCCGCCCTGGACCGGCGTCACGGCGTGTGGGGCGGCGCCGTCGGGGCACGCGACCTCCGGTGGAGGCGCGGCGCACGCGACGAGAAACATCACTCCGAAGGGAGATATGCGAGCACCTGCGCGATCCACTCGGTGCTCCCGCCCTGGCCCTGGAACGACTCCACGCACCAGCGCTCCTCCGTCATGCGCGCGAGGAGCGAGTCGCCGAGCGCTGCCTGCTTGAGCCAGCCGCGCGCGGCGTCCTTCGCCTTGCGTGTGGCGTCTGCCCTGGCGTTCTCCTCGGACCGTGTCGCGGTGGACACGCCGAGCAGGAAGGTCCCCGTGGCGGCGCGCGGCGGGTTGTCGCGCCAGGACCCGCACTCCGGGCCGGCGTACGGGTTGCCGGTGACGCGCAGGAGATACGGCCCGTCGAGCGCCTTCGCCTTGTACCAGGCGGGCGCGCCGTCCGTGCGGTCGAGCCGGTACGCCTTCCCGGCACCCGAGAGGATCTCCGAGACGTAGCTCGGCCCGCAAGAATCCGGGTTCGCGGAGCAACATTCCGCGAGGCCGTGTGGGTCGCGCACCACCGCGCCCGTCCGCGAGCGCGGCGCGAAGTCGAGCCAGAACGTGGCGTCTCCGTCGTCCGGGCCGCCGAGCCAATCGGCCGTGGCGGGCGTGGCGCCCATGAGCACCGGCGGCCGCGACGGCAGATCGAGCTCTTGGACGTCGAACCACTCGGAGCACGCGGTCCGACGCCCGCTCTCGCCGTCCAGGGCCTGGCCTTCCTCCACGAACCGGCCGAGCGCGTCCTTGGGGCTCGTGGTGCCGAGCGCCCAGGCGTTGAGGTACTCGACGCCGTCTATCGGCTGGCTCGTCGGCGCTTTCCCAGGGGGGAGCGGCTTTCCGGCGCACGCGGCCAGCGCGAGGAGCATCAGGTGCACGCGGCTCTCCGGCGGCGCAGCCAGAGCAGCCCGGCGAGCGGCAGGAGCCCGAAGCCGGCCTCCCCCGTGCCGTCCTTGCCGCAGCACCCCCCGCCGACGTCCGCTCCGCCCGTGACCTCCGTCACGCCGAGGACCTTGAAGCCGGGCTCGATCGTCCAGCCCGGGTTGGCTTCCGCGGTCCACTCGTAGGCGCCGACGTCCGGGACATCCCCCTGGCGGACGGCGCCGTTGAAATCGTCGGTTGGAACGTAGTTCTCGCCGGCCGGATCTGCCGCGTTGACGAGCAGGCTGTCGCGCACCGGGTAGAAGTTCCCATTCGGCGCGTCCAGAAAGTCGGCGTAGCCCGCCCCGGGGAGCGCGCCCGTCGGGTGCACTTCGATGTCCATATCCTCCACGAGCCCCGTCACCAGATTCCCAGCGAGCTGGTTCGAGGGATCCGCTGCCGTGTAGTCGTCGCGGTCGTAGTCCATGCCGTAGCCGAGGGGGTTCGCGATGACGTTGTTCGCGAACACCATGCCGGTGTGGCCGGGCCAATCGCGGAGCCACGCGCCCCACTGGCCGGTCTCGGCGACCGTGTTGAAGCTGATCGCGACGTCCTGGAGCGTGTTCCGGTCGGTGTCCGACACGTAGATGCCGTAATCCCCAGCGCGGAAGACGATATTGTTCTGGACGAGAGCGCTGCCTTCGATCACGAGGCCCGAGCCGCCGACGTCGAAGACGGCGTTGCCGCGCACGGTGTTCTGCGGCCCGAACTCCGTCGAGCCGGCGTAGATCCCGTGGTACAGCGTGTCGTGGATCACGTTGTCGGCGATCAGGTTGCCCTGGCCGCCATGGTCGAGTCCGATCGCGGTCTGGTTCTCGCCCACGAGGTCGTGGATCCAGTTCCCCTGGATCGTGCTGTCTGCGAGCCAGCAGCTCGCGTCGCCGCAGCCGGCGTCGATGGCTTCGCCCGTGATGTCGTGGATCTCAGTTCCCGTGATGGAGATCCGGCTCCCGTCGCCGATGTCGATGCCCGCGCCGAGGTTGCGCAGCTCGAGGTCCTTGAGCGTGATGTCCGACGACCCGCTCATGGTGATGCCGTTCCAGCCGTTCTCCTCCCAGCCCTCTGCCCCTGCGAGCGTGATGCCCTCGATCGTGAGGAAGGTCGCGGCGTCCACGTGGATGAGGAAGTATCCCCCTGTGATCCGCAGGATAGGATCCGCGCCCTCCGCTTTCGTCAGGCGGATCGGGGCGTCCGCCGTGCCGGCGCCCGTCCAGTACAGGTCGCTCGCGATCTCGAAGACGCCGTCGCCGAAGAATACGTTGTCCCCGGCGTTCAGGACGGCGGTCTTGCTCGCGACGTCGTCTCCCGGGCTCAGGACGACGTCCGCTGCGAGGGCCGATGCGATCCAGAGTGACGAGATGATCATGACGCTCCCCGGCTGCCGTGGCCAAGGCTAGCTCGGCGCCGGGACCGCGTGCCGGCGACGTCGGGCGGCCCCCGCTTATCGCATCGTCTTCGCGGGGCGCGCGCGGAACGCCCGCGGCGCGGTAGCATGCGCCCTGGGAGGACGGATGGGCCGGTTCGTTGTGATCGAGGGCCTGGACGGTGCCGGGTCGACCACGCAGGTGGCGCGTCTGGTGGCCCGCGCGCAGGCGCTCGGGATGGAGGTGCTGGCCACGCGTGAGCCGACGGACGGGCCGGTCGGCAGGGTGATCCGGCAGACGCTGCGGGGCGATCCGGACGCGCCGTCGCCCGCGACGTTGCCTTGGATGTTCGCCGCGGATCGCGCGGACCATATCGCCCGCGTCGTGGAGCCGGCGCTCGACCGGGGGGCGGCGGTCGTGTCCGATCGATACTACCACAGCTCGCTCGCGTATCAGTCCATGTCGCTCCCGCTGGACGAAGTGTACTCGTTGAACCGGCGCTTCCGCATCCCGGACCTCACGATCTTCCTCGACGTCGGCGTGGACATCGCGATGGAGCGGATCGAGCGGAGGGGAGGGGAGCGCGAGATCTTCGAGCAGCGGACCCACCTCGAGCAGGTCGGCTGGGCGTATCAGCGCGTCCTCGAGCTCCTGCGCGACCAGGGCGAGCCCATCGCGGTGGTGGACGCCGACCCGGACGCGGACGCCGTGGAAGCCGCGATCTGGGCCAAGGTCGCGCCTGTGCTCGCCGTCGAGGACTAGGCGTTTGGCGAGGATCTTGCGGTTGTCGGGGCTCTCCCCGTACGCGGCGGTCCACGAGCTGCAGCGGTCGCTGGTGACGCGGCGCGCCGCGGGCGAGATCGAGGACACCGTGCTGCTGCTCGAGCACGAGCCGACGATCACGGTCGGGCGCGCGCGGGGGGCGGCCGGAAACGTTCTCGCGCCCGAAGGGATCCCCGTGGTGGACGTGGAGCGCGGCGGCGACGTGACCTGGCACGGGCCGGGCCAGCTCGTGGCGTACCCGATCGTGCTGCTGGAGGGGCCGCGCCGCGACCTGCACCGCCACCTGCGCGACCTGGAAGATGCCGTGATCCTCGCGCTCCGGCGCGGGGGGCTCGAAGGCGTACGGGATCCGCGGAACACCGGCGTGTGGCTGCCCGATCCGGACGGCGTGGTGCGCAAGGCGTGCTCGGTCGGCATCGCGTGCAAGCGCTGGGTCACCTGGCACGGGCTCGCGCTCAACGTGGATACGGATCTCGCCTGGTTCGAGCGGATCCGCCCGTGCGGCTTCGACGCGGACGTGATGACCACGGTCGCCCGCTCGCTCCCGGCGGCCACGCTGGGCGGCTGGGTCGGGCCGCTGGC
>CAMCWU010000098.1 GCA_945882675.1 Klebsiella pneumoniae | reverse complement strand
GTCCTCCGGGATCGCCTGGAACGAGAACAGGGGCCGCCCGTCGCTCGCGCGCTCCACCCGCACCCGCTCCCCGCGTCGCGAGCCCTTGGGCGCCGGGGCCAGCGCCGCCGCGAGGGCCTCCGCCCGCGCCACCGTCTCCCGCGGGATGGGCTCGGGCTTCTTCACCCGGGTGCGGACGAGGAGCTGGCGCGACTGGTCGATCTCCCGGTAGGTCGCCTTCTCGAAGGGGATGGACACGAACCGGCCGTTCCGCTGGATGCGGAACGAGAGGCGGAGGGCGTCGCCGGCCTCCTCGAGCCTGCGGGTCGCTTCGAGGTACCTGTAGGTCGCGGCCAGCTTCTCTGTGCCGTGCTCCTCGGCCATGTCGGAGCTGAAGTGCTGGGCGACGGCCATGGCCTTCTGCGCGGTCTGCAAGCTGACCCGGTGCTCCGTCCCCACCCAGGTCGCGAGATCCTCGTACCCGTCCTCTTCGTACAGGGCGTCCCGCGCGACCTCACGGCACACCTGCCCGAGCCCCCACAGGCTCCGCGCGGCGTCGGCCATGAGGGTCTTGATGCGGCTGTTCGCCAGGTCCAGACGTGTGCGACGGCTCTGCTCGATCATGATGCCTCCCGGGCAGGACACTACCCGAGGCGACGCTTCGTCGCCCTCCTAGGCGCCTGGGATTCGCAAAATCGGCGTGGTGAGCCGACGAGGCTCGACGCCAAGTGAAGGCGCCCGAGAATGTGGCGAGCGCATTCAGGGCGCGCCCGCTGCGGCAGGGTCCGGGATACCAGGCCCCCATGGCGACCCCCTCCTCAGTCCTGAACCTCCCCGACGACGCGCGGATGCTCGACGTCGTCCGCCGCGGACTCGAGTCCGCCGACGACGTCTGCATCGCCGTCTCGTTCACGCGGTGCAGCGGCCTCGGCCTCCTCGTCGACCCGCTCCGGGAAGCCGCCGAGCGCGGCGGCCGCGTGCGCGTGCTCACGTCGACGTACCAGTCCATCACCCAGCCCGAAGCGCTCGACGCCCTGCGCCGGATCCCGCGGGTCGAGACGCGCGTGCAGAGCGGCCGTGTCGGCTTCCACGCCAAGTTTTGGTGGTTCCGGGCGGGGGAGGGCGGGGAGTGCTGGGCCGGCTCGTCGAATCTATCGAAGGGCGGGCTCGCGACGAACCTGGAGTGGAATCTCCGCGCGATCGGGCGGGAGATGCTCGACACCACCCGCGACCAGTTCGACCGGCTCTGGTCGCGGCCGGACGTCGCTGCCCTCGACGCGGACCTGGTGGACGCCTACCGCGAGGTCTACCGGCGCACGGCGATGCCGCCGGTGTTTCCCGCGCGACTCGCCGCCGATGCCCGGCGGATCGTGAGCCCCAACGCCGCTCAGCTCGAAGCCCTCGCGGCCCTAAGCGCGCTGCGGGAGCGCGGAGAGCGCCGAGCCGCCGTCATCGCCGCGACGGGCGTCGGCAAGACCTACCTCGCGGCGTTCGACGTCCTCCGCAGCAAGGCAAGGACCGCGCTGTACGTATCGCATCGGCTCGAGCACCTGCAGCAGGCGCGGCGGAGCTTCGCGGACGTCCTCGGTCCCGGGCGGACCCTCGGCATCGTGGGCGGCGGGGCCGACGAGCCCGACGCGGACATCGTGTTCGCCACGGTGGCGAGCCTCGCGCGCAGGCCGGAGCTCGTTGCGCGGGCCTTCGACTATCTGGTCATCGACGAGTTCCACCACGTGGACGCGCCGAGCTACGAGTGTCTCCGCCCCATCCGGGACCGGGCCTTCCTCCTCGGGATCACCGCGACCCCGGAGCGTCAGGACGGCCACGACGTCCTCGCCTGGTGCGACTGGAACATCGCGTACGAGGTGCGGCTGCCGGCGGCCATCGACCGCGGCTGGCTGCTGCCGTTCCACTACTTCGGCATCGCGGACGAAACGGTCGACTTCCTGCGGATCCCGTGGCGGCGGCTGGACGAGGTCGAGAGCGCGCTCTCCATCGAGGCCCGCGCCGAGCTGGTCCACCGGCACGCGCTGGAGCGCGGGTTCGACGGGGCCCGGCGGGCGACCATCGGGTTCTGCGCGGGGCGGAAGCACGCAACGTTCATGGCGGCGTCGTTCAACCGGCGCGGCGAGACGGCGGTCGCGGTCCTGGGCGATCAACCCGTCACCGAACGCGAGGCCGTCTATCGGCGGCTGGCGGACCCGGCCGACGACCTCGAGTGGGTGTTCGTGTCCGACATCCTGAACGAGGGCGTGGACATCCCCGTCGTGAACTCGGTGCTGTTCCTGCGCCCGACGGAGTCTTCCACGTTGTTCCTACAGCAGCTCGGCCGCGGGCTGCGGCTGTACCCGGGGACGGACGTGCTGACGGTCCTCGACTTCGTCGGCCACCACCGCGCGGCCTGGGTGACGCTGCAGGCGCTCGACGCGCCGTCGGGGGGCGGGCGGCGGACGGAGGTGGCGGACGGCGTGGTGGTCCAGCCGCCACGCAACTGCGAGATCGTGCTCCAGCGGCGGACCCGCGAGATCCTCTCGAAGGTCGCCCGCTTCACCACGAAGCGCGAGGCCTGCGACGACGCGTACTGGCGCCTGCGCGACGAGCTGGGGCGGCCGCCGCTGCCGCTCGACGTGTGGAGCCGCGCGGATGTGCCCGATCTCGGCGCGTTCCGGTCGGCGTACGGCACCTGGCTCGCCGGTCAGCGCCGCCACGACGACGAGCCCGCGTGGGCCCGCGGCGTCCCGGACGACCACCCCGCCCTCGCGTTCCTGCGCGCGATCGAGGCCGACTGGCAGGCCCAGCGTGTGTCGCCCTACGCGCTCGTGTGGGGGCTGGCGGCGAGCCCCGATGCGCCGGAGCGCGGGTACGACGCGTTCTTCGAGCGCTGGCCCCAGTGGCGTGGGGAGCGCTCCGCGCTCGACGGGTCGAAGACCTGGCACACGGTCGAGCGGAAGCTGGGGGCCGTGCTGGTGGATCGGCGGCTCGACCCGCGGATCGTCGCGGCGCTCGGCCCCGCGCTGCTGTCGGAGGTGGAGGGGAGGATCCTCTACACCGCGAACGGGGATCACCAGCAGCGCCACGGCGGCGTGCTCCGGACGCCGGCCGACCTGAACCTCGCGGCCCGCTACGACCGGCCCGAGATCATTCGGCACTTCGGCGTGCACTTCGATCCCGCGCGCCACAACACGGGGATGCTCTGGTTCGGGGCGGAGGGCGTGATCATCACCAAGCTCGACACGTCGACCGCGAAGGCGTCGTTCCAGTACGTGAACCGGATCGTGGACGAAGCCACGTTCTCCTGGACGAGCCAGAACAAGATGGGCGAGGGGAACGAGGCCGGCAGGAAGGTGGTCGAGCACGAAGCGCGCGGGCTGCGCCTCCACCTGTTCGTGCAGCCGCGCTCCCAGGTGCCGGCGTTCTATCTCGGGACCGTGCGCGTCACGCACGCCACGGGAGCGGGCCCCATGCGCGTCACCCTGGCGCTCGATCGACCCATCCCGCCCGACGTGATGCGCGAGCTCGTCGGCGGTGAGGACGCGCCCACGGACGTCTCCCTCAGCTGACGTTCGGCCCCAGAAACGTCGCCAGCAGCTCCCCGATCTCCTCCGGCCGCTCCTCCTGCAGGAAGTGGCCGCAGTCGTCGAGCACCGTGACCTCTGCGTGCGGCACGTCCCGCCGGAGCCGCGCCACCGTCGTCGCGATGTCGGGGAGGAGCCAGTCTTTCGCCCCCACGATCACCCGCACCGGGATCTTCGTCCGCTGCAGCCACTCCGCTCCGGCCGCGAGCTGCGGGGGGCTCAGCCCCTGGCCCGCCAGCGCGAGCGCCCGCCGCGCGTCCGGGTCGCGGAACGGCGCGCAGACCCCCTCCGTCGCGTCCGGGGGCAGCCGCCTGGCGTCTCCCACGCCTAGGCGCAAGTTCGCTGCCAGCCCGAGCTGACTCGTCATCGCCCAGCGGATCCCCGGGGTCCGGCACGCGGCGAAGAACGCCGTGGCGGCGAGCGAGACCTCCGGGTAGACGACCGTGTTCAGGATGGCGACCCGCTCGATGCGCTCCGCGTTCTGCGCCGCCCAGTACAGCCCGACCGGCCCGCCGAGATCGTGCACGACGATCGCGAGCTTCCCGTCCACGCCGATCGCCGCCAGGAACGCGTCGAGGACGCCCGTGAAGAACTCGAAGCCGTAGCTCGCGTCCAGCGGCTTGTCCGAGCCGCCGAACCCCGGCAGGTCGACGGCGATGACCCGGCGGTGCCGCGCGATCGCGGGCATGACGTTGCGCCACAGGAACGACGACGTGGGCCAGCCGTGGACCAGCAGGACGGGCGGGCCGTCACCCAGCTCGCGGTACTGCAGGTTCAGGCGGTCGAGGCGGACCCGGCGGACTTCGGGCGCAGTCATCGGCGTACCCTGCAACGACGAAGGCCCGACTGCACAGGGCAGCCGGGCCTTCTACGAGCTTGAAGTGGTGGGCGACACAGGATTCGAACCTGCGACTTCCACCGTGTGAAGGTGGCACTCTCCCGCTGAGTTAGTCGCCCGGGAACGGACACCCCTTATGGTCCACCTCCGCGTGCGTCAAGGAACCTTCGCGCGGACGGCGCGCCGCGATACGGATGACGCGCCATGACCCCATCCGATCATCGACTCGACCACGTGAGCGCCCGCCTGATCGAGCGGCTGGAGGGCAGCCGTCGCTCCTGGCACGCCCCGGATGTCGTCGCCGCGGAGTCCGCGCGCGTGGCGGACGAGCACCTCTCCGGCGCGGTGGCCGAGCTCCGCCAGCTCACGCCCGGGCCGGAAGGGGAGCGCCAGGCGGCGTTCCTGCGCACCGAGATCGAGCGCACGGTCCTGCCGCGGTACGTCGAGCTCGCGGCCCGGTACAACGATCTCGAGCGCCGCAGCTACGGCTTCGGCAAGCTGGGCGAGCCGATCGGGCGGGCCGCGATCGCGATCCTCGCGCTGCTCTTCACCTGGCTCGTGCTGCTCCGGTTCCTGTGGGAGCCGGTCGTCTGGCCGCTGATCCCGCTGCTGTTCTCGGTGCCGCTCTGGCCGGACCTCGCGGCGTGGACGTACCGCAGGCGCCTCGTGCGCGACCTGCAGGCGCTCGTGGACGACGCCGCGAAGATCCAGGAGCAGGCGACCGCGTACGTCGCCTTGTCCGCGGACGAGCTGGATCCTCCGGGGAACCGCGCGCGCGACGCCGCCCGCCGCGCGGCAGCCGCCCGCGATCCGGAGTAGAACCCACGGCGGAGGCCCCATGGCCGAGACCGCGAAGCTGAAGCTCCCCGGCCGCGCGCTCAGCGCCGGCCTCTCCGTCGGCCTGGTCATCGTGGTCGGCATGGTGACCGTCGGCCTGTGCATCGGCTGGTTCGGCACGACTGCGCGCATCCGCCCTGACGAGTTCGGGATCCGGCAGGTGTACCTGGGCCCGACCAAGGGCGTGGACACCACGGTCTACGGGCCGGGCACGCACCTCGTGATCCCCGGCCTGGAACGACTGCACGTCTTCCCGCGCGACATGCAGGTCCTCGACATCAACGACGAGGAGACGCAGTTCGTCCAGGGCGGCGGCGTCATGCCGGCGGACTACCTGGTCGCCCCGTCGATCCGGATCCAGACGAGCGAGGGCTATCAGGTCACCGTGGACGTCACGGTCATGTACCGGGTCGTCGATCCGTACGCCGTCCTTACGAAGGTCGGCCCCGGACGCCTGTACGAGAGCAAGATCGTCACCCGGACCGCGGACCAGATCCTCCGCAAGCACCTGGGACGGCTCGACTCGGAGGACTTCTACAACGAGCAGGTCCGGATCGCGGCGGCCGAGAACGCCAGGGAGGAGCTCGACTCCGACATGACGCAGTGGGGCCTGCAGGTCTGGGGCGTGCTCATCCGCGGCTACACGTACGACGAGCGGTACCAGGCCGCGATCGAGCAGCGGAAGGTGCAGGACCAGAACGTCTTCAAGAACCAGGCAGAGGGCTTCGCGGCGTCGCGCGAAGCCGAGAAGAACCGGGTGCTGGCGGAGGGTCAGGCGCGCATCGGCGTCGAGATCGAGCGCGGCAACTCGGAGGTCCGCAAGATCAACGCGGACGCCGACCTGTACTTCCGCACCCAGGTCGCGGCCGGCGATCTCAAGGCGGCGCTCGCGGACGCGGAGGGCACGCGGCTCGAGAACGAGGCCCTGCAGCAGGCGGGCGCGAGCACGATCGTCGGGCTCAAGATGGCGGAAGCGCTGCAGGGAACCCGGCTCATCGTCGTCCCGACGACCGGCACCGAAGCGATGAACCCGCTGGACCTCGAGTCCATGCTCGGAGGCTGGTGATGTTCCCGCTGTTCCTGGTCGCGAGCCTGCTCGGGTGCACGGCGTCCACCGAGTCGACGGAGGTCGGCGTCCGCACGGTCAACGTGAGCCCGCTCGGCAGCATGGGCGTGCAGGAGGAAATCTACCCGCAGTCGGGCACCTACTTCTTCCTCCGCCAGTTCTCCGAGTGGCATGTGTTCGACGTCGGCATCCAGAACCTCGCGATGATGCGGTCTCCCGGCGACGGCTCACGGGCCGGCGACGACGCCCTGCGGTTCAAGACGATCGACGGCAACGACATCTCGGTCGACATCACGATCGCGTGGACGATCGAGCCCGACAAAGCGCCGTACATCCTGCAGTTCATCGGGAAGGACACGGCCGAGGTCGAGCAGAAGCTCGTGCGGCCCACGAGCCGGACCGTCGTGCGCGACGTGCTGAACCAGATGACGTCGGAGGAGTACTACCAGGCCGACAAGCGCTACTTCATGGCGGAGGAGGCCAAGGCCCGCCTGAACCAGGTGCTCGTGCCCGAGGGGATCCGGATCGAGCAGGTGCTGCTGGGCGAGCACAAGTTCATCGAGCAGTACGAGGCGATCATCCGTGACAAGAAGATCGCGGAGCAGGAGGCCGCCCGCCTGCTGTCGGAGACGGAGGCCGCCGGCGAGGAGATGAAGCGCGACCTCGAGATCGCGAAGGGCCAGGTCAGCAAGCAGATCGAGACCGCGCGCGGCGAGCTCGAGAAGCGCAAGCTCGAAGCCGACGCCCGGTTCTTCGAGAAGGAGCGGCAGGCGACCGCGATCCTCACGGAGAAGCGCGCGAACGCGGAGGGCCTGCAGGCCCGCGCGAAGGCCATGTCCGGCGCGGGCGGCAAGTCGATGGTCAAGCTGAAGGTCGCCGAAGCGCTCGCCGGCAAGGACATCCTCTTCCTGCCGGCCGGCGGGATGGACCTGCGGACGACGGATATGAACGCGCTGCTCTCGGCGTACGGCGTCCACGTGGCGAAGGAGTCCGCGCCCAAGTGAGGAGGATCCTCGCGGCGTTCGTGCTGGTCGGGATCTTCGCGTACTGGTCGCACCTGGCGAGCACGGGCCAGCTCGGCGCGCCCGGCCCCGGGGACGCCCGCGACGGCGACGCGATCCTGCTCACGCTCGTCGCCGTCGACCGGGTGGACGGGCCGGACCGGTTCGTGGTCCTCCAGGGCGCGGAGCGCGTGGCGGTGCTGGGCGCGTCCGCGCAGGTCACCGTGGGCGAGGACGTCACGCTCGCGGGCACGTGGGTGGCCGCGGACGACGCGATCCGGCTCGACTGGCTCGAGCACGCGCCGGGGCGGGGGGCGAAGAAGCGGCTCGGGCTGGTGGGCCTGGTGGTGCTTCTCCTCGCCTTGCCAGCGTGGTTCCGGTGGGATCGAGGGGCCGTCCTCCGTGGCTGACCTGGTGACACACCTGTGCACGGTGCTCCTGCCGGCGGGGATCCTCGGGTACCGGCGGGTCGGGCCGGCGGCGGTGGGCGTGGCACTTCCGGACGTGCTGGCGCGCGTGGTGCCGCTCGGGCTGGTGGAGCTCGTGAAGGCGGGTGTGCCGCTCCCGGAGGCCGCGGTCGCCGGGTGGGGCGTGCTCCACGAGCCGATCCCGCTCGCGCTGGCGGGGTTCGTGCTGGTGGGGGGGGTGGTGGCGCGGGAGCGGCGGGAAGCGGGGATCGGGCTCGCGATCGGCGCGGCACTCCACCTCGCGGTCGATCTGCTGCAGGACCACCACGGGCGCGGGTACTTCCTCCTCGCGCCGCTCTCGATCGGGCGGTACGAGCTCGGGCTCATCGGCAGCGAGGCGACGGTGGGCGTCGCGCCGTGGCTCGCGTTGGCGACGGCGCTGGTCTGGGCGGCGCGGCGGCTCCGACCGGTCGCGGACCAGGCGGTGGCACGATGATCGGGGTCGGGCACCCCTCGACGCTCGATCCGGACCGCGCGTCACCCGCGCACCCGCGCGCTGGTCGTGTGACGGCTTCGTGGCACCAAGGCGCGTGCGTGGCGAACATGACGTGAACGTGCCGAAAAAGGCGCTCGCCCCGGTAGCTCGTCACGTGGCGGTCATAAAGTTGCCGACCCATTGCGCGCCCGACACCTGCCCGTGACACGGCGATGTGACATGTCAGGGAATGTCTACGCCGGAGCGCGCATGAGACCGACCCTGAGCTGCATCGCTGCGATCCTCGTCTAAACTATGCTTCTACCGGACGTGGCCCGTGCCCAGGATGCGGCGCCGGAGCCTGCCGGTGAGCCCGCCGCCACGCCGACCGCACCGCTCGAACCGGCCCCCCAGGACGCGCCCGCCCCGCCGGCTCCCGCCGCGGCGGCTCCCAACGGACCCGCGAAGGAGGGCGGGAAGTCGGAGGCGCAGTGGTACGATCTCCTGAAGATCCGCGGGTACACGCAGTTCCGGTACGACAACCTCCCGAGCTTCGACAAGAACCCCGACCTGCGCAACAGCCAGGGCGATCGGTACATCGGCGACGATCAGGGGTTCGGGATCCGGCGTGCGCGGCTGATCCTGTACGGCGATGTGCACCCGCGCGTCTCGGTGTACCTCCAGACCGACTTCGCCTCCGTGATCGACGACACGCTCCACGTGCCCAACGTCCGCGACTGGTACGCCGACATCTTCGTCACGCCGGGCAAGGAGGTCCGGTTCCGGGTCGGGCAGTCGAAGGTGCCGTTCGGCTTCGAGAACCTCCAGTCGAGCCAGAACCGGCTGGCCCTCGACCGCGGCGACCCGCTCAACAGCGCGCTCAAGGATGAGCGGGATCTGGGCGTCTTCCTGTACGCGGCGCCCAGGGAGACCCGGAAGCTCTTCAAGGAGCTCGTCGACGACAACCTCAAGGGCTCGGGCGACTACGGTGTGCTCGGGCTCGGCGTCTACAACGGGCAGACGGCGAACCGGCCCGACAACAACGGCAACCTCCACGTCGTCGGCCGGCTCACGTACCCGTTCGAGGTCGGCTCGCAGGTCGTGGAGATCGGCGCCGCCGGGTACACCGGCATGTACCGGGTCACGACCGAGGACCAGGACGACGGCACCGCCTACACCGTGGCAGATCCGGACGGCGAGGGGGATCTGCTCGATCGCCGGGCGGAGGTGTCCTTCGTCTGGTACCCGAAGCCGTTCGGCCTTCAGGCCGAGTACAACATCGGCGAGGGGCCGAGCCAGGGTGGGCCGGACGACACGGTCATCGACACGCGCCCCTTGAGCGGCGGCTATGTGCAGGCGATGGTGAAGATCGACCGGCCGTTCGACACGGTGTCCCTCATCCCGTACGTGCGCGCGATGATGTACGACGGCGGCAAGAAGTTCGAGACGAACGCGCCGCACTACGAGGTCCGCGAGATCGAGGGCGGCGTCGAGTGGCAGATCGTCAAGGCGCTGGAGACCACGCTCGTGTACGCCGTGTCGGAGCGGACCTCCCCGTCGTACCCGTACGATCTGCAGCAGGGCCACCTGTTCCGGGCGCAGCTCCAGGTGAACTACTGAGCAGCCGGCGCCGGCGGGCGCCGCCTTGCCCGAGCAGGGACCGGAGCGCCAGGACGGCCGGCGGGCTCCGGCCCTCCCGACCGAGACCGTGGGTCGAGCGCGGGATCCGCTTCCTCACGGTGCCGGAGGACCTGTGGGCGCGGTACGCGCCGCCGGCGGGGTGAGCGCGCTCAGCGGGTGCGTGTGGCGACCGCCTCGATGACGTGCTCGTCGAGCTCGTCGCCGTAGAAGCGGCGGAGGAACAGGCGTCGGAGCTCGATCTCGTCGGCGTCCGGGTGCTGCTGGCGGATGGCCTCGCGCACGAGGTGCTTCGACGTGAGCAGCATGCGGCCCGCCATCAGCACGCGCTCCGCCATCGGGCGGGCCATGATCATGGCCTCGAACCTGGCGAGGACGTCGTCCGGGGTGTCCTTCACGGCGCGTCCTTCACGGGCGTGGCCCCGACGAGCGCTTCGGCGACGCCGAGCTCGGCCGCCCAGCGCCGCAGGTAGCCCCAGTCCAGGTCCGGGACGGTCCGGATCACGGTCGCGATGTCTCGGAGCTGCTGCTCGGACCGGCTCTCCCGGCTCCACACGAGCTTCGAGAGGACCAGATCCTCCGCGCTGACGACCCAGGCCTCGACGTCGCCGACCTGCAGGCGGCGCCGGCGCGCCAGCTCCTCCCGGCGGTACGGCTCGTCCTTCCGGACGACGAAGTCGACCTTCTCGAGGAGCTCGTTGTGGATCACGTTGAACATGCTGCGCCGGCGGATGGCGTCTGCGACCGCGACGTCCGAGATGTAGCAGTCGGCCTCGAACAAGCCGAGCACCGTCGCGGCTTGCGCGGGTGCGAGCTCGACCACGACGTCGAGATCGCGCGTCATTCGCGGCGTGCCGTAGAAGTGCAGCGCCACGGACCCGCTCACCATGTAGGTGATCCCCGCGCTCTCGAGCCGGGTCGTGACGTAGCGCAGCAACGCGACGGGATCGTCCATGCTCCGTCTCTATCACGGGCGCGCGGACCGGCGCCCCGGCCGGGCGCGGACGGCCTACGGCATCGGCGCGAGGCCCACCGCCACGGCGACCCGGCCGAGCCCGTGGCTCGCGGCGTCCTCCCACGCGGCGGCGGCGCTCGCGAGGCGGTCCCGGTCGGCGACGAGATCGCGGCTCGCGGCGGTCGCCATGCTGAAGTCGAGGCCGTGTGCGTCCGCGGCGCTCGGGGGGACGGCGGCGAGGCGGGTGCGGCCGAGCTCGACCAGCGCGTCCGCGCGCGCGACCTTCTGGGCGGGGTCCTTCGCCGCGTTGAACGCCAGGAGGCCCGCCTGGAACTCGGGGGACGGGCCGCCCAGGACGTCGAGCGAGTGCCCGAGCTTCGGCGCGCGCGTGGTCACGCCCGCGAGGTACTCGACCCGCGCGGCCTCCGTGCTCCAGCTCCGCGACCATACGGTGGCGACGCCGTAGACGAGCAGCACCGCCAGGAGCGCGAGCGCCGTGCCCGCCGCGATGGACGCCATGCCGCGCGGGCTCCGGGCGAACGCCTGGATCTGCTCCGACCGGGTGGGCGGCCGGACGCCGACGCGCGCGAGCCGGGCCCGCTCCGACTCCGCGTACGCGAGATCCGCCGCCTTCTCCGCCGCGACCTTGCGCGCCGCGACGCGCGCCGCCGCCTCGTGGTCGACGTAGTCCGGGACGGCCCCGGGCGCGGGCTTCGGGGCGTCCGTGGCCGGCGCGCTCATGGTGTACGGGATCGCCTTCGGCGGGCGCGAGGCCGGGGTGGGGCTCGCCGCCGCCGCTGGCGACGCGCTGGTCGGAGCGCTGGCCGGAGCGCTGGCCGGAGCGCTGGCCGGAGCGCTGGCCGAAGCGCTGGCCGAAGCGCCCTCGGTCCACACCTGCCCCACGAGCGGGTCGCTCCGGTCGGCCCTGCCGGGGCCCACGTGGGCGCGCGCCCACGCCGGGAGGGTCGGCGCGGCGTCCCCCAGGAGCTCGCGGCAGCACTCCTCCACCTCCGGCATGGTCGGGCGA
>CAMCWU010000097.1 GCA_945882675.1 Klebsiella pneumoniae | reverse complement strand
CGGCCGGATCCTGGTCGGCGGGACGACCGACGGGGACTTCGCGCTCGTGCGCTTCGAGGCAGATGGTTCTCCAGACGCCACGTTCGGCGCGGGCGGCGTCGCGGTGCTCGATGTCACGGGCGCGGACGACCAGGCGTACGGCCTCGCGCTCGACGGCACGGACATCGTCGCGGTCGGTTGCGGAGACTGCACCTTCGACTTCCTCTACGACACGGGGTTCGCGCTTGCGCGCTTCCTGGGCGACGGTACGCCCGACGCCGGCTTCGGCGTGGGCGGCGCGGTGTTCGACCCGATCCCGGCGGGAATCCTGGCGGGTGTCGGCAACAACGACCGGGCGTACGCCGTCTCCGTGCTGTCGGAGGGCGCGGTCCTCGTCGCCGGGCAGGCGCAGTGGAACGACGGGGCGGGCCGGATGCTCGTCGCGCGCTACCTCGCGGATGGGAGCGTGGATCCCTGCTTCGACGCGGACGGATACTACACGTTGAACACCTGGGATGTGTTCGCGCAGAGCGACGCCGCGCACGCGATCGACGTCGGTCTGGACGGGAGCTTCACGGTCGTGGGGACCACGAACCCGTCGGCGTTCGGGTACCAGGGCGTGTTCCGGGCGCTCCCCTAAGCCCCGCGCAACAGGGACGCGACGCCCGCCACGGACCGCTCCCAGAAGCGCGCTCCGCGGGCCCGGGCGCGCTCGGCGGCGAGCGCACGACGCACGGCCTCGTCGAAGGAGATCCGGGTGTACGTAGGCATCTTCGCCCAGAACCCGGGCTCGGCGGTGATCAGATCGCTCGTGAGGCCGTCCACGAGCTGCCGCGCGACGCCCAGATCTGCCCGCGTGACGAAGCGGAGCCACCAGCTCGACAATCGCGGCGTGAGCACGGGGACGGGGACCATCAGCGGGCGGAAGCCCTCCTGCGCGGCGATCCGCTCGAGGATCTGGCGCGCGCTCAGGATCTCCGGGCCGGGGAGGCCGAACGCGTGCGAGCCTTCTACGGGCAGGTCGATTGCCGCGATGAGGGCGGCGACGACGTCGTCGATCCCGACGGGCTGGGAGCGGGTCGCGAGCCACGCGGGCAGCAGCATCACGGGCAGGCGCAGCGCGAGATCCCGGCACATCTGCCAGCTCTCGCTCCCCGCGCCGAGGATCATGGACGCGCGGAGCTCGATCGTGCTCACGACGCCGGAGCGCAGGATCTCCCCGGTCCGCAGGCGCGCGAGCAGGTGCTCGGACGGGACGCCCACGGGCTCCGGGCCGCCCAGGTACACGATCCGGCGGATCCCCGCGCGCTCCGCGGCGGCGAGGACACGGCGCGCCGACGCCACCTCCCGCGCCGCGAGGCCGGGCCCGTGCGTGCCGAGGCCGTGGACGAGGTAGACCAGCGCGTCGGAGCCGGCGAACGCGGACTCGAGCTCCCCGTCCACGTCGAGGGCGACCCAGGCGCGGTCCGGGGCATCGCGGCGGGACCGCTCGGGATCCCTCGTTCCCCCGACCACGTCACGCCCATCCGCCAGCAGGCGGTCCACGAGCGCGCGCCCCACGAAGCCCGACGCGCCGGCCACGAGCACCCTCATGGGGACGGCCTGCGGGTCGCCGCGACCATGGCCGCGAGCGCGTCCGCGTTGAAGCGGCGCTGCAGGCGCCGGGTCACGAACGCCGCCATCCGCACGAGCGGGTGGTGCAGCCGCGAGAACTTGCGGATCGAGAACCGGACGATGTCCGTACGGCGATCCCACGTGACCAGGAACTGCTCCTCGCCCGCGACGCTGTGCGTGGGCAGGGTGCCGTACGCGAAGCCCAGGCGCCGGACGACGCCGTCGTCGTCGTCGACCACGTAGACGATCCGGCAGAGGTTGATGGTCCATAATCCGAAGATGCGCGCGGAGAACGCCACGATCTCGCCGGTAAGCAGCGGGACGTCGTGCCGGAACGGCCGCACCCAGCCGAGATCGAACATGCGCCACGCCCTGAACGCAGCCTCTGCCCTGGCGAAGTCGGCACCGCCCCGGCCGATGTCCGCGCCGACCTCGTCGTGGTCCCAGCCGGCCGGCAGCGCGTCCCGTGTGGCGCCGACATGCGTATACGTGAGCTCCGAAGCGCCGTACCGCTCGACATGGGCGCGGAGCTCGGCGTCCGCGGGCTGTCCGACGCGCAACAGGAACGGGGCCGGCGGGACGATTTCCATGCTCCGCACTAACCCAGCGTGACGTCGACGTCCGGGTGCGCCGCCAGCCCGAGGCCTGATCAGAGCACCAGGCCGCCGTCGACCTCGAGCACGCGCCCCGTGAAGTACTCGCACTCGATCGCGAACCGCACGGCCTGCCAGATCTCGTCCGGCTGACCCATCCGCTTGAGCGGCACGGGCGCGATGACCTTCTCGAGCGCTTCGGGCTTCATCCCGGCCGTCATCGGCGTCTCGATGAACCCGGGCGCGACCGCGGCGCAGCGCAGGCCGTAGCGCGCGAGCTCCTTGGCCCACACCATCGTGTCCGACGCGAGCCCGGCCTTCGCGGCCGAGTAGTTGCTCTGGCCCATGTTGCCGGACCGCGCGACGCTGCTCATGTTCACGACGATGCCCGGCTTGATCCCGGCCTGGACCGCGCGCGTGGCGAACTCGCGCGTGCACAGGAACGGGCCCGTGAGGTTCACCGCGATCACGGCGTCCCAGTTGGCCTTCGGCATGTTGGTGACCGCGCCGGTGGTGCGGTCGACCTTCACGAGGAGCCCGTCCCGCAGGATCCCCGCGTTGTTCACGAGCGCGTTCGGCACGCCGCCGAGCGCGTCCGCCGCGAAGTCCCACAGCGCCGCGACGTCCTCTTCCTTGCTGATGTCGGCCGTGAAGCCGGGAACATCGAGCTCGGCCGCGGCCTCGGCCACGCCCGCCACATCTGCGAACACGACGCGGGCGCCGCCCGCCTTGAGCTGCTCCACGAAGGTCCGACCCATGCCCCGGCTGCCGCCGGTGACGATCGCGCGCACATTCTCGAGCTTCATCAGGACCTCTTGCTGCGTCGCAGCATGAACAGGGGGAGCAGGATCCACGGGCCGAAGCCCACGTTGGTGCCGTCGCAGGAGCCGCAGGGGCGGGTGCCGACGCCAGGGTCAATCGCAGGAGTGTCCGTGTCGTCGGGAACACCCGTATCGGAGCCGGGATCGACGGTCGGGTCGTCCGCGAGGACCCGCTCGACCCACCCGAGCGTGTCCTCCGCCGCGTAGCGCTTGCCGAGCTCGCCGAGCCACGCGAGATCGTCGTCCGCAGCGGCCTGATCCTGCATGAGCTGGCCCGTGATGGGTGACGCGTACAGCAGGTCCAGGTGCGAGAGGTTCGCCGTCTTCGTCTCGACGATCACGGCGCCCCGGCCCGTGAGCGTGTCGCCTGCGAGCGCGCTCGAAGCGAACACGATGCCGTCGGACGCGCCCGTGACCTCTCCGAGCACGAGCTGACCCGTCGCGAGGCCCGTGATCTCGGCGTCCGTAGCAGATAGAGGCGCGGCGTTCGCGTCCACCGCGGCGAGGAGGTCCCGCCATTCGGACTCGGTCGCGGCGCCGTCGAACAGGTCGGCCAGAGCCGCGTCGCCGTTCGGCATCAGCGGGTTGCTGCCCGCGAGCAGGAACAGCTCGATCGCCGGATCGATACCGGCAGACGCCAGCTTACCGAGGAAGTTCCCACCGGCCGAGACCGCCGCGTCGATCCCGTCCGAGTCCGTGTAGAACCCGAGGCCGCCGTTGTAGCTGGTGTACCAGTCGATCTGGAGCGCGTAGCCCTCGAGCCACTGCTGGCTGCCGGGCAGGGGATACGGCTGCGGCGCCAGGAGCTGCCGCTGGCCCGGGAAATAGTCTGCTCCGTCCGGGAGGAAGTCCTGATCCTTCAACGACTCGTTGTTCAGCGGGAACGCGGTGCCGGTGGGGTAGTACGTGGCCCAGGATGAGGGAGCGAGCGCCTCTTCTGCGTCGAGCGCGAACAGGTTGCCGTTCGGCCAGCGGTACGCGGTGTCGATGCCGCCGAGCGGCGCCGCCACGAACACGGCCCGACGGATATTCCCGGCGTACGGAGTCGCTACCGCCTCGTAGTCCGGGCGGCCCCAGTCGGTGCCGGGTGTGTGCGACGCGTACGCGCCGAGCGCGGCGCCGCCCTTGCTGTGCGCGACGACGTCGACCTGCGAAGATCCAGTCCGATCCTGGATCACGCGGATGGCGTCGGCCACGATCTCGGCCTGGCGCAGCGCGTCGCCGTGCGGGTGCGCGAACGTGAGCGCGAACACCGGCCGGTACGCGTTGTCCATGCGCGCGGCCATGGTCACGAACCCGCGCGAGCCGTTGTCACCGGCGCCCGGTACGAAGAGGATCGGCGTCCCCTCTGCCTCTTCGGCGCGCAGGCCGGCGTGGATCAGGAACGCCGAGCTGTGCGGCGTGCCCGTGCCGAAGCAGGTCTCGATCCACGGGGCGTAGTCGGCGTCCTTCCAGGTGATCGCGTCGTTGAACGCCTCCGCCACGAACAGCGTGCGGTCGGGGTCCTCGAACAGCGTGATCGACGACCACAGGTGCGTGAGCCCGTCCTGCGTGTACGTCTCGTCCCCGACATAAGTCGCTTCCGGAGCCGACGGATCGAAGCCCGACGTCGCGAGCGCAGCGGACATGAGGAGGATCATCGCGGCAGCCCGGCGAGGAACGCGGTGACCGCGTCGTTGAACGCATCCGGCGCATCGTGGTGAACCGTGTGGCCTGCGCCCGGGATCATCACGAGCTCGCTGCCCGCGATCGCGTCATGGCCCTTCTTCGCGATGGCCGCCGTCCGCCCGCCCGTGAAGACCGGGTTCGGGATCATCCGGTCGTCCGTCCCGTAGACGATCAGCGTCGGGACCGAGATCTGCGAGAGTCGCCCCGCCACCGGCCAGTCCACCATGCCCGCGATGGACCGCGCCACCGCCACCGACGTCCCCGCGAACGACGGGTCCTTCCCGAGGCGCACGCGCTCCTGCAACAGGCGCTCCACGCCGTCGTCCGTGCGGTTGAACACGAGCTGCGTGAACGCCGCGCGGCTCTCGATCTCCGAGGTCCGGAGCGCGCGATCGGGCGTCCAGTAGCCCTTCATCCACGCGGCCTCGCCGGCGCCGAAGGTCTCGAAGCCCGCCGCGCCCGAGAGCACCAGCGCCCGCACCCGCTCGGGGTGGTCGAGCGCGAGCGTCATTGCGATCTGGCCGCCCATGGAGTGGCCCACGACGACCGCCTGTGGCGCGCCAACCGCCTGCATGAGATCCGCGACGATCGCCGCGTACCAGGGAGGCGTGTAGGCCGGGGTCGTCCACGCGTCCTGGCCGGGGTCGATCCGCGCCGACTGCCCGTAACCCGGCAGGTCGAGGGCGATGACCCGGTGATCCTTCGCGAACGCCGGGATCTGGTGCTCCCAGAACGACAGGTACGATGACAGGCCGTGGACGAGGACCACCGGCGGCCCGTCCCCGCCCGAGTCCACGTACGCGACGTCCACACCCTGGACCGTGACGTGCTGGACCGGGAGCGGCGTCCAGATCTCGGCCGGCGCCATGGCGGGGAGGTGGCTGTAGCTCGCGCCCGCGCTGCCGGCGGCGGCGGCGATGAGCGCGGGGAGCCGGAACCACGACTGCGTCATGCGGATGCCTCTCCCCCTCCTGCTATCGCCCATGCTGCGCTGCGTCAAGGAATGCTGCAACGCATCAAGGCGCGAGGAGCCAGTCCAGCGTGAGGTACCCCGCCCAGGCGAGATCCGTGATCCCCGACGCCGCGCCGGGCGCGCACGCGGCCGCCGTGACCGCGACGTCCATCAGCGGCAGCGGCGTAGCCGACACGCGGAGATTGCCCTCCGTACCCCAGCTCTGGCCCGCGCCGTCGAGCGCCGTGCCTGCGTTCAGCGTCGCCGTGAGCCGGTCCGGGATCACGTCGTAGCCGGCGCTCGCCATGCCTGCGGTCACGCCACGGCCAGCGCCCGAGACGTCGGATACGACCGCCACCATCCGGTTGATCGACCCCGGGTCCGGGAGCAGCAGCACCATCCCGTGCGACGCGTACAGCGCCCCCGCGATGCCGTAGCTGTTCCCCGTCACCACGCCGCCGTATTGCGTGGTGTTCGCGCCGTCCGCCGACGTCCACAGGCCCTCTGCCCGCAGGACACTACCTTCGCCGGGCGCAAACCGCCAGCGCGCCTCCGCGTCCAGGAGCGCACCGCCGACCTGCGTGTCCTGCGCGACCGTGGCGTATACCCGGCCCATGTTGAGGAACGCCGACGCCGTCACGCCGATCGGCCCGCGGTCGAGCGCCGCGTTGTGCCCGAAGTCCGCGCCCAACCACACGAGATCCGCGTCGATCGCCGCGCCTTCCGGCCGGACGACGCCCGCGTACGGGTCGAGGAGCGGCCCGCCCTGGAGCTCCGAGAGCGCGCTCGCCGGCCCGGAGCCCAGCGCCCCCGCCGCGCCGCCTGCGCGATCCTGCAGGTACCAGGCGTGGACTCCCGCGGTCGTCGCCCAGGCGGGCCGGACCTCCGCGTCGGCGACCAGCAGCCACACGTCGTCCGGCAGCGAGAGGCCCTGCTCGTACAGAGTGAACGTCCCGAGGCGCCACTTCGCGCGATCGCCCCACGGCGTGCGGAGCCGCCCGTACGCCGCGAGGCCGCTCGCCTCCGACCCGAAGAACATCAGCTTGCCGCCCGAGCGGAACAGGGCGTCCGGAGCCGCGCCCGTCGGATCGTTCACGCCGTCCGTGAGGAGCTGGAGCCCCGCGACCACATGCCACGCCGTCGGGCCAAGGGTCGGAAAGAACTCCGCCTGCAACCGGCGGGTCTGCAGGTTGACCATGTCGCCGCCGAACGCGCCGCCCGTGTTCCCGGCCACCCCGTACGACCGATCGCCCCACGCCCAGTCGAGCTCGAAGGCCCCGGTCAGCGCGGCCTTTCCGTCGAGCATGCGCGGCGTGAACGTCGCGAACGTGGACAGGCGCTGCTCGGTGTAGGTCGCGAACGCCGTCGGGTCGACGATCACCCCGTTCGTCCCGCCCAGGCGCCCGATGACCTGGCCGTCGAGCAGCGGGTTCGTGCTGGCGATGTCCGTCGCGGCCGTGCGCGTCTGGAAGAGCGCGAAGCCCGTGATCTGCCGATCGAGCGCTTCCGGAGCGCGCACTTCGGGGAGCGGGTCGGCCGCGAGGGCAGGGAGCACGAGCGCGAGGACCAGCATGTCGTCTCCGGTCCACGCCTCTATCCGTGTTTGCCGCACTGCGTCAAGGAATCTGCTGCATCGCAGCAGGGGGTGTCCTTCAGATCGGCTTCACCACCTCCGACACCTGCCGCGCCTTCTTGATGACGTTGGACTTGAGCTGCCCGCACCCCGCGTCGATGTCGATCCCCCTCCGCACCCGCACCGTCGCGGGGACCCCATACCTCTCGAGGATCGCCACGAATCGCCCGGCTTCCGGCGCCTGCGTGGGCCCGCCGTCGTAGGCCGCCGTGGGGTTCAGCGGGATCAGGTTCACGTGGCACGACAGCCCTTGCAGCAGCCGCCCGAGCCGCTCGGCCTCCTCCACGGTGTCGTTGGTCCCCGCGATCAACGCCCACTCGAACGAGATCCGCCGCCCGGCCGTCTCCGCGTAGTACCGGCACGCCTCCATCAGCTCCGCGATGTTCCAGCGCTTGTTCACCGGGAGCAGCGCGCCCCGCTGCGCGTCCGTCGCGGCGTGCAGCGAGATCGCGAGCTTCACCTGCAGCCCGAGGTCGGCGAACTCCCGGATCTTCGGCGCGAGCCCGACGGTGCTGACCGTGATGTGCCGGGCGCCGATGCCGAGCTCGCGGTTCAGCCGCCCGATCGCCTCGATCACCGCGTCGAAGTTCGCGAACGGCTCGCCCATCCCCATGAACACGATGTTCGAGAGCCGCTCGCCCTTCTGCTGCAGCTCGCGGCTGAACAGCGCCGCCTGCTCGAAGATCTCCGTCGACGAGAGCTGGCGGGAGAAGCCCATCTGCCCGGTCGCGCAGAAGACGCACCCCATCGCGCAGCCCGCCTGCGACGAGATGCACGCCGTGCGCCGCCCGTCCTCGTACGGCATGAGCACCGACTCGATGAGCTGGCCGTCGTGCAGGCGATACAGGCGCTTGATCGTGCCGTCACGCGACGTCTGCTCCTCGGTCACCGCGAGCGACCCGAGCACGAACCGCTCGGCCAGCTTCGCGCGCAGCGACGCCGGGAGATCCGTCATCTCCGCGAACGACGCCGCGCCCTTCTGGTAGAGCCAGGCGCGGATCTGCTTCGCGCGGTACTTCGGCTCGCCGAGCTCCGCGAGGGCTGCGCCGAGGTCGGCTTCGGTGAGGGCGTAGAGGTCCACGCTCCCCCCGTAACCCGTCACTCCCCTCGGAAGAACTGGTCCACGAGCGGATAGAACCGCTTCGGCCCCTCCGCGCCGACGACCACCCCGATGTGCCCCGTCGGGAGCCGCACTTCGCGGGCACCGGGCACCATCTCGGCCAGCGGAGCAGCAGCGGCCGCCGGCGTGATGAAGTCGCCCTCGCACGTCGCGACGAGCGTGGGACAGCGGATCGCTCGGAGGTCGACGTTCTGCCCGCGGATCTCCCAGGTCCCCGACATCAGCCGGTCCTCCTGGTAGCCGCACTTCACGAACTCCCGCGCGAACGCGGCGGAGATCGGGATATTCTCCTCGAGCCACCGCTCGCGGGCCATCGCTCTCCGGAGCGACTCGGGCTTCTTCGCCGCGGCCTCGATGCCCAGGTACTTCGTGTAGTTCCCGACTGGATCGAGGAGCTGAAACGCCGGCTTCATCGCGCTCACGGGTACGAGCCCGTCCTGCATCGACGCGTCGACGTCGAGCGCGGACACGAGATCGCGGAACCGGCCCCCGTCCGCGAATCGGATCGGCGCCGCGAGGACGAGCAGCCGCGCGACCCGCTCGGGCCGGAGCGCCGCGTACATCGCCGCGAGCGTGCCGCCCATGCAGTAGCCGAGGAGGTTCGCCTGCCGCGACGCAGCATGCCGGCAGATCCGCTCGATGCTGCGATGCAGCAGGTCGAGGAGCACGTACGCGACGTCCTCGTCGCCGTCCTCCTCCTCGGGGACGCCCCAGTCGACCAGGTAGGTCGGGTGGCCGGCGGCCGTGAGCGCCTCCACCAGCGAGCGACCCGGCTCGAGATCGAGGATGTACGCCTTGTTGATCAGCGACGGCACGAGCACCGTCGGCGTCCCCACCCGCTGGCCGACGGGCGCGTAGTACCGCACCTCCAGCTTGTCGTGCCGGTGGATCACCTCCGACGGGTGCAGGCCGACCGGGGGACGCGGGACCGTGGCGTGGATCAGCATCCCGCGCCGGATCTTCTCCGCCTTGTCCGTCCCCTCGATGCCGGTGAGCGGCAGGTCGAGGAGCGCGGTCCACCCGGGAGGCGCCGTCACGCGCGCTCCCGGATCCAGCCGAGCAGGGCGTCCGGCAGAGCCTTCGCCACGCCGATGCCCACGTGGCCCCCGCGGATGGTCCGGCACTCCACGGGCGCGCCCCAGACCTTCGCGAGTCCGAACGCCGCTTCCGGCGGGACGATGTGGTCCTCCGTCGCCGCGATGGTCACCGCCGGGATCGTCGCCTTCCCCAGGTCCACCGCCGTCGATCCGAGCGACCAGCCGCCCGTCATCAGCGCGTTGTCGAAGTAGCACCGGCGCACGTACTCGCGGTACGCCTCTGCCGGGACGTCGACGTTGTCCGTGTTCCATTGCTCGAGCGCGGCCCACAGCTCGGGGAAGCCCGGCGCGTCGATGCGCTCCCACAGGCTCACCCACTTGCGGGTCGAGCCGATGGGCTTGAGCCACTGGAACGAGCTCCGCATCCGCTCGGCCGGGAAGTTACCGGCGTCCGCGATGGCGTCCAACGGGAACGTGTCCGGCCGCGCCCACACCGCGAGGCGGCCCGACGCGTGGAAGTCGATCGGCGTGCACACGAACGCGACGCGCCGGACGCCGCCGTGTCGGGCCAGGTGCACCGCCAGGAACGTCCCGCCGACGCAGTAGCCGATCGCGTCCATGCTCTCGGCGTCGTACCCCGCGGACCGGGCGTGGCGCTTCGCGCGGTCGAGCATGCGCCCGAGCAGCCCGTCCACGTACTCGGCGAGAGGGATCCGCGCGTCTTCCGCTCCCGGACGGCCCCAATCGAGGACGTACACGGGCACGCCCGCGGCCACGAGCGCCGCGATGGTCGAGCGACCGGGCAGCAGATCCCAGATCGACCAGGTGTTGATGAGGGGCATGGAGATGAACACCGGCGCGGCCGTGGCCGTCGTCGGGCGGAAGAACCGCAGCGCCGCCTTGTTCTGGCGGAACACGACGTCGTGCGGGGTCTGCCCCGTGCGCACCGCGGCCACCGGATCCTTCGCGAGGTACTTCGCCGTTTCCAGCGTGCGTCCGACGAGATCCATGGTCACTCCCCGGCCGGAGCGCGGGTCTTGCGGCCCCGCTCACCGAGCGCCGCCGTCAGGGCGTCGATCTTGTCCTCGAGCGACGTCAGGCGATCCGCAGCCGCGAGACGGGCTTCCGCCGCGTCCACCCGGGCGCGGAGCGACTCGCGCTCCATCTGGTCGAGCCGCGTGTCCAGCGCGACCAGCCGGTCGTCCACCGCGAGGAGCCGGTCCTCGAGGGAGAGCAGCTTGTCCTCGAGCAGCGTCGCGATCCGCGCGAGCCGCACCATGTCCTTGCGGGAAGGCAGGTGCATGGCGGTCATCGACTCGTCGACCTTCTCCTCGTACCCCTTGCGGAGCTTGGACTGCGCGGCGACCTGGTCGCCCATCGCGCCCAGGAAGGTCGGCGACTCGAGCACCTTGTCCCACCAGTCGCCCACCGCGGACTCCCACTGGCGGTACATGTCGCTCGAGAGCTTGGTCAGATCGGGCTGCTGCTGGGACATTCTTCCCTCCGGTGGCGCGGGGTGGTGCGGAGATCAGGCCTTGGCGGGGAGGACCGTGTCGAGCCAGGTCTTGCCGAAGCTGCGGGACAGGTCGCGGCTGAGCTCGGTCGCGGCGCGCATGGACTCGAGGCCGGAGACGATCTGCTTCTCGAAGGCGCGGCCCTGCTCGAGCTGCCAGTCGAGGGCGCGGGCCTGGTGGTTCATGAGCTCGGTGGCGACGGTGCGGGCGAGGTCGGTCATGGGGGACTCCAGGGCTGTGTGGTGCGGCAGGGGCGCCGCGCACCCTGCAGTTAACCGCATGCTGCAGTGCGTCAAGATGTTTTATGCTGCGCTGCAACAAAGGCGCGCCGCAGTGCGGCGAGATACGACCCGGCGCGAGGGAGGAACCCTGGTCGTCATCCGGAAGTACGCCAACCGTCGGCTCTACGACACGGGCCGATCCCGCTACGTGAACCTCGACGAGATCGCCACCATGATCCGCGCGGGGGAGGACGTGCGCGTGGAGGACGTCGACACCGGCGCCGATCTCACGCGGGAGATCCTGCTCCAGATCGTGCTCGACGTGCTCAAGGGCGGGGAGTTCTTCCCGGTCGGCATGCTGCGCCGCATCATCCGCGCGAGCGGGGACGGGCCGGCGCACGCCATCGTCCGGCAGCAGCTCTCGACCGGCCTCGAGATGCTGGTGACGCAGATGGACAGGATGGAGCTCATCTTCGACCCGCTCGGCCGCCGCGAGACCACCCCGCCACCCGCTGCCGCGAAGCACCCGCCGCCGCCCCCGCCTGCGTGCGAGGAGCCGCCTCCGCCCGTTGAAAAGCCGGATACGGAGATGGACGAGCTCAGGGCTCGGCTCGCGGCTCTCGAGGGACGGCTCAAGCGGGGGTAGCTCATGCGAGCTTCGG
>CAMCWU010000096.1 GCA_945882675.1 Klebsiella pneumoniae | reverse complement strand
TTCTGCACGGACGGATCGGTGTCCCGCACGAACCCGTCCAGGATCACGCGCACCGCGCCCTCGTCGAGGCCCGCGACCCACTGGACCACCGGCGTCCCGAGGCGCGCCCGCACCGCGGCGGCCGTCGCGCCCTCGAGCGGGCTCGGCGTCCACGCGAGGCCCGCGATCACCGCCGCCCGGCGCTCGAGCGGCCTCCCGTCCCGCATGCGCTCCACGAGATCCCGCGGCCCGGTCTTCCCGGCGATCGCCGCCGGCCCCAGGACCATCCACCCGATCGCGTCCGCGGTCAGCAGGTCGTCGCTCCGGGCGAGCCACTCCTCCGCGAGATCGGCGCTCGCCTGAGGAGAGTCCGGTACGAGCGCCGCGAGCAGCGCGACGGCGACGAGCCCGTCCTCCCACGCGCCCATGAACAGCCGGTCGAGCTCCGCGCGATCCCCGGGCAGCCGCGGCGGGTCGGTCCGCCAGATCTCGTCCGCGGTCTTCGCGATGACGCCCTGGGAGACGCCGCGGATCCCGCGGAGCGGCTGCACCTGCTTGCGGGTGGTGTGCGCGGTGTCGGCGTCAGAGGCGGACTCCAACGCGCGAGCGGCGGCGACGACGGTCTCGGGCTTCACGCGGGTGCTCCTGGCCCCGGGCTTTACGCGGGCGCAAGGTGGGCGCACCCGATATCACGGCTCGAAGCGGTAGCCCGTGCCGTGGACGGTGAGGATGTGCCGCGGCTGGCTCGGCGTGTCCTCGATCTTCTTGCGGAGCTTGAGGATCTGGTTGTCCACCGTGCGCGTCGTGAGCGCGGCGGTGTACCCCCACACCTGCTGGAGCAACTCGTCCCGGCTCACGTCCCGGCCGCGGTGCGCGATCAGGTGGGCGAGCGTGCCGGCTTCGTGCGTGGTCAGGTGGCTCTCTTCCCCGTCGCGCCACAAGATCCGGCGGCGGAGGTCGACCTTCACGCTGCCGAACGAGTAGACGTCGGGCGTGCGCGTCTCCCCGGCGCGGTCGCGCAGGCGGGCCTTCACTCGCGCCACGACCTCCCGCACCGAGAACGGCTTGGTGATGTAGTCGTCCGCCCCCATCTCGAGGCCCATGACGCGGTCGATCTCGTCGCTCTTCGCGGTGAGCATGACGACGGGCGTGCTGGGGAAGTCCTGCTTGATGGTGCGCATGACGGCCAAGCCGTCGATGCCGGGCAGCATGATGTCGCACAGGACCAGATCCGGCGTGTGCTTCTTCAGCTCTGCGATGCCCTTCTCGCCGGTGTCCGCGTGGCGAACGTTGTAGCGCTCGTGCTGGAGCGCCCCGACGAGGCCCATGGCGATGGTGTGATCGTCTTCGATGACCAGGATGTCCGCGACTGTGTCCACCGGCGCCCCCCGCCTCTCGGTAATCACCGACGGCCGGTCGTCCACTCCGTCTGGCGCGGACGAGGCGCGAACCCGGCTACGGCGTGAACGCGATGGTCAGGAAGTACGGCTGGAGGCTGGCGCCCTTCGTGTCGACGACGATGTACACGTTTGCTTCCCCGATCGCCGTATTCTCCCAGGTCAGGGTCTCGGCCGTGTTGAGGGACAGATCCGCTCCGGCCACACACGTCTGGGTCTGGGTACAGTTCGTCATCACGTAGATCGCGGGGTCCGCACCCGGCATCTGGATGAATGCGGTCATGACGGTGCCCGGCGGGACCTTGACCTTCATCATGCCGTCCGGCCCCGGCGTCTGGCCGTTCGTACACGCGATGCCGGGATCGAGCGTGTTGAGGAACGCCACATCCTCCGAGTAGTACGTCCCTTCGCCGAAGCCCGCCTGCTGCGTGGCTTCGAAGCACTCGTCCGCCATGTCCGGCTCGAGGAGCTGGTCGATCGTGACGTCGAGCGTGTAGATCCCGTCCGTCGTGCCGTCCCCGCCGAGGACCACGTACAGGTCCAGCGTGTCCGTGGTCGACGGGTTGAACGCCTGCACGCTCTCCGGTAGCGTCACGTCGTTCACGTTCGCGCCGGTGACGCACGCGTCCGGCTGCGAGCAGTCGTCGGTCACCCACAGGGCGGCGTTCGAGTCTGCCGCGGGGAGGGTGTAGGTCGCCGCGAGCATGCTCAGGGGCGGGAGCTCCACCGACAGGATGCCGTCCGCGTCCGTGCTGCCGATGCCGCACTGGTCGCCGAGGTCGCTCGTGTAGCCGGCCAGGCGGCCCCAGTAGCTCCAGGTCCCCGTGCTGTTCAGGTCGACGTTGTTGACCGCCTGCGCGCAGTTGTCCGACAGCTCGATCTCCGTCGCCGAGCCGACGTAGTCGTACGAAGCCGTGAACTTCGCGGACGAGATCTGGACGAGGTCGAGGACGTGGCCCTGGAACTTCGTCGAGTCGGTGTTCCACCGCTGGAGCGAGAAGCCGATCTCGGTGGGGTCGAGGGGCGGAGACCCGCTGAAGACGTCGTCTACCGGGATCTCGAAGTAGCCATCGTCTTCAAGCACCCACTGGGCGCCGATGAACAGCGGATCGCCGGTGGTGGCGAACAGGTGGATGTCACCGCCGTCTTCCTGGGGGATCCACTCGATCGGGATCGTGGTGGCGTTCGTGGTGAGCACCGTGGTGGCGCGCGGCACGATCATCTCGATCGGCTCCTGCAGGAACAGGTCGTCCGTGCCGGCGTAGTCGCCCCACTGCACGCCCCAGCTCACGCCCATGGGGCCGAGCGGGATGTCCTCTCCCGTGAGATCGGCGAAGTAGAAGGCGATGCCGCGCTCGGCGTCGTAGCGGAGCTCGGCCGTCCACGGCCCGAACGTGATCTCGTCCCCCACGTACCGGTACTGCGAGAAGACGGGATCGAAACGGATGTTGGGGTCGAACGCGTCTTGCACGTCCGTGCCCGGGTTCCGGCTCGCGAAGCCGGGGACGCACACGGTGTCCGTGACCGCGCACGACGCCAGGTTCTCGAAGCCGGGCTGCTGGTTGACGAACATGGCGTAGAGCGCCGTGCGCCCGCCGTCCTGGACGACCACGAGGCTGCCGACGTCTCCAGGGGGGAACGCCGTGTCCACCGGATCGGTGTCGGTGTCCGTCTCGGTGGTCGTGTCCGTGTCGGTGTCGGCCGCGTCGGTGTCCTGCGCGTCCGCAACGGGCTTGTCGGCGCCGTCGCCGGAGCAGGCGCTCGTGCCCGCCAGGAGCAGGAAGAGCGCAGCGAGGCCGGGGCCCGCCAGGGGGGTGCGGGTCCGGGAGTGAGCGATGATCGAGCGCATCGGGGACTTTCCTCGCTTCGGACCAGGGTCGGGGAAGATGGTCCCCCGCTGGAAGCTCCAGTGTACCCGCCGCGGGGACGAATTGCCACACCTGTTCGAGCTACCCTGCTGCGCGCTCGGCGGGGATCCTGAGAGTGAAGCGCGCGCCGCCGTCCACGCCCTCCGTGCACGCGACGGTGCCGCCGTGGGCCTCCACGATCTCGAGGACCTGGGAGAGCCCGAGCCCGTGGCCGCCCGCCATCCCGCGGTTCGGCCCCTCTACCCGGACGAAGCGCTCGAAGATCGACTCCCGCATCTCCGGCGGGACGCCGAGCCCGTTGTCGGTGACGCTGATCTCGACCCACCGCCCCTGCTGCGCCGCGAGGAGCCAGACCATCGGGTCCGGCCGATCGTCCCGCTTGTACTTGAGCGCGTTGTCGAGGAGGCAGGCCACCGCGTCCTGGATCGCCTGGGCGTCCCCGACGACGGGATCCGTCGGGTGCAGGTCCGCGAGGAGCTTGACCCCGCCCTCTTCCAGGCGCGGGCCCCAGTCGTCCACGGCGGCGAGGAGCGCTTCCTCCGGGTCGAACGGCTCGGGGCGCGGGATCGTGCGGGTCCTGGCGACGGCGAGAACCTGGTCCACCCGCGCCGTGAGCCGATCCGCCTCCGCGATGATGCGGTTCGCGGCGAGGCGAACCTGGCGCTGGTCCGACCACGCCCCGCTCTCCAGGTTCTCCGCCATCACCCGGATGCCCGCGAGCGGCGTCTTCAGCTCGTGCGTGACCCGCGTGGTGAACTCGCGCTGGCGGGCGAGGAGCGCCGCCTGCTGCTGCGTCGCCTTGTGCTGCGCGTAGAGCGCTCCGCCGCCGAGGAACGAGAAGATCGCGACGACGAGGAGCGGCGTGACCCACTGGGACCGCAGGTCCACGAGCGTGGTCTCGAGTGCTTCCTGGCGGATCCCGACGCGCAGGTGCGTGAGCGTCCGGGTAAAGGGCACGCTGACCACGAGCTGGCCGCCGCGGCGTACGCCGGCTATCCACTGTCCCGCCGGGTCCGTGATCGTGATCCACGGCCGGAGCGGGCGGAGCGCAGAGCTGTTCAGCATCTCGTCCACGAGGGCCGCCTGCTCGAGCTGGAGCGCCACGCCGATCTGGCCGGTCGGGCTCCAGTCGTAGAACAGCAGCCACGGCGTATCCGAGTACTGATCGTAGATGAACCGGCTGCCGGTCGAGACCGGAGCGATGCGGGCGGGCTCGACGATGCGATCGCGGACCTCTCCCCAGACCTCCACCCGGCGGGCGGCGCGGCCGAGAAGGAGATCGAGCTGATCGGCCTCCTCCCGGTGGCCGTTGGCGCGGAGCTGGCGGGGGAGCCGGTGCTGGAACTGCGCCAGGAGGGGCTCGGCCTGCGGGGCGTCGAGCGCCGCGATCTCTCGGCCGACCTGGTACTGGGACCGGAGGCCCTCGTCCACGCGGCCGAGGGCCATGAGGATCTCGCCGCGCAGGGAGCGGAGGTTCGCGACGCGCCATGGCTCGATCCCGCGCCCCGCGCCGTCCGTCAGCCCGAGATCCGCGGGCACGTCCGAGTGCGCCAGCGCGAGCAGGGCGGCGCCGTGATCGTGGGCCTGGTGCAGCAGCGTCGCGGCCTCCGTCGCGGCCGCAAGGCGGACCGGGAGCGGCCGGGACTGGCAGCCGGTCACGTAGAGCTCTGCGACCTCGTGCACTTCCGACGCTGCGCGCGCGGCCCGCGCCGCCGTGATGCAGTCGTCCACGTCCTGCCGCTCCTCTCCCCGCGCCTCCGTGGGGAACAGGAACCGGACCGCAGGTCCGTCCAGGCTGAACGGGCGCTCGGGCGTGCGCTGCCAGACGTACACGCTGTCGAACCACGGGCGCTCGCGCCGCCAGCGATCCTGCATGCGCCCGGCGCGCTCGGGCTCCGTGGTGGCGTCTCCCATCCACGCGTCGATGTCCGCCTGGAGGCGATCCTCCAGGCTCGCGACGCCGGCGCGGAGCTCCGTCTCCAGCCGCGCGGTTTCCCGCGTCCGGAGCTGGCTTCGGAACTGCACGATCTGCGCCAGCGCGATGACGGTGATCAGCACGAAGGCGACGCCGATCACCAACGGGACCAGGCGCCGCGAGACGGTCGGGGTCGTGTCGTTCACCGGCCCAGGATATCCCACCTTGACGAGCGGACCAGGACGGACGAAGTGCAGGCCGTCAAATCTCGGAGGAACCGGATGGGCAAGAGGGTTGGGGTCCTGGGCGCGGCCGCCGCGCTGGTCGTGGGCGCAGCGGGTATGTGGGCGTGCTCCGGCGGAGAGGTGGAGACGCCTGCTCCTGCCCCGGTTCCAGTCGCCACTCCGGCTCCGCCGGCTCCCGCGGCCGAGCCCGACGGTCCGCTGGCGACGATCCTGATGTCGCAGGCCCAGTTCGTCAGCCAGGGCGGCAAGCCGAAGCCCGGCCCCGCCAAGCTCGTGCTCTGGCGCACGGACGGCAAGCAGTGGTGGAGCCAGAAAATCGAGGATCCGGACTCGAACGTCTTCCACAAGGCGATCTGGTGGCGCGACGGCATCCTCACGATCGCCGCGGGCCAGGTCGGCTACGACCCCGCCAAGCCGGCCACGCTCCGGCACTGGAAGAAGCAGGGCAACACCTGGGTCGCCACCACGCTGTACGAAGCGAAGTGGGGCGGAAAGTTCCAGCGCTTCCGGGACTTCGAGATCGGGGACGTGTCGGGCGACGGCAAGGACGACATCGTCATCGCCACCCACGACATGGGCGTGGTCGCGGTCGGCAGCGAGACCGCCGACGGGAAGTGGGAGTTCGTCCAGATGGACGAGCAGAAGGACACCTTCGTGCACGAGGTCGAGATCGGCGACGTGGACGGGGACGGCAAGAAGGAGTTCTACGTCACGCCGTCTGAGCGGAACAAGGCGTCGGGCGAGTCGCAGCCGGGCGCGGTCGCGCGCTACGACTTCAAGGACGGAAAGTACGTTCGCTCCTGGGTCGCGCAGTGGGCCGAGTCCCACGCGAAGGAGATCCTGGTCACGGACGTCGACAAGGACGGGAAGGACGAGCTCTACGTCGTGCGGGAAGGCCACACGGTCAAGGGCGCGGACGGCAAGCTCGAGATCAAGGATCCCGTCGCCATCCTCCGCATGGATCCAGGCAAGAACGGCAAGTTCACCGAGGTGAAGGTCGCGACGGTGGACGACAAGCAGACCCGCTTCCTCGTCCCGGGGGACGTGAACGGGGACGGCAAGACCGATCTGGTCGCCGCGTCCGAGGGAAAGGGCCTGTTCGTGCTCCAGCAGGTCGGGGACGGCACGTTCTCGACGACCCTCATCGACGCCGAGTCGGGCGGGTTCGAGCACGCCACGCACGTGGCCGACCTCGACGGGGACGGCAAGGTCGAGATCTACGTCGCCGCCGACAAGCAGAAGGAGTTCCGCCGCTACATCTGGGACGGCACGACCTACAAGCGCGAGAAGATCGCGGACATCCCGGCCCAGCACATCACCTGGAACCTTCAGGACGGGAAGTTCTGATCGCCATGCTCATGTGGCTGGTGGCCGGGGCGTTCGCGCAGGATCTCCCACCGGACGTCCGGGCGCTCCCCGCGGCGGCGCCCCTGCCGATCGCGGACTCGTGGGCGGCCCTGGAAGCGCTCGAGGAGAAGCGGCTGCAGCGGGCGCCTTACCCGCCGCTCGCCCTCGGTGTCGCGGCGCTGGCGGAGGTCGGGACGGGCGCCGTGGCGGCGTTCGCGTTCGAGCGTCCCGCGCTCGGCGTAGGGCTCGTGGCGGGCGGCGTGCTCCACGGTTCGACCGCCGCGCTGACGATCGAGACCGCCAGCCGGCGAAAGACGGCGTATCGCGCACAGCTCGCGGAGACGGATCTCACGCGGCCCGGGGCGGCATCCGCGGTGGCGGAGCACTGGCGCCTGGCGGCCGAGCGCGACGCGCGGGCCAACGCGTTCGGACTGGGCGCGAACGTGGGCGCGATCCTGGCGGGCGGCCTGCTCGTGGCGGCCGGGTGCATGCCGCTCGTGGACGACTACACGGGGATCGCGTGCGCGCCGGACGCAGGCGTGGGAATCGCGAGCGCCGGCGTGACGGGCGCGATCTTCCACGGGCTCCGGTGGCGGAGCTCGGTGCGGCTGTCGAACGATCTCGCCCTGGTGGACGCGCAGATCCCGACCACGCTCGATCTAGCGGAGGAATCCGAGGTCGTCCGGTAGCGGGGCCTGCGGCTCGTAGCGCACGTCCAGGATCTCGATCTCCCGGCTGCCACCGGGTGCTTCGTAGACGACGACGTCTCCGGCGCTCTTCCCGGTCATGGCCCGCGCGATGGGTGAGCGCCACGAGATCACGCCGGCTTCGACGTCCACCTCGTCCTCGCCCCAGATCCGCCAGGTCTTCTCCTCGCCGTCCGGCATGGCGACGACGACCGTCGCGCCGAACAGGATCTTCGTGCCGCGGACGAGGGTCGGATCGCCGATCTGCGCGGTCTCGAGGCGCTTCATGAGGAAGTGCCGGCGGCCGTCGATCGACCGGAGCCGCTTCTTGCCGTAGATGTACTCGGCGTTCTCCGAGCGATCGCCGAGGCTCGCCGCGTACGCGACCTCCGCCACGACCTTGGGCCGCTCCTCCCGCTCGAGCCAGTCGAGCTCGCGCTGGATGCGCTCGAGGCCGCGGGGCGTGATCCAGTTTGGTTGTCCCATGCGTCGATCCCTAACACGACGCGCCCGCGATGCGGTAGGATGCGGGCCTGGAGGCGGGATGTCCTGGCAGGACCTCGCGTGGAGGGGCTCGGTCAAGGCGCGCGACCCGGAGCAGGTCGGCAACGGGTTCGTGTCGTCCGTGGGCGTGGTGGTCGGCGGCGGTAGTACCGCGCAGGTAGCCACCACGAAGCCCAGGACCCGCTCGGCGCTGGACGACCGCGGAGCGGGCGGGGCGAGCGTCACCGTCGAGCCCATGTCTCCCCCCGGATCGCCGGGCCGCCCGCCCGGCAGGTTGAAGTAGCCGTGCCGATCCGCGAGCTGCCCGAGTTCCTGGCGGTCGTGCCCGAGCTCGCGGCCGTCGAGATCCCGGCGGAGCCCCTCGCTTCCTGCTCGAGCTGCGCCATGGTGCGGACCCCACTCACGGACGCCCACGCGCACCGCACGGCATTCACGGCGCGGTCCCGGTGCTGCACCTACCACCCGTCGCTGCCGAACTACCGCGTCGGCCGGGCGCTCCGGCGCGGGGGCGTGGGCGCGGAGAAGATCCGCGCGCGGCTGGCGAGCACCCTCGAGGGCGTGACCGCGCGGCGGCTCGGGCCGCCGAAGTACTGGATGGAGCGGTATATGCACGCCCGGAAAGTCGGGCGCGGGTTCGGCACGGACGACATGCTCGAGTGCCCGTACTGGATGGAGGGGCCGCTCGGCTGCTCCGTGCACGCGGATCGCGAGGCCGTATGCCGCACCTGGCAGTGCAAGCACGTGGACGGAGCGGCGGGGCGTGAGCTTTGGAACCGCCTCGGCGCCACGCTGGAGGGCGTGGAGGATCTCGTGTCCCGCCACCTCGCGGAGCTGCCGGACGCGCCGGGGGCGGGCGCGACCGCCGAGGAGCTCGAGGCCTGGTATCTGCTGTGCGCCGAGCGCGCCGATCGGCTCACCGACACCGATATCGCGTCGATGCGGCGGCCCGGGATCGTCGAGCGGGCGCAGAAGGTGGTGGACGCGCGCGCCGAGATCGATCGGACCATGCCGGACGTGCTCGCCCCGTCCGTCCAGCACTGGCACCGGGAAGAAGGGATCGGACCGGACGATCCGCCGACGTGGGCGCTGAGCTCGTGGTCGGGGTACGATCTCGTGAAGGTGCCGATCTGGATCTTCGGCCTGCTCTCGAAGATGGACGGCAGGACGCCGTGGCGCGTCGCGCGGGACGCCGCCGCCGCGGAGCTCGGCGTGGAGATCCCGGACGCGCTGGTCGCGTCGCTCTGGCGCACCCGCCTGCTGTGGGATCCGCAGGATCTCAACGCGCCGCCCGGCGCCTCCATGCGGGTCCCCGGGGGGAAGCCGGACGTCGCCATGGGGGCGGATCGAGAGGGCTGAGTCGGGTGGCGCGGTGGTCCCCGGGCCTTCCGTGGTTACGCTGTCGGGGTGCCGCGACTCCTCTCGGATCCCCGCGTAACGGCCGTCCTCGGTCCGACCAACACGGGCAAGACGTACAGGGCTATCCAGGCCATGCTGGAGCAGCCGTCCGGCATGATCGGGCTGCCGCTCCGGCTCCTGGCACGGGAGGTCTACGATCGCGTCGTGGCCGCGCGGGGAGAAGCCGCCGTCGCGCTCGTCACCGGCGAGGAGAAGCGGATCCCCGCCGATCCCCGGTACTTCGTGTGCACGGTGGAGGCCATGCCGGTCGACCGCCCCGTCGCCTTCCTGGCGGTCGACGAGATCCAGCTGGCCGCCGATCGCGGGCGCGGCCACGTCTTCACCGACCGCCTGCTGAACGCGCGCGGCGTGAACGAGACCATGTTCCTCGGCTCCGACACGATGGCTGCGCTGCTGCCGCGCCTGATCCCGGGCGTGCGGATCGAGCGGCGGGAGCGCCTGAGCACGCTGCGGTACGTGGGCATGCACAAGCTCACGAACGTGCCGAAGCGCTCGGCGATCGTCGCGTTCTCGGTCGAGCAGGTTTACGCGATCGCGGAGCGCCTCCGCGCGGCCCACGGCGGCACGGCGGTGGTCCTCGGCGCTCTCTCCCCCCGCACGCGCAATGCCCAGGTCGCCATGTACCAGGCAGGGGAGGTCAATCACATGGTCGCGACGGACGCGATCGGCATGGGCCTGAACATGGACGTGGTCCACGTCGCGTTCACGGCGCTCCGCAAGTTCGACGGGTATCGGCCGCGCGATCTCACGTCGTCGGAGGTCGCGCAGATCGCCGGGCGCGCCGGGCGCTTCAAGACGGACGGCACCTTCGGCGTCACGCGGGAGGCCGGAGAGCTACCGCCCGAGATCGTGGAAGCCGTCGAGACCCACCAGTTCACGCCGATCACCCACCTCTACTGGCGGAACTCGGAGCTCGACTTCCGCAGCCCCGAGCGCCTCAAGGCGAGCCTCGATCGCCCGTCTCCGGCGCCGTACCTGGTGCAGCTCCGCGACGACGAGGACCAGAAGGTCCTCCACGCGCTGCTGGCCGATCCGGAGATCGCGGCGCGCGTCGGCACGCCAGAGGCGCTGGAAGCGCTGTGGGAGGTCTGCAGCATCCCCGACTTCCGCAAGACGATGACGGACAGCCACGTCCAGCTGCTGCGGGAAATCGCGTTGCACCGGCTCTATGGCGCCGGCACGTTGCCGACGGACTGGGTCGCCACGCGGGTCGGGCGGCTCGACAAGACGGACGGGGACATCGAGACGCTGACGAGCCGGCTCGCCTGGATCCGGACTTGGACATTCGTGGCCCACCACCGCCGCTGGCTGGATGCCCCGAAGGAATGGCAGGATCGGACTCGGGAGATCGAGGACCGGCTCTCGGATGCGCTCCACGAGCGGCTCCAGGCCCGGTTCGTGGACCGCCGGACCATGCGGCTGACGGCCCGGGACGCTCGCGCGGAGGTCGACGACGGCACGGTCAAGATCGGCGGGGAGTCCGTGGGCCGGCTCGTCGGGCTCTCGTGGGTCGCGGCGCCCGGCGCGGGCCGCCACGCGGGCGCGGTGGAGCGCCACATCCAGCCGCTCGTCCAGGCCCGGGCCGAGCGGATCGTGGCGTGCACGGACGACGAGCTGATCATCGGCGCGGACGGCCGGGTCCGGTGGAATGGGGAGGCGCTGGGGCGCGTGCTGCGCGGGCCGTCGCGGGTACGGCCCGCCGTCGCCCCGCTGCCGCTCGAGGTCCTGCCGACACCGCTCGCGGAGGCGGTGCGGCTGCGGCTCCGCCGCCGGGTGGAGGCGTGGGTCGCGTCGCTCCGCGCGGCGCCGCGCGAGGCCGTGAGCTTCGCGATCACGCCGTCGGTGCGCGCCGTGCTCCGGCAGGTGGAGCTCGGCCTGGGGAGCACGCCGGCGCGAGATCTCCCGCCGCTCGACGCCGCGGATCTCGCCGCGCTCGGCCGCCGCGGGATCGAGATCGGGCGCCGCCGCGCGTTCCTGGCGCGCCCGGGCCCGGCGGAGATCGCGTCCGCGCTCTGGTGCCTGTGGGAGGGCCGGGATCCGTGGCTGCCGGCACCCGAGCCGCGGCCGGCGCACCCGGTAGCGGGGCTCCCGCGGGAGTGGTGGATCGCTGTCGGCTACGAGCCGCTCGGCGCGGTGGCGGTGCGGTTCGACCGGCTGGAGATCCTGCTCGATCGCCTGCAGCGCAGAGCGCGGGATCCGGACGTCGCAGGCCTCTTGGAGTTGTTGCCCGCCGACGCCGACACCGTGCTCGCCGCGCTCAACCGCCGCTGATCTCGCGCACGCGGAGCCGGACATCGCGGCAGTCCGCGGGGCGCCTGGCGCGATCCACCTGGAGCAGCGACGCGATCAGGGCCACCAGCGGCGCCGGGAGATCCGGCCGGAGCTCTAGCGGGCTCTGGTAGATCCCCGTCGCGACGCGCTGGAGCGTCTTGGTCGAACTATCCTCGTCAAAAGCGAGCTTTCCGGTTACCAGCTCGTACAGGATGCACCCGACGCCCCACAGGTCCG
>CAMCWU010000095.1 GCA_945882675.1 Klebsiella pneumoniae | reverse complement strand
GGAGACGAGGGCGGCGATGAGGCCGTACTCGATCGCGGTGGCGCCCTGCTCGTCCTGGATGAAGTTGGTCATATTCGCTCCTGATGGTTGATGCGGGGTGGCCCGTGCGCTGTTCGCCCCACGAGAATGCGTCGCCACGGCGTGGCCCGCAAGATCTTCCTCGGCCGCGAGCGGCGCGGCTCGAGGATGAACTCGCTCTAAGCCGCACGATCTGCTCGAAAAAATTTTTTCGGGGCCCGCAGATCGTGCGCGAAGGGGGCTCAGGATGCGGTGGCATCGGGCTCGACGCCGACTTGCACCTCTCCGCCGACGAGGCGAAGGGACAGGCCGCCAGCGAGGGCAGACGCCATCTCCGGGCCGACGAGCGCGGCGCGCCACCCGAGGATGCGGTCGATGCTCGGCGGTTTGGGATCGGCGAGGACGGCGAGCTCCTCCAGGGGGCCGGGCGGGAGCACGAGACCGGTCGCCCATCCGCCGAGATCGCCCAGCACGGACGCGAGCGCGCCCAGGAACGCGAGGCGCCGGGAAGCCGGGGATCCGTGAAGGATCACGGCGGGTCGGCGGCCGGACGCGCGGGCGGCGGCGAGGGTCTCCACGATCGCGTCGCCGTGCTCGCGAACGAGCGACTTCGAGATCTTGCGGTTGGCAGACATGGCCTGGCGGCTGTCGGGACGGCGGCGGGCGAGCTCGATCAGCAGCGCGTCGCCGAGGATGACGCGCGAGGGGGTGTCCGTCACGCGCGCGAGATCCTCGCGCCAGGCGACGAGGGCCTCGAGCGCGGCGGCGCCGTCTCCGTCGAGGATCACGGACGCGGGGAGGCGGCGCCAGTCGGGGGGGGGCGGGCTGATCGCGGCGTCCCTGGCCTCTGAGCACGCGAGGGAGAGGAGGTCGGAGCGACCTTTCGCGGCGGCTTCCGCGGCCAGGCGATCCCACAGCGGGTGGAGCCACTCGACGTCCGACGCCGCGTACTCGAGCTGTTCGCGGGCGAGCGGGCGCTTGCTCCAGTCCGAGAGCGTGATGGCCTTGTCGATCGAGCGGCCGAGCCAGCGCTCGATGACGTCGCCGAAGCCGGCGGGGAACCTGTGTCCGAGGAGGCCGGCGGCCACCTGGGTGTCGTGCACGCGTGCGGGAAGGCCGCCGCACAACGGCAGCAGGATCCGCAGATCCTGGGCGCCGCCGTGGACGATCCAGTCGGAGCCCACCAGATCCGCGGCGATCGCGGGCAGGACGTTGGGATCGAGGGCGTCTATCAGCCAGGTGCGGCCCGCCTCCGTGCGGAGCTGGACGAGGAAGAGCTGCGGCAGATAGCGGCGCTCGGCATGGAACTCGGTGTCGAGCGCGATCCGCGGGCTCGCCGCGATCTCCGCCCGGAGCTGGCCGATATCGGCGGAGGTGGCGAGCTTCCAGCTCACGGGGCTACCCCGTCCCGCAAGAACGCGGGGGTGGTGAAGCGGCAGGTCGCGCAGCCCGCGCGGCGGCGGTGCTGCTCGGACTGCGGGTGCAGGCAGCGGACGCACAGGTGCTGCGTCTTCGCGACGGCCTTGCGCACGAGATCGGCGAGGCACGCCAGGAACGCGGGCTCGAGGCCAAGGGCCGGGGCGCGCGCGAAGTGGTGGATCCCCGCCTTCTCCGCGACTTCCCGGTACTCGACGTCGATCTCGTACAGGGTCTCGATGTGCTCGCTCACGAAGCTGATCGGCACGATGCACACGCGGGTGCCGCCGGCGGCGCCGATCCGCTGAAGCATGGTCTCAGTGGATGGCTCGAGCCACGCCACGGGGCCGACGCGGCTCTGCCAGCCGAGGGTCCACGGATCGCTCCAGCCGAGCTGGGCCACGGCGCGGCGCACGGACTCGCGCACCTGGTCGGGGTACGGGTCGCCGCGGTGGACGAACGACAGCGGCAGGCCATGCGGGGAGAAGACGAGGTGGATCGGACCTTCACCGGGCGTCGCGGCGATCCCCTTGCGGATCGTCGCGCAGAGCGCGTCGATGTACAGCGGATGGTCGAAGTACGCCGGGATCCAGTGGACGGGCGTATCCTGCATGCCGGCTTCCACCATGGCCTGCCAGGCGAAGCTGAACGCGGTCTGCGTGGTCGCGATGCTGTAGTGCGGGAACATGGGCAGCGCGATGATCCAGGGGCAACCCTGCAGATCCTTCACAGACTGCTTCATGGTCGGGGCCGTGAACATCATCCCGGACGTGATGCGCTCCGGGGCGTCCGCGCCGAGCTCCTTCACGAGCGCCGCCACCTGGAGGTCGTGCGTGGCGACGATGGGCGACCACCCGATGGATTCGTAGTTCGGACTTACCTTTTTGGAGCGCGATCGCGCGAGCGCCGGGGCGACCCACCGCTTGAGCGCCATGGGCCCCGGGAGCACGTCCTGCAACAGCTCGGTGAGGAACGGCGTGAGCTCCTCCGGGCCCTTCGGCCCGCCGAAGTTCATTACCCACAGACCGGGACCCGTCATGACCACCCGCGCTGGATCCACCAACCCTCGGACTGCGCCAGGGCGCGGAGGGCCGGATCGCCGCGCTCCCCGCGGTCGACGAGGATCCGATATCGCGCCGCGCGCAGCAGCCACAGGTCCCCGTCGCTGTCACCCGCAGCGAGCGTGGGATCGCAGCCGATCCACCGTCGCACCGCAGCGATCTTCCCGTCCCGGTACGGGATCGGGTCGAGGAGGCGCGGCAGGAACCGGCCGTCCGGTCCCAGGGGGCACTGCATGCCTAGGACGCGATGCGGGTGGATCCCGTACATCTCGGCGAGGGGCTGGACGACGGGGGTGGTGGACGCGGTGACGATCCACACCTCCCATCCCCGGCGGTGGAGCTGCCAGAACAGGTCGCGGACGTCCTGGCGCAGGGCGATCCGGCCGTCGCGCTGGGCGCGTGCGAGAGCGGCGAGCACATCGGTGCGGATCTCGCGCTCGGTGCGGCCCTTGCACAGGTCGATGGCGAGCTTCTCGTAGGCGACTCGCTTGTCGACGCGGCAGCCGAGCTCGTAGTCCTCGAGCATGCCCGGCACAAACTCGTCGAGGTACGTGAGCCAGGTCTCGCTGATGTCGCCGCGGATGCACGTCTCGTCCCAGTCGAAGACGGCGAGTGGGGGCCGATCCTCCGGGTTGGCCGCGACGTCGGCGATCATGGCGGCGAGGCCGGCGGCGATCTCGGGATCCCACGCGCCGGGAGGGGTTTCGGTCGGGCCGGGGCCCCAGGGGTCGGTCATCCGGTACGCTCCAGGATGCTGCGGTCGAGCTCGTCGAGGCGCGCGAGCAGGCGCTGATGGTCGGCGGCGAGGCGGGTGGCGTCCTCTGCCAGCGCGATGGTGAGCTCGTCGAGGCGCTCGGACACGCCCTCCACGTCCCACCAGAGCGTGGCGTTCACCGCCGGATCCCGGCTGGGCGCTGCGGGGAGCGACGGGGCGGGCGGAAGCGGCACGCTCCCGGCCGACGGCGGTAGCGCGCCGGCCACGCTCTCGAGGATCGCGCGGGCGAGATGGAGCGCGCGCCACGGCGCCAGGCCCTGCAGGTCGGGGTCCTCGCGATGGGCGAGCTCCGCCCGCAGCCGCGCGGCGAGGGGATCGACGACGCCTCGGACCGGCCGTAGGACGGCGACGCGGTGATCGATGGGCTGGAGCTCGGCGGCGACGGCGTCGCGGGCGGTTCGCAGGCTCGCGAGCTCGCGGGTGGCGTCGGCCCAGCGTGGTTCTTCGAGCGCGTCGTGCTGGCGGTGCTGCAGCTCGTGCAGCACCCGGCCGTGCTCCGCGGCCTCCGTCGAGCGGAACTTGAGGGTCGCCCGCGCCATTTCGAGCTGGGCGCGGCGCGCCTGGAGGCGGAGCGAGACGGGCTCGCCGGCGCGCGGGGTGGCGCTCGGAAGGTCAGCGAGGGCGGGCCAGGAGTCCGCGATCTCCTGGATCAGGTCTTCTCCCGGGAGCGGCTGGTCCGGGAGCTCCGCGTGGAGCTGGTGGTGGCGCTCGAGCATGCCGAGCGCCTGGATGCAGCCGTCGATCCGGCCGAGGTGACCGGCTGCGCGCCGTGCGTCGTCGGCGCGGGCGCGAGCGTCTCGGATCTCGTCGACGAACGGGAGCTTCATCGGCGGAGCACTCCAGGGGCCGTCATCATACTCCACCTTAGAACATCCGCTCGAACACGAGGTAGTGCTCCCCGTCCATGCCGAGCCGGCGATACGTATCGATCGCGGCGGTGTTCCGGCGATCGACGTACAGCCGTACGCCGCCCGCGCCGGCGTCCCGCGCGCGCCGGATCGCGTCATCGTGCAGCGCGCGGAAGACGCCGGCCCTCCTGTGCTCCGGCCCGACGTACACCGACTGGATCCACCACACGGGCCGGCTCCGCCAGTCGCTCCACTCGGTCGTGAGCATCAGCTGCCCCACCGGCGCGCCGCCGATCTCGGCGATCAGGTAGAACGCGCCGACGTCGCCCCGGAACACGGCCTGTGCCCCGGAGAGGGCGACGGCTGGATCGAGCGCCAGATCCTCGGTCTCACGGGCCATGGCCACGTTGCGATCGGCGATGGCGGCGGCTTCGTCCGGGCGGGCGGGCCGGACCGTCACGAACAGGCGGCGGAGCTCGGCCTTCAGCACCTTGCCCATGGTGTTCCGCGGCAGCTCGCCCACGATCAGGAGCTGGCGCGGGACCTTGTAGGACGCGACCCTCTCACGGGCGAACGCGCGCAGATCCGGGATCGAGGCGGGCTCGCGCAGGACGATCGCGGCCACCGGGATCTCGCCGAGGTCGGGGTCCGACAGGCCCGTGACGGCGCAGTCGGCGACCGCCGGGTGGTCTAGGAGCGCGGACTCCACCTCGCGCGGGTACACGTTGAGCCCGCCGACGAGGATCAGCTCGGTCGCGCGGCCCGTGAGATGGAAGTAACCGTCGTGGTCGCGAAAACCGAGGTCACCCGTATGCATCCAGCCATCACCGATGGCTTCGTCGGTGGCGTCGGGGCGGTTGCGGTAGCCCGCGAACACGGCGGGGCCGCGGACGCGCACCTCGCCGATCTCGCCGGGATCCAGCACGGATCCGTCGGGGGCGGTGATCCGCGCGTCCACGCCGGGCAGCGGCAGGCCCACGGAGCCGGCTCGCCGCTCGCCCCGGTACGGGTTCGAGAGCGCCATGCCGATCTCGGTCATGCCGTACCGCTCGAGGACCACGTGGCCGAAGCGCTCGTGGAACGCCTGGAGCACGTGGGCCGGGAGCGGGGCCGAGCCGCACGTGAACAGCCGGATTGAAGCCAGATCCGGCATCCCTGGCGCCGCTAGCAGGCGGGTGTAGAAGGTGGGGACACCCATGAAGATCGTCGCGCGGTGCGCCGCGACGGCGTCCCATAGGAGCGCGGGCTCGAACCGAGACAGCCAGATCGTCCGGGAGCCAGCCCACAATGCGCCGAGCTGCGCCACCACCAGCCCGTGGACATGGTTGAGCGGTAGCGCGTGTACGAGGACGTCGTCCGCGGTCCACTCCCAGGCTACGTGGAGGGACGCTAGCGTGGCCTGGAGGTTCTCGTGGAGGATCACGGCGCCTTTCGGCCGACCCGTGGTGCCGGAGGTGTACAGGATCGCGGCGGTGTCGGACGCGGCGGGTCCCGTCTCTACGGTCGTGGGCTGGATCCGGGGATCGTCTAAGAGAGAGCGAAGCTCCGACGCGGGCACTGCGCCATGGGCGGGGGCGAGGTCGTCCACCAGGATGGCCAGCGCGGGCGCGGAGTCGGCGAGGAGATAGCGAACCTCATCTGCCGTGTACCGGTCGTTCATGGGCACTACCACCACGCCGGTGGCGAGGGCGCCCAGGAACACGTCGAGGAAGGCGAGAGACCGCGGCGCCATCAACGCCAGGCGATCGCCGGGACGGAGGCCGCGATTCCGGAGCCACGCGGAGGCGCGCGCCACACGGAGATCGAGATCGCCGTACGTGAGCGTCAGGCCGTCCGCCACGATCGCGATGGCGGCAGGGTCAGGCTGGCGGGCGCGCATGCGGGCCCAGGTCCCGGTCTCGGTGACATCAGACATGCGCCTGGGTTATCGTTCCGCGATGACGGGGGGTAGGGGCTTGGAGTTCAGGGTTGCGGACCCGTCGATCCGCCTCCCGGAGCGGTACCAGCTCGCCTCGACGCCGATCCTGGGCGAAGGCGGCATGGGCCGGGTCCTGCTCGCGCGGGACGTGCTGCTGGACGTGCCGGTCGCGATCAAGCTGGTACGCCCGGACCTGGCGCGCGACCCCCGCTTCCGCAAGCTGTTCGAGGGAGAGGTCCGCACTTCGGCGCGCCTGACGCACGCGCACATCGTCCCGATCCACGACTACGGCGAGCTCGACGACGGCACCCCCTACCTCGGCCTCGACTACGCGGACGCGGGGTCCTTCGCCAGCTTCCGCGAGGCCCCGCCGGTCTGGGACGAGATGCTGCGGCTGCTCCTGCAGCTGCTCGACGCGCTCGCCCACTTGCACGCGCGCGGCGTGCTCCACCGGGATCTGAAGCCCGAGAACATCCTCCTGCACACGGGCGCGGACGGCCGCAGGCATGTGTGGCTCGCGGATCTCGGGCTCGCGAATGCTTCTTCGGAGCTGGCGCGCCGCAAGGGGCGGGCGGAGGGGACGCCGGGGTTCATGTCCCCTGAGCAGCATCGGGGCGACCCGCGCGAATATGGGCCTTGGACGGATCTTTTCTCGCTGGGGGTGGTGATCTGGGAGGCGGTGACGGGCGCGCGGCCGTTCCCGGACCTGTGGCTCGTGCCGCCTCCGCTGCCGCCGCTCGTTTCGCGCATGCCTGTGCCGGCGGCGCTCGGGCGGGTGCTCGCCAACCTCCTGGCGGCGGAGCCCCTCTCCCGGTACGACCTCGCCGCAGATCTGCGGGCGGAGCTCCAGGCGCTCGGGCCAGCGGACACGACGGGCTCGTTGGGCGTGGAGCGGTCCACGGTGGCAGAGGCCGCGCCGAGCCCGGACTCGGGACTCGGGCTCGGCGGGACATTGTACGGGTTCGACCCCGCGATACTCGAGGCCCTCTTCGCGGACCCGGGCGTGGCGACGATCCCGCAGTGGAACCGGCCCCTGCCGCCGCCGATGCCGGTGTCGCCGCCAACCGGCACTGCGACCGGGGCGCGAGCACGGGCTTCGCTTCCGCTCTTTGCGCTCCGGGAGCTCCCGCTGGTGGCCCGGGAGGCGTGGGCGGCCCGGCTGTGGGAGCAGGCACGCGCGGTCGCCACGGACGGCGCGGCGCGCGTGATCCTCCTGGTCGGAGAGGCCGGATCGGGCAATACGAGCCTGGTCCAGTCGGTGATCCGCGCGCTCGAGGAGGGGGGCTGGGCGGAGTCGGTGCACCTGCGCTACCAGCAGCCGGCGGGCCGCGACGACGGCTACACGGGCGCCGCGCGCGCGCTGGTACGCCCGTGGAACGAGACGGCGGACTCGCTTCAGGAGCGCCTCGTACGCCAGCTCTCACGGGAGCGTGGTAGCCTGGACGACCGTGTCCGGGACGAAGCCGCGAGCCTGGTGCAGTGGGCGGGGCTCGGTGAGGGCGAGGGCGTGCCGGGCGGTCTCGGCCTGCGCGAGGTTTACCGGCACCTGGAGGCGCGGGAGTGGCGCGGCCTCGCGTGCGTGTTCGTGGACGACGCGCACTGGGCCGAGGAAGAGGGCGACGGCCTCGCGATCGCGGAGGCGGTGTTGCAGGGCCGGCTCGAGGGAGATCGGCGGCGAATGCTGGTCATCGCTGCGGTGCGCTCGGAGGAGCTCGCGCAGCGGCCGGGGCTGGCGGACCGGGTGGCGGGGCTGGTGCGGTCCGGCGCGCTCCGCCTCGACCTGCCGCGCCTGGACCGCGACGGGACGCGCGCCCTGCTGGGCGAGGCCCTCTCGCTCACGCCGGCGCTCGCCGAGCAGGTGGCCGAGAGGTGCGAGGGGAACCCGCTCTTCGCTCGCCAGCTCCTGCAGGACTGGGCGCAGCGCGGCTGGCTCGTGGACACGGGCGGCCTCGTGTTCGCCCTGGCGCCCGGGGTGGACGCGGACGCCGCGCTCCCCGCGGACGCCGCGTCCCTGTTCGAAGCTCGGATCGGAGCCCTTGCCCGGGCCTCTGGCGACCCGGACGCGTTCCGGGACACGGTGCACGTGGCCGCGCTCGCGGGGCGCGCTGTGCCGGCGGGGCTCCTGCTCGGCCAGATCGCGCCGGACGGGTTGTCGGCGTTTGTCGTGGGCTGTGGCCTGTGGGTGGAGGACGCGGGCGGCTGGACGTTCGACAGCACGCTGCTCCACCAGGCGCTCCGGCGGCAGGCGGAGGCGCGGACGGATCTCGCGCAGCTCCACGGCGGGCTCGTGGCCGCCTGGACGGCGTGGGGAAAGGACGCGGGGGTCCACGTAGATCTCCAGGTCGGACGCCACGCGGCGGCTGCCGGGTGGTGGGACCGCGCGGTGCCTGCGCTCCTGCGGGCGGCGGAGGCCGCGGCGGCCCGCGGGCGGACCCAGGAGCTCGAGACGGCGTCGAGGCTGGCGTTCGCGGCGGCCGGATCGGCCGGGGACGCCATCGGGCAGGCGCGCGCGCGGCTATGGGCCGCCCGGGCGGCAGAGGCGCAGGGGCGGCCGCTCGACGCCGAGGCCCTGTTCCGACAGGCGCAAGAGGCGCTCGATCCGGTCGATCCGGTGGCAGGGGTGGAGGCGCGGCTCGGCCTGGCGGCGGCCTGCCGGCAGCGCGGCGACCTGACGGAGGCCAAGCGCGTGCTCGCGGACGTGCACGAGCGGGCGCGGGTTGCGGGCCGCGAGGGGCTCGCGGCGCTCGGGATCCTGGGTCAGGCGTGGGTGGAGCAGCAGCTCCGGAACTTCGAAGGTGCGGAGCTCCTCTTCACCCGGGCTGAGAACCGGCTCACAAAGGTGAGGGACCTGCGCGGCGCGGCGCTCGCGACCCTCGGGCAGGCGGAGGCCGCCCGCTGGCGCGGGAACCTGCCGGACGCCGAGGACCTGTACGGCGACGCGATCGTGGCGTTCCAGGACTCGAGCGACCCGGTCGGCATCGCGCGGGCTCGGATTGGGCGCAGCCGGGTGCATCTCGCGGCGGGGGACGCCGACGCGGCGTCTGAGGACCTCAAGGCGGCGGCAGCGGCCGCGGAGGAGCTCGGCGCCACGGGCACGGCGATGGAGGCGCGGCTCGGCATGGCGGATCTCGCCCGCCGTACCGGCGATCCGGAGCGGGCGGGCCGGTTGTACGACGCGCAGATCGAGTGGGCAGAGCGCCAGGATCTGCTCGAGCCGGCGGTCCTCGGCTGCCTCGGCGCGGGGCGCCTCGCGCTCGCGGAGGGGAACGTGCGGCGGGCGCACACCTTCCTGTCGCGCGCCCACGACCATCTGCAACGCGTCCCCGGGCACTGGTTGTGGGCGGGCTACCGGCTCTCCGTGGCGCAGATGCTCGCGCGGCGACAGGACGAGAAGGCGACTTTCCAGTGGCTGTGGTCCGCATCGGAGGTCGGGCTGGGCGACAGCGTCGAGATCGACACCGCGGACGCGCTGCGGGAGATCGCCGCTGCAGCAGCCGGGCTCGGCTGGGCGAGCTCGGTGCGGCTGGCAGGGAAGCTCGCGATCGCGCAGTACGAGCGGCTGGGCCAGGACGCCGTGGCGCGCGAGATCCAGGGGTGGATGCCGACGCCATGACGTGGCTCCTGCTGGCGCTGGGATGTGGGGACGACGCGGTCGGGCCGGAGCTGGTGCGGGACGGCGTGATCCTGGCCGGTGGTGCGGGGCGGCCCGTCGCGGATGGGCGGGTCCTCTTGGAGCGGCCGTGGAAGCCCGGGGAACTGGTGGAGGGCGTGGTCGCGCCGCGGCTCGCGGGGTGCGCGCGGCTGTTCGCCCTGCCACTCGGCGACGTGTCGGCGTTGATCGCCGCGGGTGGCGAGCCGCCGGACACCGCTCTCGCGTTCTCGCCAGACGGGACGTGGCTCGCGGTGGGGGGGTGGAACGGGGACGTCCTGGTCGTGGACGGTTGGACAGGGATAGAGAGGGCGCGGCGTCATGTGGCAGAGGGGATGGTGAAGCGCCTGGCGTGGTCGCCGGACGGGTCCGTGCTGTACGCCGCGGAGCAGTCGCCAGACGCGTTCGTGTACGCTTTCGACGCTGCGGATCTCACGGAGCGGGCGCGGTTCCGGATGGCGGACGACCTCGGATCGTCGCCGGCGCCGGGGTCGGACGACCCGTTCGGTGCGTACACCCTGCCGGGCGCGTACGGGCTGGTTGCGCTGGACGACGGCGTGCTGGTGGCCGGATCCCATGGGTGGACGGTGGATGGGGAGCGACGGAACCGCGCGCGGCTGTGGAGGTTGGGAGCAGATCTCCGGCGAATGGCGGCGTGGCCGGGGGACGGGCCGGCGGACGCGGTGATCGGCGGGATGGATCACCAGGCGGACCGTGTGGTGGTGGCGCTGCGGCGGTCGGCGACGGGGCCGGTGGACGCGGAGCTCCCGATCGACGGGGCGCTGGTGCTCGGTCTGCCATCGCTCGATCCGCGAGCTTCGGTGAGGATCCCGCCGCTCGCGCCGCTCTACTCGGGCGTGGTCGTGGGGGACGGGCTGCGCCTGGCGGGGCCGGACGTCTGGATCGGCACCGGCGACGGCCGGGTAGTGCGGGCATCGGCGGAGACGGGGGAGATCCTGGGGATCCGGGATCTCGGAACGCCGCTGGCGGTGGGTGCGGTGCCGGTGGCGGCGACGGTGGGGTGGCTGGGGCCGACGGCAGGGGGGGCGCTGGTGGTGACCACGCGCTCGGCGATCCCGTATGGCGCGGCGAGCCCGGACCTCCGCCCGCCCGGGCTGCACCCGGCGGAGAATGGGATCTGGGAGCTCGGGAGCGGAGATCTGGCGACGGGGTGGAGCTGGCAGGGGCCGTGGACGCTCCAGGGGCTCGCTCGCGCCGGCGACCTGGTGGTCGTCGGGGCCGGGGGGCGCACGGGCGACGACCGGCGGGACCTGTTCGGGGCGTTGGTGTTCGATCTGCGGCGTCCGGAGCCGGATCGGCTCGTGGCGGTGTGTTCGACGCCGTCGCCGGTGTTCTTCCGGATGGCCGTGAGCGCGGACGGGCGCATCGCGCTCGCGGAGTCGCCGTTCCGGGTGGGAGCGGGGGTCGACGGCGCCTATCGGGTGAGCGTCTGGCGATGATCGTCGTCCTCGCTGCGCTCACGGGGTGCGCGCCGGAGCCGCTCACGCTGGAGCTCGCCGGGGCCGCAGGCGGCGTAGAGGTCTACGCCAGCCGGGAGATGGACCGGATCGCGGCTTTCGACGCCGCGGGGAGGCCGCTGCTGGATCGGCTGCTCGAGCCCCCTGTGGACCGCGTGTTCGTGCCGGCGCCGCCGGGGACGGTGCGGGTGGCGGGACGCGCCGGCGGGGTCGAGGCCGCGGGGGAGATCCAGCTCCCGGACGGTACTATCCGGGTGGAGGTGGCTGCTCCGGCTGGCGGGCGGCCGGTGCCCGTGGCGGACGGGGACCGTATACACCTGCCGGATCTGCCCGGTGGGACGCCGGTTAGCGTGTACCTGACGGCGGATCGGCCGGTGGTGGCGACGGTGGAGGGCGTGGAGGTCGCGCTGGTGCCCGCGCGCCGCGAGACGGTGAACCTGACGGTGGATCCGCCTGCGACGCTGGAGATCCTGGGCGGGACGCGTATGAGGATCGCGCTGGATGCGACGCCCGTCCCGCTGGGGTCCGTGACCGTGGAGGACGTGGTGTTCCCGGCGGATGCCATAGGGGATCCGCTCCCCGCGCGCGCGACGCACCGCGTAGATCTGCCGCTGCCGGGTTGGCGCGCTGCGCTGGCGCGGTGGGGGCTCGGGTGGCGGCCGCGCCCGGAGCTCGGCCCGTGGGCCTGGGTGGCCGTAGACCTGGGGA